>JAFZGL010000055.1 GCA_017555395.1 Oscillospiraceae bacterium | reverse complement strand
TGCCGCGCAAAGGCCTATGGTTCCCAGGCATATATAAATCCCCGGTTTTCGGTCCTTCTTCAGGCAGAAAACAGCCAGCAGAAGATACACAAAGATCAGCCACCCCACCACAAACAGGCTTCTCGTATACACGGCTGCCAGAGGCACAGAGGAGAGTATCTTTGCTGTCACCAGCACATACCGGATGGGCCAGGACAGGATTCCGGCCAATACAGCAGCGAGCGCCGGGCTGATCAGATACAGCAGGCAGACAGCTACCATGCCGCAGAAAACCAAAGACACGGCCCACAGCGTCAGCAGATTGGTCAGGATACTCACCAGGCTCACGGTTCCAAAATACGCTGCTGACAGAGGTGTTACCAGGCTCATGGAACTGACCGTCACGGAAATGCTGCCGCAGAACAGTCCCTGGAGTTTTCCGGCAATTCCCTTTCTCTTCGGCAGCTTTCCCTGAAGCCAGCGGCTGATTGGCTTCTGGAACAGCAGGATGCCCGCTACACAAAGTGAGGACAGCTGCAGGCTGACGGATGTGACCGTCATGGGATTGGCCAGCAGCATCACAAGGACCGCAAAGGAAAGGGCTGTGGCCGGATCATATTCCCGGTCAAAGAGCTGCGAGAGCATCATCAGGCAGACCATCACGCAGGCACGGTTCACCGAAGGGGTAAATCCCGCCACTGCCGCAAACAGCAGCAGTACCGGAATCCCTGCCAGGGCGCTCAAAAATCGTTTTCTTCCCGTCAGTGTGCAGATCAGACTGTACAGCATGGACACATGCAGACCGGATACCGCCACGATATGGCGGATACCACTGATTTTGAAGGCAGTGTCTGTTTCATAATCCAGTTCATTGGTATCGCCCAGCAGCAGTGCTTTTGCAAAGGAAACCGTGTCCTTCGGGAATACCTCATCCAGACATGCCAGAATCTTCTGACGCAGCTGCGCCGGGAAATACCGCACCGGGATCCGATCCGCTGCATGTACTGCGATCTCTTCTTTCTGGTAGGCAAAGAGAAAGATTCCGTTTCCCTGATAATAGGTGGAATCCGTATTATCGTCAGGAATCGTCAGCCTGAGCTGAAAAACACCCTCCACCCGGTCGCCGGGAGACAGGATCACTTCCTCATCCAGATATGTGCGGATCCGATACTGTTTTCCGTCAATGTCCGTATATCCTTCCAGACCGGTGCCGTAGCCGGTCTCATAGCTGTAATCCGATGCCGTTATGGACAGCGGGACCTGCACGCCTTCCAGTGAACGCAGCGGCTGAAGCCGGATCAGATAAAAACCGCCGAACCAGAGGACTCCGGCAAGGCATCCCATCAGGATCAGCAGCGCAGCCTTCAGCAGGGTTTTCTTTCTTACAAGGCAGACAGCGGTCACTGTCAGCGCCATCCCCGCTGCAGCAGCAGGAGGAAGCCAGGAGTACAGCAGTCCATAGGCCGCCGCTGCGCAGCAGATGGCAAATCCAAGGGTAAACCACATGAGTTTTCGCATGACATCCTCCTTTCTTTAAGAAAAGGGCGCCGCCCTGCGGCAGCGCCCTTCAGTTTATGAATTACTTAACCAGAGTACCGACAAATTCGGCAACGCCGTTCAGAGCCTCATCCATCTTGGAGGCGTCCTTGCCGCCGCCCATAGCGGAATCGGGCTTGCCGCCGCCCTTGCCGCCGCAGACAGCGCAGACGTTCTTGACGATATCGCCAGCCTTGACACCGGCCTTGACTGCATCCTTGCCGCAGACAGCCAGGAAGGTGACCTTGTCTTCAGCGGCAGAAGCCAGGACAGCAACCACGGATGCGTCCTTATCCTTCAGCACGTCGCCCATCTGGCGCAGCTTGCCGGCATCGGCGCCGGGCAGC
Organism: Oscillospiraceae bacterium; assembly: GCA_017555395.1. Classification (GTDB taxonomy): domain Bacteria; phylum Bacillota; class Clostridia; order Oscillospirales; family Oscillospiraceae; genus Faecousia. The sequence continues at coordinate 15,514 of JAFZGL010000055.1, read as the reverse complement.
TTGACAGTCAGAACCTTGACAGCGCCAACAGCCTTGGCGCCGTTCAGCAGCTGATCGACAGCGCCGGCAGCTTCCTTGGCCTTGTAGGCTTCGATTTCCTTCTTCAGAGCCTTGATCTCTTCCAGCTGAGCATTCAGCTTGTTCTCCAGTTCCTCAGGCTTCTTGACCTTGACGGTGGCGCAGACTTCATTCAGCATCTTACGGCTGGAAGCGGCGTCACGCAGGAAAGCCTCACCGGTGATGGCTTCGATACGGCGGACACCGGAAGCAACGGAAGCCTCGGAAACGATGCGGAATGCACCGACCTTGGCGGTGTTGTCCAGATGGGTACCACCGCACAGTTCGATGGACCAGCCACCCATGTTGACAACACGGACCACATCGCCGTACTTTTCGCTGAACAGAGCAGCAGCGCCGATCTCCTTGGCTTCAGCGATGGGCATCTCGCGGATATCCACACCGTGACCCATCAGGATCTGCTCCTGAACCAGAGCCTCAACAGCTGCAATCTCCTCAGCGGTCATGGCTGCATAGTGGGTAAAGTCAAAGCGCAGATGGTCCTCATCCACATAGGAACCGGCCTGGTGGACATGGTCGCCCAGAACCTTCTGCAGTGCCTTCTGCAGCAGATGGGTGGCGGAGTGGCCGCGCATGATGGCCTTACGGCGCTTGACGCAGATAGAAGCGGTGACTTCATCGCCCACGTTCAGCACACCGGACACCATCTTGCCGTAGTGCATATACTTGCCGCCCTTGTTCTTCTGGACGTTGTTGACCTCAAACTTGCCGGAACCGGTCTCAATGACACCGTGGTCAGCAACCTGGCCGCCCATTTCAGCGTACATGGGAGTCTTGTCCAGCACCAGAATAGCCTCAGCGCCTTCACCGACGGTCTGCTGCAGTTCTTCCTCGGAGACAATGGCCAGAACCTTTGCGCAGGCGGCGTTCTCGGTGTAGCCGACAAACTGGGTCTCAGGCATATCCTTGCCCAGGTCGATGCCGGCCCAGCCCAGGTCACCCAGAGCCTTGCGGGCCTCACGGGCACGGACACGCTGCTCTTCACGCAGGCGGGTGAACTCTTCCATGTCGATGGTCATACCCTCGTCCTCCACCATTTCAGCGGTCAGGTCGATGGGGAAACCGTAGGTATCAGCCAGCAGGAAGGCATCGGCGCCGGAGAAGACAGTCTTGCCCTCTTCCTTGTGCTTTGCCATCATCTCACCGAACAGGCCCATGCCGGTATCGATGGTCTTGCCGAAGGACTCTTCCTCGATCTTGACGATACGGGTGATATACTCAGCACGCTCACGCAGGTAGGTGTAGTGGCCTTCGTTCTCCTGAACAACAGTCTCGACCACCTTGAACAGGAAGGGATCGTTGGTGCCCAGCAGCTTGCCATGACGGGCAGCCCGGCGCAGCAGACGGCGCAGGACGTAGCCGCGGCCTTCATTGGAGGGCAGAACGCCGTCTGCAATCATGAAGGAGGATGCGCGGATATGGTCGGTGATAACACGCAGGGAAACATCCATCTTGGCGCTGACACCGTAGGAGGCGCCGGTCAGCTCGGTGACCTTGTTGGTGATGTTCATGACGGTGTCCACATCGAACAGGGAGTTGACATCCTGACAGACAACAGCCAAACGCTCCAGGCCCATGCCGGTGTCGATGTTCTTCTGTGCCAGTTCGGTGTAGTTGTTGTGGCCGTCGTTGTCAAACTGGGAGAAGACGTTATTCCAGACTTCCATGTAGCGGTCGCATTCGCAACCCACGGTGCAGTTGGGATCGCCGCAGCCGTACTTCTCGCCGCGGTCATAGTAGACCTCAGAGCAGGGGCCGCAGGGACCTGCACCATGCTCCCAGAAGTTATCCTTCTTGCCGAAACGGAAGATCCGCTCGGGAGCGATGCCGATCTTCTTGTTCCAGATCTCGAATGCCTCGTCATCATTTTCGTAGATGGAGGGATACAGACGGTTCTCATCCAGACCGACAACCTTGGTCAGGAATTCCCAGCACCATTCAATGGCTTCTTCCTTGAAGTAGTCGCCGAAGGAGAAGTTGCCCAGCATCTCAAAGTAGGTGCCGTGGCGTGCAGTCTTGCCGATGTTCTCGATGTCACCGGTACGGATGCACTTCTGGCAGGTGCAGACACGGCGGCGGGGAGGCTCCACCTCGCCCTTGAAGTAGGGCTTCATGGGGGCCATGCCGGAGTTGATCAGCAGCAGGGACTTATCGTTCTGGGGGATCAGGGAAAAGCTGGGCAGGCGCAGATGGTTCTTGCTCTCAAAGTAGCTCAGGAACATCTCGCGCAGTTCGTTTACGCCGTAAGGCTTGGGATTGCTCATTGGGAATTACCTCCAAATTAGTTTACAATAGCAAAAAATAAACCTCGCCCCCAGTAATAGGGGCGAGGAAAACAGACTCGCGGTACCACCCTAATTTATCCCCAATGGGGACATCTTGGCTGCTCTGTAACGGGAGCACCCGTCCCGGTCATCCCGGGCAACGCAGGAAGTGGCGCGCAGGAATGTCAACAAAGGGCTCTCACCGGTTCCCTTCTCGCTGAGGATGCATTGGCTGCTTGGTTTCCGCATGGTTTTTGCATATCTTCTGTATTCTACCACATTGAAGAAAAATGTCAATGGGGTTACCGGGAAAAAAGCCGTCTTTTCAGGATATAGGCATGGGGAAACGGCTCATCGGATTCCGGATTCCAGGCTCTGACCAGCAGTTTCGCGCAGCTGGGGAATTTGGGAAGCTTCTCGCCGGGGAACACAACAACTTCCAGTTCCAGGCCGTAGCCGGTGTTGGCGATCTTGCAGTCCAGGATGCTGCCCCAGTAATGACAGGTCTCCCAGAGTTCGGAGAGATCGGGATGGATGCCGTTGCTGGTGCTGAGCTCCATCAGTCTGGGGGCGGGATTGCCGCAGGCACAGGGAGAAGAATCAATTCTGCCGGAGTCACCGGTATCGAACATCAGCTCATCGTCACAGGTGGGTGACAGCACTACCCTGCCGATCTCCCCTTCCGGAAGATCCTTGTCCTGCTTGTCCCAGATCCGGGCACGGTACCGATCCTGCCGCAGATGAATGTGACCCAGATGGCAATTGAAGCCGGCGATCATGGCGCTCAAACCGGGATCATAACAGCCCCAGACCTTGCAGTCCAGACCGTGGGCAATGCCGTCCACCATCCACTTCTGGCTGGGATAGCCGCCGATCAGTACATTTCTGGCAAACAGGGGTGTGCCCATGTGCTTTGCCACTTTCGCAAGACCCAGCAGCGTCAGCGGATAGCCGATGATGCAGTCGCTGCGGGTGATGAATGCGGTTTTCAGGATCGTCAGCCAGCGGTGATCCTCTTCCAGGAACTGAGGCTCCGCGCCGCAGCGCAGAACCGCTTCCTTGATCAGCGTACCCACAGTTGCTGGTGCATTGGGAAACAGGATCAGAACCTTGTCCCGTTTTTTCAGGAACTGGCGCATATGAGATGCCAGATATTCCGCTGCCTTATCCAGCGCATCCGGAGCAGACGCAAGGGCTGTCAGCTTGTAATAGGCAAGATCATTCATTCCGGCACCTCCTTTTCTATGCAAACGGGGATATTATACACAATAACAGTATATTTTGGCAAGTATAAATTTCGATTTTTACGAAAAAGACCGCTGCTTCCGCAGCGGTCTTCCTTAAATATTCGACTCCAGCCATTTTTTCATGGCTTCCCTTCCCTCTTCTGTCAGGGGAAAGGTCTCAGCACCCTCCATCTCACTCTTTTCGTAGCAATACAGTCCGTGCCAGTATTCGCATCGGATGGTACTCTGCTGAAAATCCACTTCCTTGGCTGTGGCCATGATCACATTAGGCTCTGCCCGGAACCGGAAGTGGCCGCAGGAGCCGGTGAAAATATTCTTCATGGCAAAGGTATGCAGTGTGGGAAGAAACAGTTCTGCCATTTTGATTCTCCTTGTCTTTTTGACGATTATAGCATATTACCCGGAAATTGCAATCCTCTTGCTTTTTTTCCGGGAATATGGTAGAGTATCCGGCGGTGATTATTTATGAAAAACAAACTTCGCGGCAGTATCTGCATTGCCACTGCCGTTATTATCTGGGGTTCTGCTTTTATCCCCCAGAGCGTCAGCATGGATCTGATTGATCCTTTTACCTTTCTCTTTTTCCGGAATTCCCTTGCGGTGGCCTTTCTTGTTCTGCTGGCCACGGCCTTTGACATCGGCAAGTGCAGCATGAGAGAATCCGCCGCAAAGTGGCAGGATCCCCGGCTGTGGAAAGCCGGCTTCCTCTGCGGTCTGGGCCTTTGCATGGGCACAACCCTGCAGCAGATGGGGCTTGTATACTCTGATGCGGGCAAGGCCGGCTTCATTACCGCAATGTATATCGTGCTGGTGCCCGTCCTGGGACTGTTCCTGAAGCGCAAACCCACCAAAGGCGCTGTTGCGGGCATCATTCTGGCAGTCATCGGATTGTATCTTTTGAGCTGTGTGGGTGTCACTCAGGTCAACAAGGGTGATCTGCTGCTGATGGGCTGCGCCCTGGGCTTTGCCATTCAGATTCTCTGTGTGGATCTCTGGGGCGAAGGTGTCGACGGTATCCGTTTAAACTGCGTTCAATCTTTTGTTGTGGTGGTCTTTTCGCTGGTGATGATGCTCACCACAGAGACTGTGGTCATGGCGGATGTGAAGGCTGCCTTCGGCTCCATTGCCTACGCCGGTATCCTGTCCAGCGGCATTGCTTTCTCTCTGCAGATCATCGGCCAGAAGGATCTGGATCCCACCGCCGCCTCCATCATCATGAGCATGGAGTCCGTGGTGGCTGTCATCTGCGGCGCCATCATCCTGAAGGAGACCATGACGTTCTGGGAGATCTCCGGCTGCTGTCTGATGTTCATCGCCGTGACCCTGGCCCAGCTGCCCGAGAAAAAGAAATCTTAATAATCACAGTCCGTCAGAATAATCTGACGGACTTTCTTTTTGCATCATTTTCTGCTATGATAAATATAAGAGGTGATTCCATGAAAAAGCTGCTTTTGATTCTGTCTCTGGTATTTTTGCTGACCGGCTGCGGAACGAACATCATTTATGGCGAAGTACAGTCCGTCATATCGAAAGATGGCTATATCGAGTTAAAAATTTTAGGAAAAGACGATATTGTCCTTGCCGATGAAAATACCATGGTCTACAGTTTTTCCGGAATCGAAGATGGGCTTCTGTCCGGTGAGCTGATCAAGCCCTATATCACAGCCTACGATCTGAAACGGACACCTGACGGTTCTTACAGCAAACGGATCTATGTAGAATCCGTTATACTGCCGGAGCCCTATGTTCTGAAAGACGGAACAGAGCTGACCATCCGCAAAGACTATACCCACACAACCTATTTTTCCCCCGAGGGCATCGATATTCTGTGGGAACAGGAACCGGTCGGGCCCCACAATGTCAGCGTAGGAGGCCTTCCGACCTTTGATACGCTGAATTCTCAGACTCAGAAGCAGATACTCTCCTATTATGAGGACATGGGCATCCTGTATGACCTGGATGCGGAACTGGAATTCGCATGGCAATGCTATCAGAAAACGGAAGAGAAGCCCATGTTTCAGTCACACCATTTGTTCCAGGATATTTCCCCTTCCGCCGCCAATGATCGGCTGATCTGGTACACCGCCTATGTAACACGCCCCATCGGAGATGGTCTTCATCATCAGACAAGTACCCACACCGTGTTTAACCGGGAAACCGGAGATATTGTAGACATTGCGGATCTCTTTATCTGTGATGAAAAAGCCCTGGGCAAGCGGATCCTTGAAACTGTCAGCATGCCGGATACTGAACTTTCCCGGGAAATGGAGCAGGCCTTCCGGTTTGAGTATCTGAACTTCAACAACTGTCTGGACGTCTGTTTCCCGGCAGGCAGTCTGATCAGCCAGAATACCGATCATATTCTTGGCGTAGACTATCAGGCTCTGGAGGGATTCATCCATCCCTGGGCAATCCCTGATCCAATTGAATAAACAAAAGCAGGAGCGAATGCTCCTGCTTTTGTTTTTTAAATCAATTGTCTTCCTTCCAGGGCGCGGGACAGGGTTACTTCGTCTGCGTATTCCAGCTGGCTGCCCACGGGAACACCGTAGGCAAGGCGGGTCACCTTGACCTCCATAGGCCGCAGGAGACGGGAAATATACATAGCCGTAGCCTCACCTTCCGTATCGGGGTTGGTGGCCATGATGACCTCCCGAACCTCTCCGGAGGCGACTCTCATCAGCAGTTCCCGGATCTTGATATCATCCTGGGTCACATGATTCAGAGGAGAGATCACACCGTGAAGCACATGGTAAACACCCCGGAATTCCCGGCTGCGCTCCATGGCAATGACGTCCTTGGGTTCCGCCACCACGCAGATGACACCATGGTCACGCATGTCGTCATCACAGATGGGACAAATCTCCCGGTCAGTCAGGTTCTGGCAGCAGGGACAGGTATGGACCTCCTGCTTAGCTTTGAGAATGGCCTGGGCAAATTCCTCCGCTTCCTCTATGTCCATGCTCAGCACATGGAATGCAAGCCGCTGGGCGGTCTTGCCTCCGATGCCGGGGAGTCTGGCGAACTGGTCGGAAAGATTCTGGAGTGCTGCAGGGAAAAACTGCATGATGCCTCCTTAGAACAGACCGCCCAGGTTCAGACCGCCGGTCAGACGGGACATGTTGTTGGCTGCTTCTGCATCGGCAGTGCGCATTGCCTCGTTGACAGCCGCAATGATCATGTCCTGCAGCATCTCCACATCATCAGGATCCACAGCCTCGGGCTTAATATCCAGATTCACCAGCTCATGCTTGCCGTTGACGGTTGCATTGACCATGCCGCCGCCTGCTGCTGCAGTGAAGGTCTTTGCTTCCTGCTCTGCCTGCATGCGCAGCAGATCCTGCTGCATCTTCTGAGCCTGCTTCATCATAGCAGCCTGATTCATACCACCGGGCATACCGCCACGGAATCCACCTTTTGCCATCGTAAAAAACTCCTATCTTAATTGTTTTTGATTTTCACAATATCGCTGTGTTCCATGCCAAATTTCATCAGCTGCTCCATCCGGGGATTGCCCGCCGGTTTGGCAGTCAGATCCACGATGAATACACGCACCGGCTGGCCCAGCATGGCGCCGGCTTTCCGGGCCACGGTTTCCAGGATCTCAGGCTTGTCGATGCTCTCGGCAATGAACTTATTGCTGCAGTGCAGCTCCAGCCGGTTTCCCCGGAGAACACCCCGGACAGGTGCCTGGGGAGAATTGGTAAAGAAGCCGCTTCCGGGGGGCCGCAGTTCCTTGCGGACGGCCGATACCAGATCGGACCAGAAGCCGATGGGACCGTCGCTCTGGGGCGGCGGCGGAGGCATCATGGAGCCGTCCTCACCGGGAGGCGCGTCAGAGTCATCCGGCATGGGAGGCCGGTCATCATCAAAGTCATCAACTGCGGAAGCCGCCTTCTTCTGAGGCACCGCCGCAACGGTGATGGCACCACTCTTGATCTGATCCTCCAGCCGGGTCAGACGGGCGTTCAGCGCCTTGGCATCCAGACTCAGTTCCGGCTGGCACATCTCCAGAATGCAAAGCTCCGCATCCATCCGGCGGCTGGCATTTCTGGTAAAACCGGCCAGGGTTGTCTGGATCAGATTCATCATCCGCACCAGTTCGGCACTGGTCAGCGCCTTGGTCAGCATCAGAACCTCCTGATCAGAGGCCACACCGGAGAGCATGGTGATGCCTGCATTTCCGGCAGTCTTCATCACCAGAAGATCCCGGATCAGACAGGCCAGCTCATCCAGCAATGCCGACAGGTCTTTACCCTCAGTATAGAGCCGGTTGAACAGCTCCAGTGCATTTTTTGTATCATGGGCTGTGATATAGCCCAGCAATTCGCCGCATTTCTGTTCGCCGGCAATACCCAGACAGGCATAGACCCGCTCCGCGGTCAGTTCTCCCGTGGTGGCGGAAGCACACTGGTCCAGCAGGCTCAGGCCGTCACGCATACCGCCGTCGGCCAGCCGGGCGATCACACGGGCCGCACCGTCATCCAGGTCAATATTCTCCTGATAGGCCACATACTGCAGTCTGGCTGCGATATCCTCCTGAGAGATTCTCCTGAAGGAAAACCTCTGACACCGGGACAGGATGGTGGCTGGCACCTTGTGCAGTTCCGTGGTGGCCAGGATAAACAGCAGATGCTCCGGCGGCTCTTCAATGATCTTTAAAAGCGCATTGAAGGCAGAAATGGACAGCATGTGCACCTCGTCGATGATGTACACGCGCATCTTCACCTGAGAGGGAGAATAGACCGCATCATCCCGCAGGTCACGGACATTGTCAACACCGTTGTTGGAAGCTGCGTCAATCTCCAGAACATCCATGCAGGAACCGGAATCAATAGCACGGCAGGCACTGCAGCAGTTGCAGGGATTGCCGTTGTCGGGATTCAGGCAGTTGACCGCCTTGGCAAGAATTTTGGCACAGGAGGTTTTGCCGGTACCCCGGGATCCGGTGAAGAGATAGGCATGGCTCATTCGTCCGGAGACCAGCTGGGTCTTCAGCGTCTGGGTCACTGCCATCTGACCGGAAACATCATCGAAAGTCTGAGGACGGTATTTCCGGTATAAAGCCTGATAAGTTGCCATATTCCCCATCCTTTCTTTCAATCATAAAAACATGGCATTCCCGCAAAAGCAGATTATTTGACTGACGGCAGGAGATATTGTCGCAAGACCAGCAGTGGAAGCTGAAGGAATACTTTATGTATTTCGAAGCTTTCACTGTGCAGTATTGCGGCAACAGATCCGCTGTCAGCAAATAAGATGATTTCAGGGATTGCCCCTAAAATAAAGACCGGCTCATAACAAGATCGCACACCCACATTTGTACAACCGTACCGGAAACGGGAGCCTTGCGGCACACGAGAAGGTCCGCTTAATGCTGCTTGGTTCCCCACCTGACATGGTTCACGGTTTCCCATTGCGCAAGACCGCTTCGGTATTCGGTTATCCGGGTGTGGGAATTCATCCCTGCTGAAGCGGACTGCAGGCAGAGGGAACCGCTAACGCCCCGACTAGTGCGACCTTGTTATAAGCCGGTCAGCTTGAAACAAGTTTATAAATTTAGTTCAGCTTGGACTCGATGAAGTCGGCCAGTTCCTGGAAAGTGGTGATCTTCTGATCCTCCATCTCCAGTTCAATACCCAGCTCGCTCTCCAGATCCATGATCATTTCGACCACGTCCAGGGAATCAATGCCCAGGCTTTCGAAGGTGGAATCAGGGCTGATGTCGTCGATATCCAGTTCCAGAGTTCTGGCTGCGTACTTTGCAAGTTTCTCAAACATAGATAAGTCCCTCCAAAAATTTCTTTCTAAGCACTATCCTCAAGTATTTTATTACAGGTTACCTGATTTGTCAATGATAGATTTTCTCAGGACACCTGCTCCTCTGTTTCCGAAAGCTTCACAACAACAGTATCACCCATAACCTGAACACTGTCCCGGGCAGGCCAGACAGGCATTGCCTGCACCTCCGGCTTCTTCGCCCAGGCTTTTCCGTCCTCCGATCCCAGAACCGGAGACCGGAACTCCCAATTATAGGGGGCAGGAATATTCAGATCATTTTTCACGACAGGATGCTCCAACCGGTGGATTCTGTAGTAGGACAGATCCAGATCTGTGTACAGTGAAAGGTACTGAGGCATCAGGATCGTTCTGTCCAATTCCTTCCAGGCACCCAGCTGGCGCAGTTTGCTGTGATCAAAGTAGTCCTCCTGCTGCCAGAAATCCAGGTTTCCGCACAGCACGATATGGCGCTGGGTTCCGTCATCCAGCTGATGGATCCGAGTGCTCAGTTCTACGGCAGCTGCGTATGTTTTTTCATAGCACAGATCCATATAGGTATAGCTCATATTCGCCGCAACGGAATTGTTCATCACAATCGCTGTCAGCAGCGCCAATGCAAAATTACCGGCTTTGCATCCCGTGTGCCGAACCAAATATTCAAACAACACAGCCATAAAGATGTACAGCACCGCTACCGACTGAAGCATGATGGTCTTGTAATAAACATCGGGTGCCGTCAGCATCCAGATATAGCAGCCGAACGGCAGGGATGCCACACAGAGCAGCAGCAAAAACGCCCGCTGCTTTCTTTTCAGACAGCCTCCCTTATATGCTCCGTAAACAAGGCCAATCCCAAAGAACACCAAGAACAGCATATTCAGCACGGAATAGACTGTAACACCATGCTGGAGAATGTTCCATTCCAGGAAAAAACGGACAAAATGGATCACCGCAGTCACTGCCGCACCACTCAGCTGGGAAGGCGTCATGATACCCACCTGGTCAATGTTCAGATAGGTAGTCGCGCCAATCCCCGCAGCAGCCATGCACAGCTTCCAGATTCCGTAATAAGCTGCCAGTGCACAGCCGTAGATCAATACCTGTGCTGCAATCCAATGCCACAGTTCCCTGTCTGTCCGGCGATTTTCCAGCAGTTCCATCATAAAATAGCAGACCGCCAGTATAAAAGCAAAGGAAACATAGGCCTGATAGATGCCGCAGGACAAGCATATGCAGACACCGCTGAGCACCAGCTTTTTCCAGTGCTTCCTGTCAATGTATTCCATACGGGTCAGGCATGTGCTGAAAGCCGCCAACGCCATGGACAGCATATAGCCATCCGCCGTAAACTCAAAGGCCATCGTTGCAGTGATGGCAGGAAAAGACACCAGCAGGGCACTGGACAAGATGATAAGTACTGGATTTTCCATTTGGAACACTTCCGCAACCATGGCCGCTGTCAGTCCCATGAAAAACAGGCTCAGGATGCCAATGACCCAGGGCAGATCAAACCAGGAACTAAAGCCGCAGGCAATTGACAAAAACCATCGGCCGGAGGCAACCATGTTCTGGCTGCTGTAAAAATTATACAGAGAGTCATGATTGGGCAGCAAGTTGGTAAACTTATAAATATGCACCAAAAGTCCAATCCAGAATGCGGAGAAGAAGGCCAGTTTCCAGGACTTCTTCAGTTTTTTATGATAAAAGGTCAAAAATTCAGATCCCATACCAACACATCCTAAACTACTTGTTAGCATCGCTTGCCGCACAGCCGGCCGCATAGGCGGTAGCCCAGGCGATCTGCAGATTGAAACCTCCGGTATAGGCATCACAGTCGATAATCTCACCGGCAAAATAAAGACCCGGTACCTTTTTCGACTCCATGGTCTTAGGGTCGATCTCAGAAACCTTTACGCCGCCGGAGGTGATGATGGCCTCCGCCACAGGACGTTTTCCCACAATTTCCACGGTGAATCCCTTCAGCAGTTCCACCAGTGCCCGGCGCTTCTGCTTGGTCAGGCTGTTTGCCTGCATGGCAGGATCGATCTCCAGCCGCCGCAGCACCACAGGAATCATGGACTTGGGCAGAAGGTCAATGAGTGCGTTTTCCATGGCCCGGTTTTTATACATCTCCATGTCCCGCAGGATCCGGTCGTCCAGTTTGCTGTCCTCCAGCGCAGGCTTCAGATCAATGACCAGCTTGCAGCCCTCCCCTTTCAGATGGCAGCTGGCAGAGAGCACAGTGGGGCCGGAAATGCCGAAGTGGGTAAAAAGCAGCTCTCCAAAATCCTTGTACAGCACCTTGCCCTTGGCATTGAGCAGCTTTACCCCCACATTCCGCAGGGCAAGGCCCTGCATATCCTGACAGTCGCTGCCTGCGGTTTCCAGAGGCACCAGGCTTCCCACAGCAGGAACAATGGTATGTCCCAGCTTTTCCGTCATATCATAGCCGTCGCCGGTGGAACCGGTGGTGGGATAGGACGCGCCGCCGGTTGCAAGGATCACCCATGAGGCCAGGATCACGTCATTCTGGGTTTTTACGCCCACAGCTCTGCCTTCCACGGTGACGATTTCTCTGACCCGGGCAGTTTTCACCGTGACATTCTGCCGCCGCAGTTCATTCTGCAGACAGTCCAGAACAGACTGCGCCTTATCCGTCACAGGAAAGACCCGGTTTCCCCGTTCGGTCTTCAGGGCGCATCCGTGGGATTCAAAGAAGGCCTTGGCTTTTTCCGGGGGAAAAGCCGCCATGGCGCTGTAGAGGAACCGACCGTTCCGGGGTGTATTTTGCAGGACTTCCTGCTCTGAGCAGTCATTTGTCACGTTGCAGCGGCCCTTGCCGGTGATCAGCAGTTTCTTGCCGAGCCGGTCATTGCGCTCCAGCAGCAGAACCTTTTGTCCCCGCTGCGCCGCGGTGATGGCGGCAAACATGCCCGCAGGGCCGCCGCCAATGATAATTCCGTCGTATGTCATTCTCTGTCAACCTGCTTTTCATAAACATTGTATTCATCCCAGATCCGCTCCAGATTGGCAAAGGTTCGGGAGATTTCCTTTTCCCGCTTGGCGGCAATGGCAACAATCAGGGCATTGATCACGCTGAGCGGCGCCACCAGAGAATCCACAAGAGAGACCATGTCGCTCTTGGCGATCAGCACATGATCGCAGCACTGACCCAACGGAGACTGCTTGGAGTCTGTGAAACCGATGACTGTGGCACCGGCACTGCGGCAATACTGGGCACCCTTGGTGGTGGAAGAGGAATACCGGGGGAAGGAAAATGCAATGACCACATCATCGGCATTGACACCAACGATCTTCTCAAACATCTCCCCGGCGCTGAAACCGGAGACAACATGGACATTGTTGAACATATAGTTCAGATAATATCCCAGGAAATTGGCCAGGGGCGCCACAGAACGGACACCCAGAATGTAAACCCGCTTTGCCTTCAGAATGGCATTGACCGCCGCTGTAAATTCATTCCGGTCCAGCGTCTCATCGGTCTGACGGAGCTTTTCCATATCGGAATGGAGCACCATGGAGATCACATCCTGATCTCCCAGGCGGTCATTGGCCACCTCAATGCGCTGCACGGAGGTCAGACGGTTCAGCACCATTTCCTGCATGGCCTTCTGCATGCTGGGATAGCCGTCAAAGCCAAGATCCACGGCAAACCGGACAACCGTGGACTCGGAAACACCTACGGTTTTACCCAGCCGGTTGGCGGTCATAAAGGCTGCCTTGTCATAGGCTTCCAGAATATATTGGGCAATGCGGCGCTGACCTTTGGAAAAGGTGGGCGCTTTTTCCTGCAGGATCGTCAGAATATCATGGCTCATGGCAGTACTCCCCTTTTTCTTATCTTATTTTATAATAGTAACAAACAGACAGTCTTTTTGCAAGATAAAAAGCATTATCTTTCAAATTTTTCTTTATTCTGCGCATAATGAAATACGTATTGCAAATCACCCGTTTTCTATTTATAATGATTACCAGATTGCAACCGAAAGAGAGGGCTTTGCATGAAACAGTCATTGATCGCAATTATCCTTCTGTCCATACTGCTTTCTGCCTGTGCACCTGTGCATTCCACCGTTCCGGAAACGGCTCCGGAAACCACTGCACAGACCGTTCCGGAAACCACTGCGGACCCCACAACAGAACCGACTCTCAGCCCTGAGGAGCTGTTTATACAGTCTCTTCCGGAAAAGCTCCGGGAGGCTCATGATCTGGGGATTGTGGATCTGACGCTTCTGGAAGAACCGGAACGTCCCTGTACCATCCGGGAAGCCGCCGATATTCTGCAGAAGGTCTACAATCTGCGTTTCTACGAAGACAGCTGGATCCTTACCAACACCGTCACTGAAAAAAACACTGCCGAATCCGCCACCCGGGGCTGGTTCATGAAGATGATGTATGCCGCTGATGCGGAAGCACTGGTTGGTGTGGATAAGAAGCAGAGCTACTCCGAAAATCTGAAGGATCTGACCAAGACCCACAACAGCAGTTCTATTGCCGATACTCTTCTGGGCTGGTACGAAAACAGAGGCTATGTCCTTGCAGAAAATAAAAATGGTGAAGTGGAGCAGTGGGGAACTTTTTTTGGAAAATATCCCGGCGCCACAGAACTGGTCAAGGATATCAAGGAATTTAACGGTGATGTGGCTACCGTCTCCTATGCCCTGACCCGTTTTGACCGAAAGACCGGTGAAAAGCTGATGCCCTGGGATGAAAACCGGAACATGCGCTTCAAAGACCCCATGTCCGTACAGGAAGTCGCAGAAACTGCGCTGCGCTACTATAAGTCACTGGAGCCCAAGCCGGATTTTGTTCCCTATGATGAGATTACCCATTATGACGAATCCATCATCACCCCAGATCTGCTGAACCGGGAAACCAATCTGCCGGAGGCCAGCTGCAGCCATCTTCCTGCTGAGTGGCACGGTGTCGGTCTTTCAGATACCGCTCAGCCGGACCAACTGACCCAGGCACACGAGCTTGATGTGATCAAGAATGCCGGATTTAACTTCGTGCGACTTTCTTTCAACGCAAAATACTACCACGGGAGAGTTCCAAAACGTACATATGGCAAGGATGCGCATCCGGATGGTCTGAACGAAAACAGACTGAAGGAGCTGGATCAGCTGCTTGCCTGGTGCATGGAGCGGGATATCCATCTGAATTTATCCTGTATGTATGGTCACGACTGGCCGGATTATGCCAAAGAGAATAAATTTGTACAGGATCCGGATAATGCATATGGTCTGGTACAGTTTTGGAAAGCAATTGCCCGCCGATACGCGGACATTCCCAATCAATATCTCAGTTTTACTCCTTTAGAATACTCATGGGGATATAATGACGAAGATAACGCAGGCTTTCTGGCGCCAATTGTCGACGGTATCCGGGAAAGTTCCCCTGACCGTTGTATCATTGCTGTTGTTGGCGACGGAAATATTACCGGCAAAGGCGCAGCGCAACTCAAAATGGCACTTTCCAGTGACTGCTATTGGGCAAGCGATTTTCTGTTCCGGTATGCTGATCAAAAGCATTTGGACAAGATCCTGAAAAATGCAGTCTGGCCTTATAAAGAAAAAGGTGTCCTTATAAATGGAGAGTCTGCTATGTCAAAATCCAAAAATTTTTGGGGCAAGAGCAGTCCTCTGGATTCTGTCGCTGCTGTAGCGCAGGAATATGGTGTCGGATACATGGTTCGGGAATGGGGACCCCGGGTTCTTGGCTGGAATGCTGTTTTATCCAAAACCCGCTATTCCGACGAGACCATGCATGCTTACCTCACAGACATGACCCAAGCCATGAAAGACCGGGGATATGGCTGGTGCTATACCGACTGGATGGGGTCCGTCGGTATTGCCTACTGCTATCCTATGATCAAAGATTCCACCTATACACAGGTGGGAGACTATCTTTGGGTCGACGAAGAAATGTCCGGATGGTTCCGGGAAATCAACAACGCATCGTAACAAAAATGTGCCGGAGCAAGTGAAGTGACCCCAAAAAGTTAGACAAATATTTCTAACTCAAATTGTTTAAGCAGCCAAGAGGGCTTGCTGTCTGTGCAAAGCAGGCGGCAAGCCCTTTAATCTTGCCTTGATACGCCTGTTATTGTAATAATCTATGTAT
>JAFZGL010000054.1 GCA_017555395.1 Oscillospiraceae bacterium | reverse complement strand
GAGTTCGGCGCAACCCAGGGCAAGACCGATCTGGCTATCTGCGCCAAGAAGAACGGCCTGGATGCCATCCACGACACCGTCCACGAGATGGCCCGCGACGAGGCCCGCCATGGCAAGGCTCTGAAGGGCCTGCTGGAGCGCTACTTTCGTTAAGCAGGCTAAACCTGCGGTCGACCCTGCGGCACTGCGCAATTTGTCTTACGGAATGCACGTAATTACCGCACGGGAAGATCAGGACAACGGCTGCATTGCCAATACCTGCGTGCAGGTGGCAAGCAACCCTGACCATCTGGTGATCTCCATGCAGATGGGCAATCTGACCCGGGAAATGATCGAGCGCACCGGCATGTTCAATGTCAGCGTGCTGACAGAGGATGTCCCCTTTGAGACCATCCGCCACTTCGGCATGCAGACCGGCCGGGAAGTCAACAAGCTGGATTCCTGGGCCGAAGCAAAGCGCAGCCACAACGGCCTTCTCTACCTGACCGAGAACTGCAACGCCATGTTCTCCTGCAAGGTCATCGAGAAGAAGGACCTGGGCAGCCACATGATGTTCGTCGGCGAAGTAACAGAGAGTAAGGTGCTGAGCTCCACTCCCTCCTGTACTTATGCACACTATCATAAGGCCATCAAGCCCAAGTTCTAAATAACTACCCCCAGAAGGAGCGGAATTTCCGCTCCTTCTTTTTTATAATCTGTTATCTGGTTTTCACGCCAACAGATCCCATAGAAAAAGATTATCACAGATCAGGCCGGTCCTCCAATCCGCTATTTTTCAAACGTGCATTGATCATACTTTCCGGGATATCGCCTTGATTTTGATTCTTATCCATGGTACTATATTGCAAAAATAAGGAGGTCATGCCATGAAATATGAAGGCCGTCTGGATTCCATAACCGGACTGAAAGGATTCTTCAGCATTCTTATCGTGTTGTTCCACACGCTTCCGGAAAGTCCGTTTATCAGTTCGATTCCCCTCACCTCGCTTATCCGGCTCTTTGGCGGCACCGTTGGCAACTATTTTTTCTTTGTTTCCAGCGGTTTTTTGATCTCTGTTGGTTATCGGGCCCGGATTCAAAGGCATGAACTGTCTCTTAAAGAGTTTACATTAAAAAGGCTGTCCAAGATATACCCTTTGTATATCATAACAAATGCTTTTGCTCTGATAATCACTGTCCTGCGCAATGGTCTGAGTGCCATTCATTTGGATATGATCATTTTTACCATTCTGATGCAGAACGGCGGAGGCATGGGAGAACACTTTCCGTATAACAGTTCGGCCTGGTTTATCAGTGCACTGTTTGTATGTTATCTGGTATTTTTCTTCATTGCGTACCACGCCAAAAATAGCACCCAGTATACCTGCATGGTGGCATTTGGTATTATCTGGGGTTATTCTCTGATAAGCGGTTATCTCTCCGCACCGCTGGCCTTTGCGCATCAGGGTGACAGTTTCTTCTGCTTCTTCACCGGCTGTGCTTTGGCTGAACTGTATCCATATATAAAAGAATCCACCCACAAATGGCTTCAGCCTGTCTGTGCAGCAACTCTGGTTTTTTCTATCTTCCTTATGCTGAAATTTGGTGTGGAAGTCATCTGCGGAGATCTCGGCGCAGCTCTTGCCTTATTTATTTATCCGATTCTGATTTATCTGGCACTGTACTGCAAGCCTGTTTCTGCCTTCCTTCAGATCCGGCCTGTCCAGTATCTGGGAAAAATCAGCTTCTCCATTTTCCTGTGGCATGTGGTCGTATGTGAATACCTCTGCTGGGGCTATACGGTCATTTCAGGAAATGGCACCATCGACGGATTCCGGTACCCTGTATATATCGCTGTGATGCTTGTTGTAAGTATCCTGTCTTATCATTTTATTGAACCCAAAAAGTTTCTGCGCATTTCTATGTAATATACGCCGTTTATCGGTTCCTGCGTATGCCGTCGCAAAACCATCAGTCCTGCGTTCTAACTGCATCCAGAGGAAGCGGAAATATCCGCTTCCTCTTTTTATGTATTTTTCGGCTCTGACCGGGCATACTGTGTGAGAACATCACAGAAACAGACATATTGCTGCGCTATGATAAAGTCACTCAGAATACAGAAAAGGAGGATCTTCATGAAACAACTGATCGTCTTGTTGCTTGTTCTTTCCCTTCTTCTGTCCCTGGCCGGATGCAGCGCTGCCGGTGCGGCACGGGCTCTGGATGCCGCCGAGGACCGGATGGAAGAAAAACTGGATGCGGCAGAAGATTCTGTGGAGAACGCTGTCCGCAGGTCGTTAATTCCGGAGCCTGCGGAATCCGTTTTCGAACCCGTTACCAAAGACCGGGCCGAACAGATCGCCCTGGATCATCTTGGACTTTCCAAAAATCAGGTGACCCGGCTCCACACGGAATATGAGATCGATGACGGCATGGGCCATTACGATGTGCAGTTCCGCTCCGGGGACTGGGACTATGAATTTGAGATCCATGCAGAAACCGGAAAAATCCTCTCCTGTGACCGAGATTCCAAATACGACTGATCCTTCCCCGGCAGGGCTTGCCCCTGCCGGGATTCTGTGTTATAGTGATAAAAAAGGAGGCGATCACAGTGCACGATATCCATGATCAGGTACGGCAGGACTATACCCAGATCCTGCACGACCCCAAACATTCCATCCTCACCGGCGATACGGACAGCGCCGTCATGTCCTCTTCTGTGGGATATACCCCCGAGGAACTGGCTTCTGTGCCTAAGGAAGCCAATCTGGGTCTGGGCTGCGGCAATCCCCTGCGGGCGGCAAACCTTCAGCCCGGCGAATGGGTCATTGATCTGGGCAGCGGTGCAGGATTGGATGCATTTCTGGCAGGCGTGGCTGTAGGCCGCCGTGGCAGAGCCGTGGGCGTCGACATGACACCGGACATGTTGAGCACCGCCCGGCGGATCGCCAAGGAAAACCGGATCCGCAATGTGGAATTCCGTCTTGGCGAGATCGAGTATCTCCCCGCTGCGGACAATTCCTTCGATGTCTGCATTTCCAACTGTGTCATCAACCTGTCCCCCAACAAGGGCAAAGTCTACCGGGAGATCTTCCGGGTTCTAAAGCCCGGCGGACGGATCTCCATCTGCGACATCGTCATCATGAAGCAGATCCCGGAGGAGCTGCAGAATGACCCCAGTATGCACTCCTGCTGAGTGTCCGGCGCGTCTTCGGTCGAAGACCTGGCCCGGATGATCAAAGCAGCCGGTTTTGAAGAGGTTTCCGTGAAGGAAAAGCCGGTTTCCAGAGAATATGAAGAAAAATGGGGCAGCGGCCTGAGTGTGGGTGAATTCATCATGTCCTCCACCATTACCGCGAGAAAACCCGGAGTATAACAAAAAGGAGCGGAAATTCCGCTCCTTTTCTTATTCCTGATATTTGATGACCTTCGCCGGTACACCGCCCACAATGGCATTTTCCGGCACATCCTTCACCACAACAGCACCTGCTGCCGCACGGCTGTTTCGCTTCATGGTAATACCGCCCAGCACTTTCGCGCCGCAGTTCACCATGACATTGTCCTCTAAAACCGGACACTCTGTTTCCACATAACCAATGGTCACCTGCTGGTTGATCCAGCAGTTCTCACCGATCCGCTCCGCGCAGATGATGGTGGAAAAACCGTGCTGGATGAACAGGCCTCCGCCGATATCCTCCGTCTCAATGTACAGACTTTCCAGAGGCTTCCACAGAATCCGGGTCACCAAAAACTGAATCACGGAAGCGATGGTTTTGGGATTTCTGCGCAGCCGGTGCAGCAGCAGTGACCGGTATTCGGGCTTGTACAGCAGCAGCCAGTTCAGCGCCTTAAACCGGGTCTTTACACTGATGGGATCCATCATTCCGCTGCAGATCTTCCACCAGCGGTTAAAGTCCTTTTCGATGATCTCCCGGTGGGGGGATGTCAGAACCGACAGATATGCCGGAAGTGTTCTGATATAGTTTGCCGCTGTAAACAGCAACCGAAGTTTGGATACCTCTTCCATGCAGCTCTCTCCTTTTCAGTGTTGAGGATATTCTATCATATCTCTGCCGGAATTGCAATTCTTCTGCGAAACAGCTTGTTGCGGCAACTGCCCTGTGTTATACTGACAAAAAGGAGGCTGCTGCCATGACAACGGAATATTCTGTCCTGCAGGCCATTGAACGTGAGATGGAGACCCTGCCCGGCCATGTGGGATTCTACTACAAAAATCTGGTCACCGGACTGGAATACGGCGTCCGTCCGGACGAGACCTATCTTGCCGCCAGTGTCATCAAATTCCCTCTGCTGCTGCATGTTCTGGAGCGGGCAGCCAGAGGAGAAATCTCCCTGGCCGACAGGCTGACCGTGGAAAACCACGAAAAAGTGCCCAGCTGCGGCGGACTGAACCAGTTCACCGATGCGGTGGAGGCTGACATCCGGACACTGTGCCGTCTGATGATTGTCCTCAGCGACAACACCGCCACCAACAAACTTCTTACCTTTTGCGGGTTTGAGGAAACCAACGCCGCCTTCCGGAAGATGGGACTTCAGAAAACCGTGATAAACCGGCTGCTGTTTGACTACGAAGCAGCAAAACGGGGATTCCAGAATTACATCTGCCCCCGGGAAATCGGCATGCTGCTGGAGCGGCTCTACCGCAAGGAATTCGTCAGTCCGGAGGTTTCCCAGTATGCCATCGACATTCTGCTGGATCAGCAGGTGGATCACAAGCTGAACGGAAAGCTCTGCGGCGAAGTGCCCATTGCACACAAAACCGGCGAAGATGACCGTCTCAGCAATGATGTGGGCATCGTATTTGCCAAAGAGCCCTTTGTGGTCTGCTTTTCCGGACATGACACCGATGTGTACCGGTGGGAAGATCTGATGCGACGGGGCACTTTTGATTTGGTTCATTCCCAAATCAATTGACAAAAATCAAACACCGTGGTAAACTGAATTTATATATCTCGCGCAAAAATTTATATAAAAGGGGACATATACATGGGTAAGTTTGTTATTCGCACTGTCAATACCGGCATTAAGTTTGATCTGAAGGCCACCAACGGCCAGGTCATCGCCACTTCCGAAGTTTACACCACCGAAGCTGCCTGCCGCAACGGCATCGACAGCATCAAGAAGA
The DNA here is from genome assembly GCA_017555395.1 of Oscillospiraceae bacterium. Taxonomy (GTDB): domain Bacteria; phylum Bacillota; class Clostridia; order Oscillospirales; family Oscillospiraceae; genus Faecousia. Next base: position 718 of record JAFZGL010000054.1, on the reverse strand, counting down.
ACGCTCCCGTTGCCAACGTAGAAGACCAGACTGTGGAGAACTTCGAAGTCATGAAGCACCCCAAGTTTGAGATGTATCAGGACAAGGCCGGCGAATACCGCTTCCGCCTGAAGGCCACCAACGGTCAGATCATCGCTGTTTCCGAGGGCTATGTGGCCAAGGCAAGCTGCGTCAACGGTATTGAAAGTGTTCAGAAGAACGCTCCCGACGCTGAGGTCATCGAGGAGTAATCCATGGATATCAAGGCAAAGGTTGAAGAGCTGGTAGACGAGATCCGCAAGAACCCCAGGATGCTCAAGGAATTCAAGGAAAATCCCGTTCCTGTCATTGAGAAGCTGGTGGGCATGGATCTGCCCGATGACCAGATCATGAAGCTGTCCGACCTGGTCAAGGCAAAGATCGACCTGGAGAAGGCAGGCAATCTGCTGAAGGGTCTGGGCGGTCTGTTCGGCAAGTAAACATCTTTTCTCCGGTGGGTAATCCCACCGGAGATTTTTTTGCTGTAAGGAACCATTTGAATTGCCTTGTACACACCTTCTGCATCTTGTAAATGATCGTTTATCTGACGAAAGTTATGTTGCCCTTTTCTTGTTTCGGCAAGAAAAGGGCGAAAAGAAGCCGACATAAGGGGTCCTGTGTGTCGCGCTCCCGCGCGCCAAAGCCATTAATCGCGGTATGATTGCCACTGGCAATCATTGAAATTCAGATTCGCTGCGCG
>JAFZGL010000053.1 GCA_017555395.1 Oscillospiraceae bacterium | reverse complement strand
CGTGCATCATGGTTTCAACCACCATCTGCTTAAATTCGCCGGTATGGCGTTTATTAGGCACTCCTTTAGGCATAGAAAAACACCCCATTTCTTAGTACAAGTATTATATCATACTTGTCTAACAAATGGGGTGCAGTTCAACGCCGTGGCCCTTTTTCTTCGTTTTATAGGGTTATGGATAGCAAGTAAAAGAAAACCGCCTGTGCATTTGCACAGGCGGTTTTGGTTATAGGATTGAAATCAATTATGCTTCAACAGTATCCTTTTCCAGCATGGGGCGGATCTTGGTCAGGCACAGAACAACACCGATAACGGTGACAATACCGGCAGTCAGGAATACTCCGTTAACACCCTTCTGAACGGTGTCAGCGGTGACACCGGAAGCGGTGCAGAAGCCGTAGATGGCGCTGTAGATAGCGGCAGCAACAGAGGCGGACAGGGAGTTGGCGAAGTTAATCATGGAGGTGCCGATACCGATGTCCTCGGTCTTCAGAACACTCTGGGCGGCAGGAGTGAAGGAGATACCGCGGAAGGATTCACCAACACCGGAGATGGTGATGACAACAAAGTAAACAATGATGTACCAACCAGCCTGCATGGTGAAGCCCATGGCCAGCAGGGGAATGGCGAACAGCAGGGTGGAGATGAACATTGCCTTCCACATGTTTGCCTTCTTCTTGGCCATCCAGGCGCCTGCCATAGCGGGCAGGATCATGGTGACAATGGTCTTGGGGAACTGCAGCATGCCGGACAGAGCAACGGAGGTCTTGATGACCTGCTGTGCGCCCAGAGGTGCGTAGTTGTCAACTGCACCGCGGCCGAAGTAGCAGATAGCGCCGACCAGCAGGAACAGCAGATAGTTCTTCTGCTTGAACAGCTTGATGGGAATGATGGGAGATTCGATGGAGGACTCGTGCTTCAGCAGGACTACCACGAAGATGACGCCGACGACGAAGACGATGCCGCTGACCAGACCGGACCAGCCCAGAGTGGTGCCGCTCAGGGACAGGGTAACTGCGGGCAGGGAAATGGCCATCAGAGCGATGCCCTTGTAGTCGATGGCGACCTTCTTGCCGGACTTGTCATTGGGATAGCACAGGCCGATCAGCAGGATACCGACCAGCAGGGGAACTGCGGGGAACAGGATGGCAGCATTCAGCATGCCCATGTCGGTCAGGATGCCGGCCAGGATGGAACCACCGGTACCGCCGATTGCCAGAGCCATGGTCAGATAGCCCATGGACTTGGGAACGTTCTTTCTCTCATTGATCAGGCCCATGATGATGTAGGGAGCGGAAACATAAGCACCCTGGGAGAAGCCGACACCGAAGCAGCAGATCAGCAGAACCAGAACATTGGAAGCAAAAGCGATGCCGATGCCGCAGATCAGGTTGATCAGACCGGCAACGACAACGACAGCCTTACGGCCAAAGATATCGCCCAGCTTGCCGCCGATGGGGGACAGCAGAGTGATACCCAGAGAGATGCACAGGCCCACCAGACCTGCGAAGGCCATGCCGTCCAGACGCTGCAGAATGGGGGGGACGAGGGTCATCAGAGCCAGACCGTAGCATGCGACGGCGACAGTCAGCATGATGGCACCGAAGGAGACAAGAGACTTCTTGCCCTTGGGCAGCTGGATGATGGCAGTAGAATTTTCATTTGCCATGTTTGATTATTCTCCTAACTTCTTAAATTTGAAATGCCGTGAGACATTTGCTTACTTGTTGTTCTTCAGCCACTCGGTAGCGCAGTGGGCATAGGAGCTGGCGCCGATGGGGCAGACATCCTCGTTGAACATGACCTTGGGGTTGTGGGCAGGAGCACCGCCGCGGTCATCCAGGAAGCCGGCAGACAGATACATGAAGGTGCCAGGGATCTTGTCAGCGATGGAAGCAAAGTCCTCGGAAGCGGATGCGGAGATGCCGGGGTAGGGCATTGCACCGGGGATATTCATATCCTTCATGTAGCCGACGAATTCGTTGGTCAGCTTGGGATCGCAGATCAGGGGAGGAACCTCGGACAGCATCTCAATCTCTGCGGTGCCGCCGTAGCACTCTGCGGTCTTGACAGCGATCTCCTTCATGCGGCGGACCAGCAGTTCACGGCTGGGCTTGTCATTGGAGCGGATGGTGCCCTGCAGTTCGGCAGTTTCGGGGATGATGTTGGATGCGGTACCGGCGGAGAACTTGCCGATGGTCAGCAGATTTGCCTTGGCGGGATCCACTTCACGGGCAATCAGAGCTTCCAGCGCGGTGTAGATGTGTACGGCGATGTTGATGGGGTCAATGGAAGAGTGGGGGTATGCACCGTGGGCACCCTTGCCGTGGACAGTGATCTTGAAGCCGTCAACGGAGAACATCATGGTGCTGGCATTGTTGTACATGTAGATACCAACAGGCATCTTGCCGGAGGTGACATGGTATGCCAGGGCAGCATCGGGAGCAGGGTTCTCCAGAATGCCGTTTTCCAGCATGTTCTTGGCACCTTCAAAGGTCTCTTCGGCGGGCTGGAACATGAACTTGACAGTGCCTTCCAGATTTGCCTCATTTTCCTTCAGCATCTTGGCAGCGGTCAGCAGCATGGCAACATGGAAGTCATGGCCGCAGGTGTGGGCTTCGGTGCCGGTGGGGCAGGCGAACTCCAGACCGGATTCCTCAGCCATGGGCAGTGCATCCATGTCAGCGCGCAGCAGCAGGCACTTGCCGCCATTGCCGACAGTAGCAGTAACACCGTGGCCGCAGGGCTTGGCATCGATGCCCAGCTTCTTCAGCTCATCCAGGACATAGGCCTGGCCTTTGGGCATGTTCAGACCGACTTCTGCGTTCACGTGGAAGAACCGGCGGTGAGCGACGGTCTCTTCTTTCAGAGCGAGCGCTCTTTCGTAGTAGTTCATGGTATAACATCCTTTCTTTTGGTATGGTATTGTGCGAAAAAAGAATTATGGAACACTTATGGAATACAAAATTAGTATACCAGTTGTTGGAATTTGCGTCAACATTTATTCCCGGTTGATTATAATATTCTACATCCTTTTATAAAACTTTATAGATCCTTTGGGGAATATCAACAAAGGAAAAACCTGCTTCCGGAAAAGATGGAAGCAGGTTTGATGCAAGATATGATTATGGTTACAGTTTGCTGAAATTCAGCTGATAGACCTGAATCGGACGGCCACGGGAATGTGTGACCTGATTATACACCGGAACTGCAGCACCGCCCCGGCAAAGGTTCAGCATGATCCGGTTGGCATTGCGGACTGTGGTGTTCAACCGGGAAGCCAATTCCGGAACAGTGAGCTTGTCGGTGCCGCTGTTGTTGAGGATGGTGATGATTTTCTGAACGGTCAGTGCAGAAAGACTGCATCGCTTTGCAATGCTGCTGACATCAGGCAGAGTGTTGGGAGAGACTGTCATACAATTCTCTGAATTCAGAGGACCGATAAGACTGCCCTTGCTGTCCACAATGAAGGGTTTGCGGGCAAGGCTGGCTTCCTTGGATGCCAGCTGCGCATTGTTCATTGCATGAAGGACTGAGGTGCCTACGCCATAACCGATGAGCACCTGGAAATCGATTTTCTGCCTGAGAAAATCGGACAGACGGCAGACCTGAAATTCGTCGGTCAGGAACCGGAGAATCTGCAGGGAAGTAATCAGCACACAGCTGCGGTCAGTGGATTGAATCACGCATTCCAGCAGATTTTGCCTGGTGAAGAATTCCAGAGCTGCGGTGAGATTCGATTTTTGACCAGCAGACATGGCACCGCAGCTCTGAGGAAATACCTGAACGATCACAGGGTGATTTTCCTTCAGGTGCTGCAGTTCAATCCGGGTGAGGGTTTCCTGGATAATATCACCAAGATGCTGATCGGACAGAAAAGGACACCTGTAGGGGATTCCTCTGGCTTCCAATGCTGCTGTAATGCTGCTGTACTGACAGATGACCAGATCAATGGCTTTTTGTTCCCAGAGTGCAGTGATTTTATCCAGGACAACGTTTTCTATTGTAATACTGCTGCCAGTGCCGACACGGATTGTTTCAACAGCATTCTCCTTATAGGTTTCGTTCAGATCTTCAATTTTCAGGAAGTCTGAAACAGAGTAGTTGTCGCCAAGGGCCAACAGAAAATCCATGGCAATCCGGCTGAAATCCAGGTTACGGGTTTCCACTGCCAGACGGAGAATGTTGCGATGCAGAGCATCGGAACTTACCTGGAAAGGAACCAGGGGCTTGGAGATATGTTTATGTACCATTTCGATGGCCTGCTTGGCAATTACGCCGCTGACAAAGCAGGCATCGTACCGGTCTGCGTATTCTCCGTAGACATGGGCAATGTGTGAAAAGTTATCGTAGGGAACCACCGTGGTCTCACAGGGAAGAGCCAGTCGGGTCAGGGCATCCCTGGTGAGCCGATAAAAATAATGGCTGGTAATGAACAGAAGTTTCATTGGCATGATACCACCTCTCTCAACGGATTATAATGAATAGTGTTCCATAATTCAATGGGGTGTTCTGAAAATTGTGGAATTGCTGATTAGGGGAGGTGAATTTTTGTGATAAATCACGAAATAAATTTTGTAATTAGGAAAAAAAGAATCCTTCGTTGACAAGTGTGGGAAAATAAGATATTTTATATGATGAGAGTATTCTATAAATATTCCAAAAATAGGGAGCAGAATGACCTGAAATTCTTTTCGGCACAGTGTCAGGGAGCTCCCCGGAAACAACTGTCCTGCCCGGAAGGAAGGGACAGGTTTCTGCAATCCCCAAGGAAGAAAGGAAAGAAACAATTATGGCAACCATCAAAGACATTATCAACAGCCCTCTGCTGCTGGCTCTGGTTTGCGGCGGCCTGCTGTACATCACTGCTTTCTCCGTGGTGTACCTGCTGAAGGCAAGAAAGCGCGCTCTGGAAATGGGCATCAGCGCCAAGGAGATCAGCGACATCATCAAGTCCTCCCTGATCTTCTCCGTTGTCCCCTCCCTGTCCATCGTTATCGGTCTGGTGGCTCTGGCTGCTTCTCTGGGTACCGTCTGGTCCTGGTGGAGACTGTCCGTCATCGGCTCTCTGTCCTTCGAGACCCAGATCGCATCCAACCTGGCTCCCACCATGGGCTTTGCTACCACCACTGAACTGATGGAAAAGGCTACCGGCGAGCAGTTCGGTGTTGTTATGATCCTGATGTCCGTCGGTATGCTGGCTGGATTTGCCATTCTGCTGCCCTTCGGCAAGAAGCTGATGACCTCTGTTGACAAGTCCAAGGGCGGTAACGGCTGGAGCAATGTTCTGTCCGGATGCTTCATGCTGACTCTGCTGGCTGTCTACGTCCCCCTGCTGCTGATCTGCGATACCTACCAGGCTCTGGTCATGGTCACCGGTCTGATCGTTGCGATCGTTCTGGGCATCTTTGCCAAGAAGCCCGGCATGGCATGGCTGAACAACTTCATCATGGCAGGCTCCATGATCGTGGCAATGGTCTCTGCTCTGCTGTGGACTTCCATTTTCTAAGAACAGGAGGATAATACAATGAGCAAGAAGAACTATACTCTGGATCCCTTCCAGGCATGGGCACACCGCTGGGGCCGCATCGGCACTCTGATCGCTCTGGCCTATATGATCTCCATCCCCTTTATCGTTCTGAATTACTATAACTGCATGCCTTCCATGGGCAGCGTCTTTAACGTGGCCACCTTCGGCATCCTGGCCATCTACATCCCCGTCGGTATTTCCGAAGCTCTGAGCTACACCCCCCTGATGGGTGCATCCAGCTACCTGGGTTTCATCACCGGCAACATCATGAACCTGAAGCTGCCCTGCGCCGTCAATGCTCTGAAGATTGCCGGCAAGGAAGCCAACACCCCCGAGGGCGACGTTGTCGCTTCCATCGGTGTTGCTGCCAGCTCCATCATGACTGTCGTCATTCTGACCATTGCCGCAGCGCTGGTCTCCGTCATCAGCCCCATCTTCGAGCTGCCCGCAGTCAAGACCATGTCCAATTATCTGCTGCCCGCTCTGTTCGGCTCCATGACTCTGGGTCTGTTCTCCTCCACCTCCGCCGGTTCCAAGGTGGTCGTTGGCGGCCTGAAGGGTGTTATGCCCGTCATCATCATCGTGTCTGTGATCGCTCTGGCCAACAGAATCCTGAACATCATGCCCGGCACCACCCTGATGGGTATGGTCGGTTTCCTGATCCTGGCTATGCTGCCTGTTGCCATCATCACTTCCCGCATCATGTGGAAGAAGGGCAAGATCAAGGTTGTGGACAAGGAAGAGGCATAATCCTATCTGATTTTTACCGTAATCCCCATAAGGCATGTCCTTATGGGGATTATTTTGTGTCAAACCGGGTATACTGCCCAAAGAAACTGGAAACCGGGAGCGGTGTGTATGGAAGAAAATCGGTATATCAGAGGTTTTGCACCCTATGGAGCGGCGGCGCTGCTGGTGGGCCTGGTGGGCGGCTTCAGCGCAGTGCTGGGCCCTGCTTTTGTCAGCGACCTGGGGCTGGAATATAACAATACCACCTGGACGTCTCTGGCCACGGCCATGTCTACGGCGGCCTGCGCGCCTATTCTGGGAAAACTGGCGGATGCACTGGGCCGCAGGGCAACCCTGCTTCTGGGAGTGGCGGTATATACGCTGGGTAATATTATGACTGCAGTGGCACCGTCCCTGGCATTCATGCTGATTGCCCGGTTTGTGCTTGGTGTGGGCACCGCAGCAGTGGCGCCGGTGGTCATGAGCTATATTTTAACGGAATTTCCGCCGGACCGGATCGGAAAGGGCTTCTCTGTGTATATGCTGATTTCCAGTGGTTCTGTGGTCATCGGCCCCACTGCCGGATCATGGATTATCCGCCTCTGGGGATGGCGGGCAATGATCTGGCTGTGCTGCGCTCTGTGCGGTATCGTTCTGGTATTCTGCGCATCCGTGCGGGAGAAGAATGTGGTAAAAGAACGTGCTCTGGAGGGCTTTGACAGCATCGGCGCGGTGCTGGTTGTGATCTTCTTCAGCCTTGCCCTCTGCGTTCCTTCCTTCGGCCAGAATTTTGGGTGGGATTCTGCTGTATTCCGGATGATCTTTGTGGCTGGAATGCTGGCCTTTGTCGCGCTGGCAGTTGCGGAGAGACAGGCAAAAAATCCGATTCTGCCCATTTCCTTTATGAAACGGAAAGTGTTCATCTTATCTGTACTGGCTCTGTTCCTGACCCAGGGACTGATGCAGGCCAATATGACCAATACCATTGTTTTTGTAAATCACACCCAGCCGGAAAACAGCGTGATATCCGGATATGCCATCTCGGTCATGTATATTGGTATGGCTCTGGGTGCCGTTTTGCTGGGGCCTATGGCGGACAGCAAACCGCCGAAACAGATCCTGACCGGGTCGCTGGCGCTGACAGGTCTTGGCTGCGGCCTGATGTTTTTCTTTACCGAGCAGACGCCGGTGCTTCTGCTGATGCTGTCCCTGGGAATTCTGGGATTCGGCCTTGGAGGAAACAGTACCATTTTTATGAAAGTGGTACTGTCAGGGCTTTCCCAGCAGGAGGCTGGCGCGGGAACCGGAACCTATGGGCTGTTCCGGGATCTGGCGGCACCCTTTGGCGTGGCAGTGCTGGTGCCTCTGTTTACCAACGGTGTCATCGACAGTATGGAACGGGGGCTGGCAGCGCCTCAGGCAGCGGTGGAAACGGTTCATCTGCTGGCATTGGTGGAAGTGATCAGTGTTGCAGCCGGCATAGCGGTGGTCTGGGCTCTCCCGGATCAGAAATAAGAAAATCCCTCCGGAACATCTCCGGAGGGATTTTGTTCTTTAAATTAAAGAATCTTTAAAAGAGCATGCCTTGATTTTTCCTCGGTTCTAACGTAATATGAAAGGCATAACGAATGTATTCCCCAGGGAGGTCTGGTTTATGAAAGAAAAGCGTATTGGATGCTGCGCCGTAGCTGCAGCACTGCTGCTGATGCTTGTCGGTTGCGGAGGAAGCGGAACTGCAGTGTATGTGCAGTCTGTAAAGGATCTGACGGGTATGGGCGGCATTGCTCCGGGAGACCGGTTTGCTGGCCTGGTGGTGTCTGAGAATGTAGCAGAGATCCAGAAAGACGGTGATAAAACCATTGAGGAACTGCTGGTCAGGGAAGGCGACGATGTGAAGGAAGGCGATCCCTTGTTTTCCTATGACATGGAACAGCTGCAGCTGACACTGGATAAGCAGAAACTGGAGAAAGAACAGCTGCTGGCTTCCATCGAAAACTATAAGAACCAGATTGAACAGATGGAGAAAGAACTGAAGTATTTGGGCAGCCGTGACAAGCTTCAGTATACCATTCAGATCCAGTCCACTCAGGTGAGTCTGAAGGAAGCGGAACTGAATCTGAAGACCAAAGAAGCGGAAGTCACCAAGTCTGAAAATATCCTGGAACATTCCACTGTGGTCTCTCCGGTGACCGGCCGTGTCCAGGCAGTAAATGAAAGCGGAACGGACAATTACGGAAAGCCTTTGCCTTACATTTCCATTCAGCAGTCCGGTGCTTACCGGATCAAAGGCACTCTGGGAGAACTCCAGCGTGGCGGCATCATGGAGGGCAGCCGGCTGAAGATCCGCTCCAGAACCGATCCGGATCAGGTCTGGATGGGCACGGTGACACTGGTGGACTATGAAAATCCCACCCAGCAGAATAACAACAATCATTATGTGATGGGCACAGATGAGATGACCACCTCCAGCAAGTATCCCTTCTATGTGGAACTGGACAGTACCGACGGCCTGATCCTGGGACAGCATGTCTATCTGGAAGTGGCAGTGGAGGAAGGTGCGGTTTCCGGCATCCCTGTCAGTATGGCGTTCATCTGCTATGAGGAGGACGGCACGGCCTATGTCTGGGCTGAAAACCGGAGCCGTCTGGAGAAACGGCAGGTGACACTGGGTGAAACCAATGACATGACGGGCACGGTGGAGATCCTGGAAGGTCTGACAGAGTCTGACTATATCGCGTTCCCGGATCTGGAGCTGTGCAGAGACGGTGTATCTACTACCCATTCTGAGCCAACAGAAGAAACTGCCACTGTGCCCGAAGGTGAGGTGGGCTGATGGCGATTCTGAAGCTGACCGATATCTGCAAAGACTATCAGCAGGGCAGGGAACCTGTCCGGGTGCTGAAAAATATCAACCTGTCTGTGGAAAAAGGAGAGTATCTGGCCATCATGGGTCCCTCCGGTTCCGGAAAAACAACCCTGATGAATATTATCGGCTGTCTGGATGTTCCCACTTCCGGCAGCTATGAGCTGGACGGACAGGATCTGAAAAATCTGAGCGATGACGCGCTGGCAGAGATTCGGAATAAACACATCGGCTTTGTGTTCCAGAGCTTTTATCTGATGCCCAAGCTGGACGCCCGGGACAACGTGGCACTGCCGCTTCTGTATGCGGATGTTCCGCTGAAAGAGCGCAGAGAGCGGGCTGAGGAGGCGCTGAAAGCGGTGGGGCTGGGTGAACGAATGGATTTTCTGCCCAATCAGCTGTCCGGCGGTCAGTGCCAGAGAGTGGCGATTGCCCGCGCGATGGTTACAAAGCCGGCCATCCTGCTGGCGGATGAACCCACCGGCGCGCTGGACACCAAGTCCGGCCACCAGATCATGGAGATCTTCCGCAAGCTCAGCGAGGAAGGCATGACCATCATCATGATCACCCATGAACCGGCCATTGCCGCCTGTGCAGCCAAGACCTATCATATCCTGGACGGTGAGCTGCGGACGGAGGATGCAGAGGAGGCGGAGCATGAAACCTGATGTGAAGCACCTTTGGAAAACAAAGAAAAGATGGATCATCGGCATTACTGCCGGTGTGGCGGCTGCGGCTGTCGGCTGCGGTGCCTGGTATTATGCAGGACACAATACCAAGGATCCTGTATATGTGTATCCCTTTCAGTACATCGGCATGACAGAGTACTGGGGTGATTCCCAGGAGAGTCATGGTCCGGTTACCACAGATAAGATCCAGACCGTCTTTCTGTCGGATACCCAGAATGTGACAGAGGTTTTTGTACAGCAGGGCGACATGGTGAAAAAGGGCGATCTGCTGATGACCTTTGACACCACCCTGTCTGACCTGCAGCTGGAACGCAAGCGCCTGAGCGTGGAAAAACTGAAGCTTCAGCTGGAAGATGCCAGAGATGAACTGAAGCGTATCAACAGCATGAAGCCTATGGTGGTCCCGGAGCCTTCAGAGGATGAGGAGGACGCGGAGAATGAGAATCTGGGTGTGCTGCTGACAGAACCTTACCGGTTTTCTGACCAAATTAGTTATGATGGCAGGTCCCAGGAAAAAGCATTGATCTGTTGGATTCGAGATGACACAGGGATTGATGATGCGTTGTTCGCTGCGATGAAGGCAGCTGCGGAAAAGTACCAGGCAGCTAATCCACCGGATCCCACACGGCCTCCCAATGATCCCACAGACGAAACCACAGAGGCCACGGAAGAAACCACAGAGGCCACGGAAGAAACCACAGAGACCACAGAAGAAACCACAGAGACTACAGAAGAAACCACAGAGACTACGGAAGCCACCACAGAAACTACGGAAGAGCCAACGGAGAATGCTCAGGATATCACCATGTTGATCAGGCGTATTCCCACCAATGCTTCTGCGGCCACTGCCCCTGAAGTAGAGAGTTTTCATGTGGTAATTAAGGTGACATCTGGTAACCGGGCGTTGGGAGAAAAACAGATTTGGCAAGGTATGCATGTAAAGATAAGCGGAAGCGGATTTACCTTCCGGCTGGAAAATGCAGCGATTTCTGACCATATGATAGTAGAGCAGGTAGATGATGATTCAGTTGAGTCTACGCCAGACCAGGATTTCGGCAGCGGCTATACTGCCGCCCAGATTGCCCAGATGCGCTCCGACAAGCAGAAGGCGATCAAGGATCTGGATCTTAAAGTCAAAATGGCAGATGCGGAATACAAAATCATGCTCCGGGAAGTCGGCGACGGCAATATCTATGCTGACAACGACGGTAAAGTGATTTCCCTGCTGACCCAGGAGGAGGCCCGCAGTTCCCAGCAGCCGATTCTGAAGGTATCCGGCGGCGGTGGTTTCTATGTGGAAGGCTTTATCAGCGAACTGGAAAAAGACAAGATGAAGCCGGGACAGGAAGTGACCGTCAATGACTGGAACACCGGCATGACCTATACCGGAACGGTGGAATCCATCGGAGATTTCCCCTCCCAGAACGGCTACTATAACGGCAGCGGAAATCCCAATGCGTCCTACTATCCGTTCCTGGTATTTGTGGATGAATCCGCGGATCTTCAGGCAGGCAGTTATGTTAGCATCCAGTATTCCAGTGCGGAAAGTCAGCACGGAATCTATCTGGAAAATCCCTTCCTGCGAACCGAGAAGGGCAGAAGCTATGTGCTGGTTATGGATGCAAACGGCAAACTGGAACAGCGCTGGGTCACCACCGGAAAATCCCTGTGGGGCAGTTACACGGAGATTCTGGAGGGCCTGAGTGCGGAAGACCGGATTGCTTTCCCCTACGGTAAAAATGTAAAGCCCGGCGTCGCTGCCCAGGAAGGCGACATGAGCAATCTGTACGGTTAAGGGGGGAGATTATGGTAGAAAATATCCGACTTGCCTTTCAGGGTATCTGGGGCCATAAGCTCCGCAGTGTGCTGACCATGCTGGGTATCATCATCGGTATTGCAGCCATCATCACCATTGTATCCACCATCAAGGGAACCAACGAGCAGATCAAGGAAAATCTCATCGGCGCCGGCAACAATGTGGTGACGGTGCAGCTGAATCAGGCAGGATACCCCTATGATATGAGCTGGAGCGACATTCCTCAGGGCGTTCGGATCATCACCGAGGAGACCCGGCAGGAACTGACCCGGATCGACGGTGTGGAAGCTGTTTCGCTGTTCCATTCCCGGAATTACGCAGAAGGTGTCTATTATCTGAATACTCAGTTCAACGGCGAGATTGTCGGCATTGATGAAAACTATCTGTCAGTATACGGCCTTCAGGTGAAGACCGGCCGCGGCTTTACAGATACAGATTTTGAACAGTTCCGGAAAGTTGCGCTGGTGGATACCAATGCGGTGACCAATCTCTTCGGCGGAGAATCCCCGGTGGGAAAGGTCATAGAACTGCAGAATGATATATTCACTGTGGTGGGTGTTGTGGCCCTCAGTGAGGAGTTTGCTCCCACCATCAATTCTCTCAATGATTACTGGCTCTATGCGGACAGTTCTTCCGGCACCATTTATCTGCCGGATGCGGTCTGGCCCACAGCCTACCGGTTTGATGAACCCCAGAATGCGGCAATTAAGGTGAAAAACACCGATGTGATGGCCAATGCGGGCAAAGCAGCGGCGGATCTGCTGACAGAAGAACAGATTATCGGTTCCGACAGCGACTTTGATTACCGCAGCCAGGATATGCTGGAACAGGCACAGCAGCTGCAGAAGATGTCGGAATCCACCAATGTACAGCTGATCTGGATTGCCGGCATCTCCCTGCTGGTGGGCGGCATCGGCGTTATGAACATCATGCTGGTGTCCGTCACGGAGCGGACGGCTGAGATCGGTCTGAAAAAAGCCATCGGTGCCAAGAAAAAGCGGATTCTGCTGCAGTTCCTGACGGAAGCGGCGGTGCTGACCAGTATGGGCGGCATCATCGGCGTGATCAGCGGCATCGGACTTGCCCAGCTGATTTCGGCCATGATGCAGATTCCGGTGGCTATCGATGCCACAGCGATCGTGGTCAGTGTGGTATTTTCCACTCTGATCGGCGTGGTTTTCGGCCTGCTTCCTGCTACCCAGGCGGCAAATCTGAATCCCATTCAGGCACTGCGCCGGGATTAACGAAAAAGAACACCCCTTCTGCGGAAGGGGTGTTTTTAGGTTGAAATATCAGAAAACTTGTGATAAGATATTTAAAACCAAATTATTGAAACGGAAGGAATATCATGAACAGAATTCTTGCAATGGTGCTGAACAATCTTGCGGTTGTTCCCGGTGCCTGGTTTAAACTGTGCTATCATGCAAAACATACGGATACTGTTCCGGAAATTGAGCGGTGGAGACATATTCAGTTTATTCTGAAGAAGGCCATCAAGGGCGGCAATGTGGATCTGACCCTCACCGGCCTGGAGAATATTCCCACTGACGAGCCGTTCATGATGTATGCCAATCATCAGGGAATGTTTGATGTGCTGGCCATTGCGGCTACCTGTGATGTGCCTCTGGGCGCGGTGCTGAAGAAGGAACTGTACAATGTGCCCTTCCTGCATCAGATCGCTCTGTGCACCAAATCCTATGCCATGGACCGGGAAGACGTCCGTCAGTCCCTGACAGTGATCCAGAATGTGACAGAGGAAGTCAAGGGCGGCAGAAACTATCTGATCTTCCCGGAAGGAACCCGCAGCAAGACAGGCAACGACATGCTGGAATTCCACGGCGGCAGCTTCCGCTGCGCCACCAAGAGCAAGTGTACTGTGCTTCCTGTGGCATTGGTGGACAGCTTTAAGGTGCTGGATCAGAAGGGCAGCAAGCCTGTTTCCATGCAGCTGCACTATCTGAAGCCTATTCCCTACGAGGAATACAAGGAGCTGAAGCCTGCGGAACTGGCGGCACTTGTGAAGGAACGCATTGCCGAAAAAATCCGCGAGTCTATCGAAGAATAAAACAAAAGCGCCGGTACAGCTGTACCGGCGTTTTCTTATGCAGTTCGGTAGGGTTTGAATACATGCCACAGCAGACCTGCATTCATATAGGCGGCGGCTGCAAAGTAGAGGGCCACCCACAGGAAGCTGACCTGCAGGAACAGTTCCGGATTTACAAACCAGACGATCAGAGGCATCAGGTTGATAACCAGGATGCATACTGTTCTGGGCAACCGGGAGACACTGAGGATCAGGGCATTTGTCATAGCCTGGGTAATGGTGTTTTCGAACTGGCTGATCCAGGGGAATGCATAGCTTCCGGTCATCAGACCGGCGATCATGATGAGGACAAAGGGGAGACAGGCATAGCGCAGGATCCCCTCCAGCTTGACGAGAAAGCCGACATAGTACACAGCAGGGACGATGACAGCCGCCAGGATGAGAAATGCCAGAGTGCCCTGACGGAAATTATCCTTAAATGCCCGGAAATAGGTTTTGAAGATACCGCTGCATTCTTCCCGCATCAGTCGGAAACAGACGGTATACATGGCAGTAACGGCCGCGCCGATGGTGAACAGCGGCAGGCAGGTAATCAGAAAAATCAGATTCAGCAGGATCAGATCGGTGATCCGGCCGATCATATCCATAAATTTGGAATCCGGAGAAAACATGGAACCCCTCCTGAATGTATGCTGTCACATATATTATCACGGATTGCCGGAAACTGTCAATCAAAAGAAACACCGCAGGCAGCTGCCTGCGGTGTTTGGTTATCTATGTTCTTTAGGCAGAGAAAAGAAATAGAGATCGCCCCAGAGAGAACTGTAGATTCAGGAAACAATATTTAAAAAATATGCATAAAAAACTCCTTGATTTATTACGGAGACAGTATAATCCAACTTGGGGATTTTGCCCAGTTTTTGATTGGAAAATTGGAATAAATTCTGGCTTATTCTTGCAATAGTGGAAAAAATATGATATGATTTAAAACAGTGATTAATTTTGGAGGGACTTCCGGTATGAGGAAAGTATTGATTACAGCCATCGTGATCCTGTCTTTGATCCTGGCAGCACTGCTTGGGTTTATCTGGTATACATCTACCCATGTTTTTATTGACGGCAGCCCTTACGCACTGTATGCCGACAGCCTGGATCTGCGGGAAAAAGAGGTGACCGAAAGCCACTATCTGGCCGTTCAGGCGAACCTTCCCGACTGCGAGATCATCTGGAATGTGCCGTTCCAGGGCGGTGTACAGTCCAGTGATGCAGTGCAGCTGTCCATCAGCACTCTGGCGGAAGAGGATATCCGTCTGCTGGCAGCCTACTTCCCCAATCTGACGCAGATCGATGCTTCTGCCTGCCGGGACTATACCAAGCTGGCCCAGCTGGCTCAGGTACTGCCGGACTGCGATGTGAATTATCAGGTTGAACTGGGCGCAATGTCTGCAGATCCTGAGGCACAGATGCTGACCCTGGAAGCCGGCAGCTATGATTTTGATACAATGCTGGCCAATCTGATCCACATGCCCAATCTGCGGGAACTGTATTTCCCCAAGGCAGAGCTGACTCCCGAGCAGCAGGCCGCTCTGGAAGAGGCCTATCCCGAAATCAGCATCAGCACCACAGTGGTGATCCTGGGCAAGGAATATGACAGCAGCACTACGGTACTGGATCTGTCTTCCATGACGAGCGGCGACGTGGACGAAGTGGGCGCCCGGCTGGCACTGCTGCCCAATGTCAGCGAAGTGCAGCTGATGAGTTCTTCTTCCGCTACCCATCTGACCCTGGAGGATGTGCAGAAGCTGAATCTGGCAGCACCTGAGGTTGCCTTCCATTATAGCTTTGACTTCTACGGTATTGCTGTTTCTACCATGGATCAGGAAGTGATCCTGAAGAACATCAAGGTGGAGAATGACCACTTTGCTCAGGACCTGCGGATGCTGCTGGATGTCATGGAAAACTGTGACCGGGTGGTTCTGGAAGCCAGAGGCCAGTATGACAAGCTGTGGCAGAAGATCAGCGATGAGGAGCTGGCCAAGATCCGGGAGGAATGCCGGGGCAAGACCAACATGGTCTGGCGTGTCTATTTCGGCGAGAACGGCAGTACCCTGACGGATGCGGAAGTGCTCCGTGCTGTCTACGGCCTGACCGATGACAACAGCAAGGATCTGATCTATTGTGAAAATGTCCGCTATCTGGATGTGGGTCACAATGAGTTCCTGGACTATATGGAATTCCTGTCCGGCATGAAGGATCTGGAGGTAGCGATTCTCTCCGGCGCGCCCCTGAAGGATCTGAGCCCCATTGCAGCCTGCAAGAACCTGAAGTTCCTGGAGATTGCAAACTGTATCTATCTGCCTGATTTCAACGCGCTGAAGGAATGCACCCAGCTGGAAATGCTGAACATCAGCTTTACCCGGGTGGAGGATATCTCCATGCTGATGGATCTGAATCTGACCCACCTGACCACGGTGAAGACCCCCAATGTGGTCAGAGAAGCAGGCGTTGCACAGCCCAGCGAAGCACTGCTGGCATTTATGGAGGCGCATCCCGATTGCTGGACCGTCTTTGAAGGTGACCAGCCCTACGGCGTGGGCTGGCGCTATGCGGAAAACGAGCAGGATTTCCTGGACTGGTATGCAAAGATGGTCAAGGCCTTCAAGTATCCCAATCCCTATAACAACATCGGCTGGTATCTGCCGGACGACTTCGAATAATTTTTACATCCCGGCTCTTTTTATAGAGCCGGGATGGTTGCATTTGCGCATGGACAGTGATAAGATAAGAAAAACAAAAATAAAGGAGAATGCTCTATGAATAAGATCATCCACACTGAAAAAGCTCCCGCTGCTATCGGCCCCTACTCCCAGGCGGTTCAGGCAGGCAACCTGCTGTTTGTTTCCGGTCAGATCCCCGTGGATCCTGCCACCGGTAATTTTGCCGGTGATGACATCACCACCCAGGCTCACCAGTCTCTGACCAATGTGAAGAATATTCTGGAGGCTGCCGGCTATACTCTGGCAGATGTGGTGAAGACCACCGTTCTGCTGGATGATATGGCAAATTTTGCCGCTGTCAATGCTGTGTACTCCCAGTACTTCACCGAAAACTGTCCCGCCCGTGCCTGCTTTGCCGCAAAGGCACTGCCCAAGGGGGCTCTGGTGGAAATCGAGGCCATTGCCGCAAAGTAATTTGTCCGCAAAAAAATCCCTGACCATATGGTCAGGGATTTTTTTATTCATTGGTTACAGCGGGATTTTCAACAGGAGCCGCACCCAGATATTCTTCCAGGCACAGTCCGGAATCCTTCATGGCCATGGAGACCCGGGGGCCTACATAGCGGAAATGCCAGGGCTCATGGATGATGCCGGTGATATGGGCCTTGTCTGCGGCATAGCGGACGATGAAACCGTATTCCCAGCAGTGCTCGCCCAGCCAGTCCAGGGCCTTCAGCTCAGCCTTTTCCTTGTTCAGCACATCCACGGCCAGACCCAGATGGTGCTCACTGGTGCCGGGCAGGGCAACCGTTTTCCGGGCTTCCCAATAGGCGTCTGTCTCTGAATAGCCTGCCGCCACATATTCCTGGGTTCGCAGAGTCAGAATATCCTGCTGAACCTGAATGCTGCGGTAGGCGGAATTGAAGGTATATTCATAACCGGCGGTCACACAGTCCTCCAGCATCCGTGTCAGCGGTTCCAGTGCGACGGTTGCAACTTCGTGCCAGGGGATATAGGTCTCCAGTTTTAGTCCTTTCTTGTAATAATCGGGAACGGCATGGTCGCTGTTGACCAGGACAACCATAATGCCTGTGGGGGTGAAATAGTACTGGATGCCGTCAATTATGGCGGGTCCCACAGCGGCGGAGCCGTCCTCATACAGATAGTAGCGGTACTCGCCGTCCTGGAACCAGCCGGTTTGGGCCAATCCTTCCGCTCCGAAGTAATACCATTTTCCGTTGATTTCTGCCCATCCGAAGACCTGAACACCGTCTTCTCCGTAATAGCGGCGTCCGGACTCCGTTTCCTCCCAGCCGGTAAACAGGATGCCGCTGTCCTGGAAATAGTAATTCTTTCCGTCCAGAACAGTATAGCCGGTTACAAGAGCGCCGGTGGGTTCAAAGTAATAGATGTTGCTGTCCAGGGTGTTCCAGCCGGTGAGCATAGCTCCGTTTTCACCAAAATAATAGGTGGAGCTGTCAATTTCCTGCCAGCCGGAGACCATGGCACCGCTTTCTTCCAGATAATACCGTTTGCCGCTCAGATCCAGCCATCCGGTGTGAAGGATGCCGTCTTCGGCAAAATAACAGCGCATATCATCTACATTTTTCCAGCCGGTATACATGGCACCGTTGCTGCCGAAATAGTAGCGGCTGCTGCCCCACTGCTGCCAGCCGGTGACCATGGCACAGTTATTGTCAAAATAATAGGTATCATCACCGATCACATTCCAGCCGGAGACCGGTTGCCCGTGAAAATCCTTATAGAAGACAACGCCGTCTTTTTCTTCCCAGCCGCTGCGGTCCACCGTTTTGTCATAGACAGTCCAGCCAACAGTCAGCGTGAGAATGATACAAAGAAGGATGCACAGTTCCATCAGTGCTTTGCGCTGATTTCCTTTCATAGTCTGTCTCTCCTGAAAGTGTTTACATAAAAATAATATTTAGTTTACCATGGATCCGGGGTAAATGCAAGGCAGACGTCTGATTAAGTTTTTGTTAATGGAACCAGATAATGGAAACATTTTTTATCGTCCGGGATTACCGGGTTTCAAATTGACAGCGTTACCGGGAACGGATATAATAATTTTATTGTACACAGCAGAGAAAGGGGTGTAAGGGAACGGCATGAGAAAGTTCTGGATCGGAATGATGTCAATGCTTGCGGCAGTACTTGCCGGAACGGCCCTGTGGGCAGCCATGCGGTTTCCGGGACAGGAACCTGCACTGCTGAAGCCTCCTGCCGAGGCGGTTGCTCTGGCTGAGGAACTGATGGAGGCGGTCTGCAGCGGTGACTTTGAAAGGGCAGAGACCATGCTCTACGGACAGCCGGAACTGGGCGTTGACCGACAGCCCGCGGATGTGGCAGGTACCATGATCTGGAATGCCTATGTAAACAGTCTGGATTATGAGCTGATGGGGGAACTCTACGCCACAGACCACGGACTGGCACAGGATGTGAAAATTATCTTCATGGAACTTCCCACTGTTACGGCCAATCTCAGTACCCGGACCCATCAGCTTCTGAATGAAGTCATCGCTGCAGCGGAGGATGTATCGGAATTATATGATGAGAAAAATGAGTACCGGGAGGATCTGGTGATGGATATCCTGCACCGGGCAGTTACTCAGGCACTGGAAGAAGATGTTCGGTATAGCTACCGGGTTGTTCAGCTGCAGCTTGTCTGTCGGGACAGTCAGTGGAAAGCCGTTGCGGACAGAGCCTTCCTGGATGCCATATCCGGGGGAATTTCGGAATAGAGGATAGGAAATGGAAAAGAAACGATATAGTTTCATCCGCGGACTGGGTTATCTGATTTTGGGATCGATTTGCACGATCCTGACGGCAGGGCTTTTGCTGATGGCACTGTTCTGCCTTGCAAAGCCACAGGAACCTGCTGCGCCGGTGGAGGGCGCGATCCTGGATGATTTTGATATGCGGATGAATCATGTGACCGGTGATGTGCTGGAAGGAATTCTGGATGTGGAGAAGATCTACTGGCTCCATGATGCGGATATGGTGGCGCCGGAGCCGGATCCTGAGAAATACGGCGAGGCTGCGGATCCGAAGGAACTCAGCGATATCCTGAAAGATGCGGAAAAACTGCTGGATGGGCAGTCGACAATCTTTACGCCCCAGGCACAGATCCGCCCTGACAGCAAGATTACCTATTATCTGGATGACACGATCCTGTGCATCACCTGGCAGTATCAGGAGGGAAAAGCAATCTACACCTATTCTGAGGTAAAGATTGCCCACCCGTCCCAGTTCCGCCGGTTTCTGTCTGACGGTGCCTTTGGTTCAGGAAAACTGTATAAAGCCACCCAGATGGCGGCGGATGTGAATGCGGTAACAGCTTCCAATGGCGATTATTATGCATACCGGGGCTACGGAAATCTGGTATATAACGGTCAGGTGAAAATGGCCGGCAACCGGTATCTGGATACCTGTTATGTGAATGCGGAGGGGGATCTGATCCTGAAGGACTATGGCCCGCTCTATAAATGGCAGGATGTGGAGCGGTTTGTGCAGGACAATGATATCCGGTTCAGTCTGGCCTTTGGTCCGATCCTGGTGGAAAACGGAAAGGTTGTGGCAAAACACTTTTATGCAGTGGGCGAGACGGACAAGGACTTTTCACGGTCTGCCCTGTGTCAGATCGGTCCACTGCACTATATGCTGGTGACAGTCAACCGCCGGGGTCAGGATGTGACGAAATTTGCGATCCATCTGCGGGATCTTGGGGTGGACAAAGCATATGCTCTGGACGGCGGACAGACTTCGACCATTGTCACCGGAGACAAACTGATGAATCCGGTGGACTATGGCGGAGAGCGGCAGACCAGCGACATTATTTATTTTGCGACGGCGATCCCGGACGGAAGGTGATGAGATGGAACAGATTGCCCTGATCATTGGAGACAATTATATCTATTGGAGCGCGGTCATTCGGGTCATGGCGGCGGCAGCGGCAATCTGTGCTTTTTTTGCCCTGCATCTGCGGACCGGGAAAAGTCCTGTGGCGGCCCTGGCAGGGATTCCGCTGGCCATCATCAGTTCTCTGGTGCTTTCCAGAATGGCAAGCTGGTATTTTCACCCGGAAGGCACCCTGAAGGCGGCGCTGGAGTTTAGTAGTCCCGGCGGTTTTGCGCTGATGGGTGTGTTTGCCGGTTGCTTCCTGACAGCTGCATTTCTTCGGCTGGTGAAGCTGACCGATAATCTTCCGCAGCTGCTGGACTGTATGGCGGTTTCCGGTGCACTTGGCATTGCCGCAGGCCGGCTGAGTTCTGCGTTCAATGCTTCTGACAGAGGAATGATTCTGCCGGAAACCGTGGGATTCCCTTGGGCTACAGTGGTGCAGAATCCGGTTTCCGGTATGCCGGAACACCGGCTGGCCACATTTCTGCTCCAGGCTATGGCTGCATGTGTGATCTTTGTGATCCTGCTGTTGTTCGCAGCCGGCAAACGGGAGAAAAAAGACGGCGATGCCTGTCTGTTGTTTCTGCTGTTTTACGGTGCTTCTCAGGTGATACTGGACAGCACACGGTATGATTCCCTGCATTTCCGGAGCAATGGATTTATCGGAGCAGTGCAGGTACTCAGTGCAGCAGCCATGGCGCTGTGTGTCATCCTGTTTGCGGTCCGGATGGTCCGGGCGGGCGGCTGGAAAAAGTGGCACGGAGTTTTATGGATGTTCCAGGCGGCCTGCTTTGGCCTGGCGGGATACATGGAATATTATGTTCAGCGCCATGGTCATGAGGCGGAATTTGCCTACAGCATCATGGGCATCGCACTTCTGGGAATCATCCTGAGTGCCTTGTTTACCCGCAGCAGGGCAGCTGTGGAGCAGAGAAACCACGATGCCTGGCTGCTGCGGATCCGGAGATTTCAGAAGGAGGATACCTGATGGAGACCATGACGGTAAATGACAAGGAATATCAGGTCAGGAGACTTCTGGGTAAGGGCAAGGGCGGATATTCCTATCTGGTCTCAGATGGGGATCGGGAATATGTACTGAAGCAGATTCACCATGAGCCCTGTGATTATTATGAGTTCGGAGATAAGCTGCAGTCTGAGCTGCGGGATTATCGGCATCTGATGAACCTGGGAATTCCTATGCCGCGGCTGCTGGAAGCGGATCTGCGGCAGGAACGGATTTTAAAAGAATATATTCCCGGGGATACCATCTATACACTGGTTCAGCGGGAGCAGGTGACAGAAGATCACTTCCGGCAGATGGAACAGATGTGTCGGAAGCTGTATCCTGCTGATACCAACATCGATTACTTCCCTACGAATTTTGTGGTCAGCAGAGGAATGCTCTACTATGTGGATTATGAGTGTAATCCGTATCAGCAGACGTGGGATTTTGAGACCTGGGGCATCCGGTATTGGAGCAAAACCCCGGAGTTTCTGGAATATGAAGCATTGCACAGGTGATTGCCATGGATAAAATTCAGAAGAAACAGATCAAAACCCTGAATAAGGAATTTTTGCAGGTTCAGCGCAAAGAAGACAGCCTGATGAAAAACGCCCTGAAAGCAAGAAGACCCGGCTGGAAGCGGATGCTGGAGGCTAAGGTTCCGGAGAAAGTCTACAGCGGTCTGAACAGCGCCTTCGCAAAGGGATTTTCCGTGGTTTTCTGCTACGGGCACAAAGTTCTTGAAAAGACCTATAAAAAGGATACCATTTCTCTGCGGCATGCAGTACGGGATGAGGGATTTCAGGCCAACGGTAGCCGGAAAGAGATGAAGCTGATGCATAAAAATGCCCGGAAGGCCAACAGCCTGAACATCACCATGACCACCATAGAGGGAATTGGTCTCGGTGCGCTGGGCATCGGTATGCCGGATATTGTGCTGTTTTTGTCTACAGTTCTGCGGGGTGTTTATGAAACGGCTCTGCACTATGGATTTAACTATGAATCCCGGTTTGAGCAGATGCTGATCCTGAAGATGATGTCCGCATCCCTGAGTACCGGCGATGACTGGTTCCGGCGGAATAAGGAGATCAATGACTGGATCCTCCGGGGAGAACAGCCGGTCCGGGAGGAGGAATTCCAGGCGCAGATCCAGGATACGGCCTCGGTCTTCGCCGTGGATATGCTGCTGCTGAAATTCATTCAGGGCATGCCTGTGGTGGGACTTCTGGGCGGTGCGGCAAATCCGGTTTATTACCATAAGATCATGCAGTATATGCAGCTGAAGTATAAAAGACGGTATCTTCTGAACTATCAGAAGAGGTTGTAATTGATCACCAAAAGAACACAGCACCGGAACCCGCCGGCGCTGTGTTTTTTTGTTTTCAGGGTTTTACAGAGAGCGGAAAACAGATAAGACAGAGAAAAAATATAATAAGGAAATCAAAAATAATAATACGGCAAAATCGTTATTTTTCTACCGATTTCGGTAGAAAAACGGTATTTTTTTATCTAATATAAAAAAGATGGGCAAAATGCACCAAACAATCAGAAATCTTGATAAAACGACGAATGCCTTTTTGGATGAAACTGACAAAAAACACAAAAGCCCATAAGTTTGCAGTGTGCAACAGTTGCAAAAAAAGCCCTTTTATGGTAGCATATAACCGTCAAGGCATGGCCTTGACCGCTTTATATCCCGCAATACCTGCCAAGTGGCATTGCAATAGGAAAAAGAAAAGGTAAAACTTAGGAAAGGTATGATTTTGTATGAGCAGACTTGAAGTAAAAATGCCCGCTCAGGCTCAGGCTGTCATCGAACAGATCTACAGCAGCATGGAACGCCGGATTGATGCAAATCCTCCCGGCCTGTGCCCCGTGGATATGACCCTGAACTTCCTGAACCTGTGCCAGGCTCAGACCTGCGGTAAGTGCGTACCCTGCCGTATCGGTCTGGACCAGCTCTCCTTGATGATTCGTGAGGTTCTGGACGGCAACCCCGATCCTGATATCCTGGACCGGATCAAGACCACCGCTCAGGTCGTTGTTGACTCCGCTGACTGCGCCATCGGTATCGATGCCGGCCAGCTGGTTCTGAACGCTCTGATCGCATTCCGTGCTGACTTTGAGGAGCACGTGAAGACCGGCCGCTGCCTGGGTGGCATGGAAGATGCTATTCCCTGTGTGGCAAAGTGCCCCGCTGCTGTTGACATCCCCGGCTATGTTGCTCTGGTCAACGAAGGCCGCTGCGCTGATGCCATCAAGCTGATCCGCAAGGACAATCCCTTCCCCGTTTCCTGCGCTTACATCTGTGAGCATCCCTGTGAGAACCGCTGCCGTCGTAAGATGGTCGACGGTGCCATCAACATCCGCGGCCTGAAGCGTTATGCTGTCGACATGGCCGGTGACGTTGAGAATCCTCCCTGCGCTGAAGCTACCGGCAAGACTGTTGCAGTCGTTGGCGGCGGCCCCTCCGGTCTGACTGCTGCATACTATCTGGCACTGATGGGCCACAAGGTCACTGTGTACGATATGCACAAGAAGCTGGGCGGCATGATGCGCTACGGTATCCCCAGCTACCGTTACCCCAGAGAGAAGCTGGACGGCGAAATCGCCTCCATCCTGTCCCTGGGCATTGAAGCTCACACCGAAACCAAGATCGGTGTGGACGTTTCCTTCGATGAGCTGAAGAACAACTTTGATGCTGTTTACGTTGCAATCGGCGCTCACACCGACAAGAAGGTCGGCATCGAGGGTGAAGACGCTGAAGGCGTTATCTCCGCTGTTGAGATGCTGCGCGGCATCGGCAATGACGTTATGCCTGACTTCACCGGCAAGAACGTCGCTGTCATCGGCGGCGGCAACGTTGCTATGGACTGCACCCGCTCCGCTATCCGTCTGGGCGCAAAGACCGTTACCTGTGTCTACCGCCGCCGTCAGGAGGATATGACCGCTCAGGCTGAAGAAGTCGAAGGCGCAATCGCTGAAGGCGCAGAGGTCCTGTGCCTGCACGCACCTGTCAAGGTCGAAGTCGCCGACGGCAAGGCTGTCGCTCTGTGGGCACAGCCCCAGATCATCGGCGAAGTGGACAAGGCCGGCCGTCCCCGTCCCAACACCGCTTCCGCTGATCCCATCCGCATCCCCGCTGATGTTGTGATCGTTGCCATCGGCCAGGCTATCGAGTACCAGACCTTCGAGGCTGCCGGCATCAAGACCAAGTGGGGCAACCTGGTTGCCGGTACCGACACCAAGACCGCTGTTGAGGGCGTCTTCTCCGGCGGTGACTGCGTCACCGGTCCTGCTACCGTTATCCGCGCCATTGCTGCCGGTAAGGCTGCTGCTGCAAACATCGACGAGTATCTGGGCTTCAGCCACGAGATCAAGGTCGATGTGGAAGTTCCCACTCCCAGCTGCACCGATCTGAAGCCCAGAGGCCGCATCAACTGCCGTGAGCGTGCTGCCGCTGAGCGTAAGAATGACTTTGTCTGCATGGAACACTGCATGACCTGCGAGGAAGCCAGCAAGGAATCTTCCCGCTGCCTGCGCTGTGACCACTTTGGCTATGGAATCTTTAAGGGAGGTCGTGTTGACAAATGGTAAATTTCGTTATTGATGGCCGCGAACTGAGCGTGCCTAAGGGTACAACCATTCTGGAAGCTGCTGAGAAGGCTGGTATCCCCATTCCTCACCTGTGCTTCCTGAAGGAAATCAATGAAATCGGCGCCTGCCGTATGTGCGTTGTTGAAGTTGAGGGCACCAACCGTCTGGTTCCTTCCTGCAACACCGCTGTTAAGGAAGGTATGGTCGTCCATACCAATACCCCCCGCGTCCGTGAAGCCCGCCGCACCAACATGCACCTGCTGCTGTCCCAGCACCGCTCCGAGTGCACCGCCTGCATCCGCAGCGGCAACTGCGAGCTGCAGTCCATGGCCCGTGCACTGAACATCCATCAGCAGCCCTACCAGCAGAAGCTGGAGCGCAAGAACCTGAGCATGGAAGTGCCCATCGTCCGCGATGCCACCAAGTGCATCAAGTGCATGCGTTGTGTCCAGGTCTGTGACAAGATCCAGGGCATGCACATTTGGGATGTCGCCGGTACCGGCGGCCGTACCACCGTTGACGTCAGCCTGAACCGCAACCTGAAGGACACTGACTGTGTCTTCTGCGGCCAGTGTGTCACTCACTGCCCCACCGGTGCTCTGACTGCCCGCGACGATACCAAGGACGTTATGAAGGCTCTGGCCAACCCCGAGATCACCACCGTGATCCAGGTTGCTCCCGCTGTCCGTGCCGCATGGGCAGAAGCTTTCAACCTGCCCATCGAGATGGCTACCACCGGCCGCATGGTCGCTGCTCTGAAGGCCATTGGTTTCGACTACGTCTTCGACACCAACTTCACCGCTGACCTGACCATCATGGAAGAAGGCAGCGAATTCCTGCACCGCTTCACCCATGCTGACGAGTACAGCTGGCCCATGTTCACCTCCTGCTGCCCCGGCTGGGTCAGCTTCATGAAGAGCCAGTACCCCGAGTACGTGAAGAACCTGTCCTCCGCAAAGTCTCCCCAGCAGATGTTCGGCGCTGTCGCCAAGAGCTACTTTGCTGAGAAGAAGGGCATCGATCCCAAGAAGATGTGCGTCATCTCTATCATGCCCTGCTCCGCCAAGAAGGCTGAGAAGGATCTGCCCGGCATGAACTCCGCCTGCGGCGATCCCGATGTGGATATCGTTCTGACCACCCGTGAAATGACCCGTCTGTTCAAGTCCGACATGCTGGTTCCCAAGGATCTGGGCGAAGCTGAATTCGACAGCCCCCTGGGCACCGGTACCGGCGCAGCCGTTATCTTCGGCGCTACCGGCGGTGTTATGGACGCAGCTCTGCGCTCCGCTTACTACCTGGTCACCGGTCAGAATCCCGACGCTGACACCTTCGTGGAAGTCCGCGGCAACAAGCCCTGGAAGGAAGCTACCTTCTCTGTTCCCGGCGCCGGCACCGTCAAGGTTGCTGTCGTCAGCGGTCTGGCTAACACCCGCGCTCTGATGGAAGCTGTTGCCAACAAGGAAGTTGACTACCACTTCGTGGAAGTCATGGCTTGTCCCGGCGGCTGCGCAGGCGGCGGCGGTCAGCCCATCCATGAGGGCCAGGAGTTGGCAGGTCCCCGCGGCGACAAGCTGTGGAACCTGGATGCAAGAGCAGATGTCCGTTTCTCCCACGAGAACCCCGACGTCATGGCTCTGTACACCGAGTACCTGGAGAAGCCCCTGGGCCACAAGTCCCACCATCTGCTGCACGTCGAGCACGAGGCATAATCTGCTCCATAGTGTATAAATTCACCGCCCCTGCAGTCGCAGGGGCGGTTTTT
>JAFZGL010000052.1 GCA_017555395.1 Oscillospiraceae bacterium | reverse complement strand
GTTGATGTGATCGGAAATCAGCATCAGATCACCGGGGGCAAAATTCAGGTTAACACCGCCGCAGGCATTGGTCAGAACAATCTGCTTTACGCCCAGCAGTGCCATGACCCGGACAGGAATGGTGATTACCTGCTGAGGATGGCCCTCATAATAGTGGATTCTTCCCTGAAGCGCAACAACCGTCTTGCCCTGGCAGGAGCCAATGACAAATGCGCCTGCATGCCCCTCAACGGTAGGCTGAGGGAAATCGGGAATCTCTGCAAAGGGAATAACGACCCGATTTTCGAGACCGTCAGCGAAATCACCCAGGCCGCTGCCTAGGATCAGACCAATGGTCGGTGCGGCTGTGATTCGGGCTTTAATGTACTGCGCTGCGTCATTGATGCGTTGGTTCAAATTCATGTTGTTTTCTCCTTCATGATGGCTTCCATTTTAAGAGGTATTAGCCTTCATTCGCGAACTGGATGCTTGAATGAAGGACATCATATCCCTGCTTTTTTATTATCGAATTACAGGAATACAGTGGGGTTCTTATATCCGGCGGCATTTTCATTGAGCATTTGGGTGACCACATTCAGGAAAGCATCGGGCAGGGCACGGCTGCTCACGGGGCAGACCTGAACACATCGCATGCAGTTGATGCACAGATCATTGTTGGTCAGGCTGGGTGCATCCAGAGGAATGGTGCCCATGGGACACTGCCGGGCACAGGTACCGCATTTGACGCAGTTTTCGTTTGCTGCAGGATGGAATACGGCGGGTTTCAGTTCTTTGTATGGGATATTTCCGGGAACCTGCACAGGGGGAGCATAGTCCGACTTTGCCATCACTTCCGCCGCAAACTGACGGCAGAGAGCTTCGTCCTCAGGATCAGGACGGCCTGCTGCGATGGAACGGACGATGGAATGCTCCGCAATGAAGGCCGCTGCGGCAACCACCCGGAACCCATTTGCTTCCAGAGCATCCCTGGTTTCCAACAGGGCATCCTCATATTCCCGGTTGCCATAGACCACCACGGCAACAGCCTTCTGTCCGTTGCCTTTCAATGCAGCCAGCCGCTCCAGAGAAACCTGAGGAACACGGCCTGCGTAAACCGGCAGCACAGCCATCAGGGCGTCGTTTTTGCCCAGAGAGATTGCGGAATCTGCCTCGGTCAGATCCAGTTCCGCAACGGGGATATGGAAGCCTGCGGCAATGGCATCGGCAATCTTCTTAGTGCCGCCGGTGGGGCTGAAATGGGCAATGATCCATTTTTCAATATTCATACTGTTTCTCCATTGCGCGAATTATACTGATTTCCAGGGGCCTGCTACCATCTGCGTGCCCAGTGCAAGAGCCTTCTTCTGATCCTCCGGGAACACGGTTTCGTGACGCTGCTTCTTATGCTCGGGGTCAAACATGGTCCAGTCATAGCGGCTGTAGTCCTTGACCTGGAGCGTATCGGAACTGATCAGAATTCTGGTAGGGCCGACAAAGGTGTTGAAACTTCCCTGATATCGCTGCAGCATGGCATCGTAACCGATCTGGGCATAGTAATCCTCCGATGCATTGCTGGTCATGATCATCAAAACGGGAATCTGCTTTTCGTTATGGCTTCTGAACTCGGTTTTGTAGGTAAGAGCCTGGAAGATCAGCCGCTCAAACAGTGCACGGAAGCCGGCAGTCATATCGCCCAGATAATTGGGAGAGCCGATGATCAGACCGTCTGCATTCCGGATCGCATCCAGGACAGGTGCCAAACCGTCTCTGCAGATACACTTGCCCAGGTTCTGGGGCAGTTTGCAGCCAAAACAGGAAACGCAGCCGGTGAACTTTTCCAGCTTGTACAGGTCGATAACTTCGATTTGTGCACCGTGTTCTTCAGCGCCCTTTGCGGCTTCCCGGACTAAGGTCGCGGTGTTCCAGGCCGTGCGGGGACTGCAATTGACAGCGACAATTTTCTTCATAAGATTACTCCCTCCTGAAGGGTTTGTATGCATTGTTGTAATGGGAAGCGCTGATTATTTGAAATCAAAATCCTTCCATTTGCCGCCGTTCAGCCGGTGCAGTTCTTCCGTTGCCAGGAAGAATTTTTCCACGACCCGATGCTCCGGATAGAATTCCACAAATTCACCGTTCAGGAAGGTGTAGAACCGGCTCAGATCCGTACACATGCCGTAGGTAGGCAGTGCGGCGCTGCTTAAGTGGAATGTAAAAGGCTCGCCGTTTTTGGTGCCCGTATAGGTCAGACCCGTGCGGTCTAAGCGCAGGGTGCCGCTGCCCACGATCTCGGAAGTTGCCTGATTTTTCAGCAGTTCAAATTCCGGCAGCATGCCAAGCTGTACCTTTTCTTCCAGAACAAAGTCCTCCTGCCGGACTTCCTCGCGGATCACGTCCCGTTCCATCTGGAACCAGGCAGTCTGGGTTTCGGGGATCACACAGGTATCGTCGAAGGGAACCAGTTCATAGGTATCCAGCATTGTGGCACCGTTGCCGCAATCCTTGCAGAAAATGGTATTGCCCTTGGTTGCCATGGTGTGCTGTTTCCCGCAGCGGGGGCACCAGAACAAAAGCTCTTCCAGATCCTCGGCGCCATTGTCGCCAATGTCATAATGATGTTTGTGAATCTTGTTCCAGGCATAATCGTCGTGGTAGATAGCCCGGTTGATCTTATCTTCAATCTCGGAAGGAGTCATGCGTTCCAGATCATCTGCCGTAAACAGCTGGTCGAACTCCACCTCCACATGTCCTGCCCGGTCACGGAGGTTGTATTTGGGGCTGGTCAGATAGCCGCCCCGGATGACGCTGTAGTAGACAGGGACTTTATGATGCTTGAAGAGCTTGCCGGTTCCCAATGCCACAGGCTGGTTGGCACCGGAAATAGAACTCATACCTTCCGGGAAGATACAGACGCCGTGACCGGATTTGATGACACGGCTGATCTCCTTTACCGTGTAAAGATCCGGGGTAAAATTCTTCTTGGGAATAACCCGGAGAAGGTTGAACACCAGAGACAGGTGGGAACGGTGGAACTCGTTATAGCCGGCCACAAAGTTCATCTTCAGAGGCAGCAGCGGTGCGCCCACAAAGATGTAATCCAGCCGGGAGGCATGGTTGCTGATGAAGAAGAAGGGACCCTTGATGTTGCGGAAGTCCTTCCTGAAGGTGTAATGCACCTTGTACTTGGGGTAAACAAACAGCTTCCAGGCCATGCCCAATACATCGTATGTCCAATTGGGATGACTGATTTTCCGTAAATGAATAGATCGTTCAACCGATACTTTTCCCATAGTTCTCTTTCCTTCCATACCGGATTTCTCTTCTTAGCAAAATGAGCAGCCCAAAGGCCGCCCAACATAAATATCATACCATATGGAATGTCCCATTGTCTATTCTCAGTTTCTCCAACTTTTTGCGTCAATTCTTATGAAACATCCCATCTTGAAAATAGAGCAAACCGGATGTATGATGAAGGTACAAAAAAGGAGTGAGTCCAATGTACTAAGTAAACTCCCATAAAACCAAATCTATAGAAAGTAGAGGTTACGTAAAATGCTGGAACCCAACAACTTCTAAAACCCCTGACGTAAGGTGTCAGGGGTTTTTAATTTGTCTGCTCCCGTCCCGGAAAGGGGCGATTTTTTGTTGTCCAGGGGCATTCTTCGTGCTATAATCATGACATCTGTTTGCGAGGTGATTTTATGGCATTTCAGTTAATTGATTTGGAAAACTGGGACCGCAGAGAGTACTATGAGCATTTTATCAAAGAGGTGGTCTGCACCTATTCTGCTGTGGTCAACATGGATATCACCAATCTGAAGGGGCAGAAGCTGTATCCTGCCATGATCTGGCTGCTGACCAAAACCGTCAATGATATGCCTCAGTTCCGCACGTCTCTTACCCCGGAAGGCCTGGGCATCTATGACGATATGCACCCTATGTACACGGTGTTCAACAAAGAGAACAAGAACTTCTCCGGCATCTGGGCCTACTTTTCCGAGGATTACGGGACGTTCTTAAAAGACTATGAGGACGATGTGGCCCGCTACAGCACCTCCACCCGTTATACACCCAAGGAGGGAACCCCTGCCAACTCCTTCAACATCTCCATGGTGCCATGGGTGGAATATACGGGATTCAATATCAATGTCTTTGACGAAGGCAAGTTCCTGCTGCCGATTTTTACCATGGGCAAGTTCTTTGAGCGGGACGGCAGACGGTTTCTGCCTCTGGCGATCCAGGTTCACCACGCTGTCTGTGACGGCTACCATCTCGGTCTGTTTGTGGAGAAGCTTCAACACTATATTGATCAGTTCTAAGATACAAAAGATGCCTTTCCAAATCTGGAAAGGCATCTTTTTGCATGTTTATGGGAGATTATCCTCAATAAAAGGTCTGAGGACAATGTCGTGGACGCAGCCGTCTTCGACTTCGATGCAGTTTTTGATCATCTTTGCCACAGTTTCCGGTCTTAAGTAGCTGGGGTTTGCCTTTGCTCTGAAATTTGTATCCACACCGCCGGGGTATACGTTGCAGACGCCAATGTTGTCGGCTTTGGCCTCCTTGGTCAGGATCTTGCTGATGCCTTCCATGGCATCTTTGGTGGCGCTGTAGCTTCCGGTCATGGGGTTGTTAAAGAGGCAGCAGCTGCTGAGGATGTTGACAAACAGACCGCCTTTCCGTTCTGCCATCAGGGGGTAAATTTCCTGGATCATGCCCAGGGAGCTTACACAGTTCAGTTCAAACATATACCGAAGATCATCCAGGTTAATATCCGCGATCTTATCTTTCTTTGTATTGGCGCCGGCATTGTTGACCAGGACATCCACGGTGCCGAATTCCTGCTTTACATGTTCGCAGAAGCTGTGGCGCTTTTCTCCGTCTGTAAGATCGAAGCACTCTGTATAAACATGGCAATCGCCCAATTCCCGGATCAGCTGCGTCATCTTGTCATTGCTTCTGCCGCAAAGCGCAAGATTATAATCCCTGGATAAAAGGATCGCCAATGCTCTGCCGATTCCGTCCGTTGCGCCGGTGATGATCACTGTTTTCTTCATATATGGATTCACCTTACTTTCTCATGATTTTTTCCATTGATTTGCCCTTGGCAAGTTCGTCTACCAGCTTGTCAAGATACCGGATATTCTGCATCAGGGGATCCTCAATCAGCTCCACCTTGACACCGCAGATGCTGCCCTTGATCAGTGCCCGGTTGGGGTTCAGGGCAGGGGCCTTGCGGAAGAAATCGCCGTAGCTTAAATCGCTTGCCAGCAACGATTCGATTTGATCGTGGGTGTAGCCTGTAAGCCAGGCTGTAACTTCCAGAACATCTTCACGGGTTCTGCCCTTGCGCTCTGCTTTGGCGATGAGCATGGGGTAGACCTTTGCGAAGGACATGGAAAATACTTTTTCGTTATCCATAGGTACTGTTCATTCCTTTAAAACTGTACAACCTTGGTTGCGATTTTGCCACAGAAGGTTTTATCGTGCTCTACAAAGAGAATCGTAGGCCGGAAGGTCAGAAGCAGCTCCTCGATCTGCATTCTGGAAATAACATCGATGTAATTCATAGGCTCGTCCCAGATGTGAAGATGCTTCGGCTGACAGATGGACCGGGCCAGCAGGACTTTCTTTTTCTGTCCCGCACTTAAAGCGGACATATCCTTTTCCATCTGCTCTTTGGGTACATCCAGTTTGGCAAGCATGGCAAGGAACAGACTTTCGTCCACACCGCTTTCTCTTGCAAAGTCAGAGAGTCTGCCACGAAGATGGGACGCATCCTGAGGAACATAGGAGATGGTCAGGCCGGTGCCGATGCGGACTTCGCCCGTATGGGGAATCGGCTCTCCGCAGATCAGTTTGATGATGCTGCTCTTTCCGCTTCCGTTGGCACCCTGCAGGACAATGCGGTCTCCCTGCTGGATGTCAAAGGTTATGCCCCGGCATACCGGTGTTTCCCCATAGCAAACGGAGACATCCACCAAAGATGCCAGACGCTTGGTGTGGAAGGGGGTCTGGAAAATCTTCAGTGTATCGCTGCGTTCAATATTTTTCAG
>JAFZGL010000051.1 GCA_017555395.1 Oscillospiraceae bacterium | reverse complement strand
TCTCCGGCAGCGCCGAAGGAGGCAGTGAAATCCTCCATAATGCCGTCATCACCGCCGCCGTGTCCCTTATCGTAATCCAGAGTTTCATAGGTTTCGGTGACAGGTTCTTCTGCCTGATTGCGGATGAAATGGGTGACCGTGATCCTGCCCTTGTGGTCATCACCGATGATCTCACCGTGTTCGCAGTGGATCTGAATCTCCCGGTGGACATCGCTGGACTGGGCATGGAGGGAGAAGGTGGCTGTGACACCGCTTTCAAATTCCATGATCATACTCATATGGTCGCAGACGTTGTTGTCGCAGCGGAACACACAACGGCCGTAGGGGCCGGTTTCCAGTGCCTGACGGAGGGAATCTTCCGTCTGCTCCAGGCAGACCACGTCGGCCGGCCACTTGCCCAGCACCGGCTGGTAGGCCTGCCAGGCATCAAACCGGCAGTTTGCAGCAACAGGACAGCTGAGGCACCGGTCTGCAGAACCCTCCGGCGCATTGGATTCTTTAAAATAGGACAGGGATCCGAAGGCTGCAACCTTCGTGCAGTGGGAATCCACCAGCCACAGCAGGATATCCAGATCATGGCAGCTTTTCTGCATGATGATGGGACTGGACAGGGTGTCATTGCGCCAGTTGCCTCGGACAAAGGAGTGCGCCATATGGAAGTTGCCGATATTTTCTGCGTGCTTGATGGCCACCACCTTGCCCAGTCGCCCGGAACTGACAAGTTCCTTTAGTTTGGAATAGAAGGAGGTGTAGCGCAGCACATGGCAGACGGTAATGGACCGGCCCAGCTGCAGTGCAGTCTGTTCGATCTCCAGGCACTCCCTGGCACTGGGAGAGATGGGTTTTTCCAGCAGCAGATCATAGCCGCACCGCAGCGCCTGCATCACATGGCTGTAGTGATCCCGGTCCATGGTGGCAATGATGGCCGCATCGGCGATCTTGCCCAGTGCAAACAGCTCTTCTGCTGTGGAGAAACACATTTCCCGGGGAACATTCCATTTCCGGGCAGCAAATTCCAGACGGTCAGGTCGGATCTCCGCAACAGCGGCGATCTCAATGCCGTGTTCATGAGCCCAGGTACCATAGGTCATTCCTCGGGAGCCGGCGCCGATAATGATAAATTTCATCTGTCTGTCCTCCTTGTATTTTCCTTCAGTATACCATGGGGCTACTGCGCTGACAACAGTTCCTTCAGACTTTTTTCGTGCTCCGGAAGAAGGGGCGTCAACGGCATGCGGCAGTTGCCGCAGTCATAACCCAGCAGCCTCATGGCGGCTTTCACCGGGATGGGATTGACCTCCCGGAAAAGTTCCTCCATCAGCGGAAGAAGCTCCCGCTGCAGCTGCGTCGCGGCGGGGAAGCACCCGGCCAGTGCGGCGTGAGACATAGCCTGCATCTGCTCCGGAGCTACATTGGAAGTGACAGAGATCACCCCCTGACCGCCCAGGGAGATCACCGGCACGGTCATTTCATCGTTGCCGCTCCAGATCATGAAATCATCAGGGCAGGCTGCGCGGATCCGGAGAATCTTGGAAATATCTGTGGAAGCTTCCTTTACTCCGGCGATATTGGGGATTTTGGAGAGCCGTTGGTAGACACTCACCGGGATATCCACACCTGTGCGGGAGGGTACATTGTAGATCACCACCGGGATATGTACCGCCGCGGCAATACTGCGGTAATGGGCGTAGAGTCCTTCCTCTGTGGCTTTGTTATAGTAGGGGCTCACCACAAGCAGTCCGTCGGCTCCGTTTTCTTCGGCATCCCGGCTCAGCTCCATGGCGTACCGGGTGGCATTGGAGCCGGTTCCGGCGATGATGGTGCAGCCGCTGCCGCAGTATTCCTTTGCCCGGCGGATGATCTGCAGTTTTTCTTCCCTGGACAGGGTGGGGGATTCGCCGGTGGTGCCGCAGACCACAACGGCGCCGATACCCGCGTCCATCTGCCGCTGCAGCAGTTTTTCCAGCATGTGATAGTTTACTTTCCCGTTGAGAAACGGGGTGACGAGAGCCGTGCAGGCTCCCTGAAACAAGGGTGTTTTCATAGGCAATACCTCCATGCCAGTTTATGCGCCGGAAGGAAAATATGACAGGGGAGGGGTAAGGTTTGTTAATAGTTCCTTCATTTGATTTTCCGGTGGGGGTATGGTATAGTGTCATTGAAATTATGCTTATAACTCAAGGAAAGAGAGGATATATACATGAAAAAGCGCATAAACTGGCTTCTGTCTCTGGCACTGCTGCTGACCCTGGCAGTTCCTGTGCAGGCAGAGGAACTTTCTCCCTCTGAAGAAAATCCTGTGACGGATCATGTCTGCAGTTTCACTGAAGAAGTAAGTTTTACAGATTCCACCTGTACTGCAGTTGGTTCTAAAATTACAAAATGCAGCTGCGGCGAAACCAAAACCGAAGGAATTCCGCTGAAGGATCATTCCTTCGGTACTGCTGTGAATGTGGATGCAGCCAACCACAAGGCAGTCTGTTCTGTCTGCGGAGAGGAATCTGTGTCTGCCCACAGCTGGGACGGCGGCAGGGAGACTAGCCCGGCAACCTGTTCCCAGGAGGGTGTCAAAACCTATGCCTGTGTCTGCGGCGCCACCAAGACAGAATCTGTTGCCAAGGCTGCACACGACTGGAACAATGGAGATACGGCTAAGCATACCTGCAGGAGCTGCTCAGCCGTGGAAAATCACACGCTGAGGGAAGAGGTCATCAAGGCGGCTACCTGCAAGGAGGCCGGTTCCAAGAAGAAGATCTGTTCTGTCTGCGGCTATAATGAAACTGTGGTACTCACCAAGCTGACCACCCATACGTATGACAATGCCTGCGATGCACAGTGCAATGTCTGTGAAACCAAGCGGGAAGTCAGCCACAGCTTCACCACCGTCTGGTCCAAGGATTACAATGGCCACTGGCATGAATGCACCAAGTGCGGTGAGAAGAAAGACTTTGCCAAGCATGTAGCCGGTCCTGCGGCCACCGAAGAGCAGGAACAGGTCTGTGTAACCTGCAATTATGTGATAACCCCCAAGAAGAATCATGTCCACAGCTACGGTGAGGAGTGGACCAGCGACAAGGTAGGTCACTGGCATGCCTGCACCAAATGTAAGGAAGAAAAGGACTATGCTTCCCACAAGTTCAAGGATGACTGTGATGCCGAATGCGACATCTGCGGCTATGAGCGTGACAATGCCCACAAGTATGATCAGGAAGGTTGGCTGACCTCCGGGTTTGAACACTGGAATGTCTGTGCTGTCTGCGGCGAGGAGAGCAAGCATGAAAAGCATGTTCCCGGCGCCGAGGCCACTGAGAAGGAGCCTCAGCTGTGTACCGTCTGCGGCTTTGAACTGGCGCCTGTTCAGGAGCATACCCACGATTTCGGCACCGACTATCTGACAGACAAGGATACCCACTGGCAGGAATGTGAATGCGGCGAGCTGTCTGTTCCCGAAGAGCACAGCTGGGATGCCGGCAGAAAGAGCAAGGATATGATCACCTACCGCTGCCTTGACTGCGGTCTGGAAAAGACTGAGGAGGCAAAGGGATCCGGATTTTCCTGGCTGACTTTGATTCTGGTGATCCTGGCGCTGGTATGTATCGGCGGCATCGGAGCAATCGTCTTCATCCTGAAAAAGGGCGAATTTGAAGAGGATGAGCCGGAAGATACCGTTGAAGAGGAGCCCGAAGCTGACGAAATTCCAGTCGAAGAGGATGAGGAAGAGAAAATGATCGATGATTTCTTCGCCTCTCTTGACAG
Organism: Oscillospiraceae bacterium; assembly: GCA_017555395.1. Taxonomy (GTDB): domain Bacteria; phylum Bacillota; class Clostridia; order Oscillospirales; family Oscillospiraceae; genus Faecousia. Next base: position 628 of record JAFZGL010000051.1, on the reverse strand, counting down.
CGACCTGAAATAATCCACCGTTTCACCCCGGAAGGTAAGACTTCCGGGGTGTTTTTTGGAAATAGATATAGATTTTTTGAATTCTGCATGCTATAATAACTTGATATGAAATTTCAAGAGGAGATTGGATGTCATCCATGGAACATAACGAACAGAACACAGTACTGGCCACCCGGGACTTCTGGTATGACCTGCCTGAAGAACTGATTGCCCAGACACCCCTGGAACAGCGGGATACCTCCCGTCTGATGTGCCTGAACCGGGTCACCGGTGAAGTAAATCACAAACATTTTTATGATATTATTGATTATCTGATGCCCGGCGATTGCCTGGTGATGAACGATTCCCGGGTTCTGCCTGCCCGTCTTCTGGGTCACAGACCCACCGGCGGCGCGGTGGAAGTACTGCTGCTGCGGGATCTGGGCAACAAGTGCTGGGAGTGTCTGTGCAAGCCCGGCCGGAAGATGCAGGTGGGCAATGAAGTGATCTTCGGCAACGGAGAGCTGACGGCCACCGTCAAGGCTGTTCAGGAGGATGGCAACCGTGTGGTGGAATTCCACTATGAAGGTATTTTCCTGGAGGTACTGGAGCGTCTGGGCAAGATGCCTCTGCCGCCCTACATCAAGGC
>JAFZGL010000050.1 GCA_017555395.1 Oscillospiraceae bacterium | reverse complement strand
CACACCTTTTGGTGTGTCTTTTTTGTGCTTTAGGGAGGCGGATTCGAATAACTAAATGCAAGGCTCCAGTGGAGCCTTGCGCTCACCAGTTCAAAAACTGGTGAGCTACAATACCATAACGAATCCGTCCTCCCCCACCAAGGGAGGGCGGTTCGGTTGTGCATCGCGAGGGAAGGAAGCGCAAAGGCTGACAGACCACAATACGATAACGAATCCGTCCTCCCCCACTAAGGGAGGGCGGTTCGTTTGTGCATCGTGAGGGAAGGAAGCGCAAAGGCTGGCAGACCACAATACGATAACGAATCCGTCCTCCCCCACGAAGAGGAAAGGGGAGGAGCCCCTCCCCCTCCCACGAAGAATCTTCATAACAAAACGGCTGTTCCCTGTTGCGGGAGCAGCCGTTTTTTGTATATACGTTGATGGTCTGTGCCTGGGTTATTTTGCGTTTGCAGCCTTGTATGCCTTCAGAGCCTGGGCCAACTGATCGGGGCAGGAGGTCTTCTTTGCGCCGCAGGTGGTGCCTTCCAGCCGGGCAATGACTTCGTCAATGTCCATGCCTTCCACCAGGGAGCTGATTCCCTTCAGATTGCCGTTGCAGCCGGCCACATAGGAGACGTTTTTGACCTTGTTATTTTCAACATCGAAATGGATGGCCTTGGAGCAGACACCCTGAGTTGTATACTGATACATCGTTTGATTCCTTTCTGTTTGCGGCGTTACTTGTCCGTCAGATGGCAGGCAACCCAATGACCGGGTTCCACTTCCTTCAGTTCCGGACGTTCACAGCGGCAGCGGTCGCAGGCGTACTTGCAGCGGTTCTGGAACCGGCAGCCTTCGGGAGGATTGATGGGGCTGGGCAGTTCGCCTTCCAGTTTGATGCGATTCTTTGCCTCTTCCACCTTGGGGTCGGGAATGGGAATGGCGGACAGCAGGGCCTGAGTATAGGGGTGCAGCGGATTGCTGTACAGGGAGCCGGAATCGGTGATCTCGGCAATGGTACCCAGATACATGACGCAGACACGGTCAGAAATGTGCTTGACCATGGACAGGTCATGGGCGATGAACATGTAGGTCAGACCCTTTTCCTTCTGCAGGCGGATCAGCAGGTTGACGATCTGGGCCTGAATGGAAACGTCCAGCGCGGAGATGGGCTCATCGCAGACGATGAACTCAGGTTCCACTGCCAGTGCCCGGGCAATGCCGATTCTCTGGCGCTGACCGCCGGAGAACTCATGGACATACCGGGTGGCATGCTCCGCATTCAGACCGACAGTTTCCAGCAGATCGTTCACGACCTTGCGTTCCTCTTCTTTGGAAGCGCACATCTTATGAGCCCGGAGACCTTCGGCGATGATGTCGCCGACCTTCATCTTGGGGTCAAGGGAAGAGTAGGGATCCTGGAAAATGATCTGAACTTCCTTGGTAAAGTCCTTCTTATCCTGGCCTTTCAGGGAATGGACATCCTTGCCCTTGTAGAGGACTTCGCCTTCGGTACGGTCATAGATGCCGATGCAGGTACGGCCGCAGGTGGTCTTGCCGCAGCCGGATTCGCCGACCACACCCAGAGTCTCACCCTTGCGGATGAAGAAGGAGACGTCATCCACAGCCTTCAGAACGCCTTTGCCGGCCTTGAAGTATTTCTTCAGATGGCTGACTTCCAGAATTTTTTCGTTTTGATTCATGTTCCAGCCCTCCTTACTTCTGTGCGTATTCGTGGTAGAGCCAGCACTGGGCGGTATGACCGTCCTCAAATTCGTACGTGGGAGGCTCCATCTTCTGGCAGATCTTCATGCAGTGCTTGCAGCGGGTGCAGAACGCGCAGCCGGCAGGCGGGGCGATCATATTGGGAGGTGTGCCCTCAATGGACTCCAGCTCCTGATCTTCCTCCACGTCCAGACGGGGCACTGCCCGCAGCAGAGCCTGGGTGTAGGGATGTCTGGGATTGTAGAACACATCGTAATTGCTGCCGGTTTCCACAACCTTACCGGCATACATGACGACGATCTTGGTGGCGATATCGGCCACAATGCCCAGATCGTGGGTGATCATGATGACCGCCATCTGGAATTCCTTCTGCAGATCCTTCAGAAGATCGATAATATCTGCCTGAATGGTGACGTCCAGCGCGGTGGTGGGTTCGTCGGCGATCAGCAGCTTGGGCTGGCAGGCCAGGGCGATGGCGATCATGGCTCTCTGGCGCATACCGCCGGAGAATTCATGGGGATACTGCTTCAGGCGCTTGGCAGGATTGGGAATACCCACCAGAGTCAGCAGACGCTCCGCTTCCTTCATGGCGTCTTCCTTGTTCATATCCGTATGGATCATGATCTTCTCAGTGATCTGACGGCCGATGGTCAGGGTGGGATTCAGCGCAGCCAGGGCATCCTGGAACACAATGGCGCAGTCGCTGCCGCGGTAGGCCTGCCATTCCTTCTCGTTCATGTCCAGCAGATTCTTACCTTCAAAAAGGATCTGGCTGCCCTTCTTGATCTCGCCGGGAGGGGTCTGGATCAGACCCATGATGGTCTTGGCGGTGACGGACTTGCCGCAGCCGGATTCACCGACGATGGCAACGGATTCACCGGTGTCCACCGTAAAATTGACACCGCGGACAGACTGCACTTCACCGGCATAGCTGTGATAGGAAACCTTTAAATCTTTAACTTCCAGCAAATGACTCATACATCACACCTCCTACTTGTGCAGCTTGGGATCCAGGGCATGCTGCAGCATATCGCCCAGAATATTCAGGCACAGAACGGTCAGCAGGATGAAGGCACCGGGGATCAGGGCCAGCAGAGGATCATAGAGGATGTACTGCTGGGCATTCTGTAGCATGGAGCCCCAGGAGGACTTGGGCAGGGCAACACCGTAACCCAGGAAACTCAGGGCAGACTCATCCAGAATGGCGCTGGCGACGCTCAGAGAGGCGGCAACGATGATCTGAGTGGTCATGTTGGGGATGATGTGCTTCAGAATGATCATGGGATGGCTGACACCCAGGGTCTTCGCAGCGATGACAAAGTCACGCTCCTTCAGCGTCAGGGTCTGGGCCCGGACGATTCGTGCCACGCCGCTCCAGGAGAAGAGGGCCAGCATGACCACCAGTGTCATCATGTTATTGGGAACAAAGGAGAAGAACACGATGATCAGCAAGAGGCTGGGAACAGACTGGAAGATGTCCACAATACGCATCAGAACGGCGTCCACAGTGCCGCCCACATAGCCGGAAATGGATCCGACCGTGGTGCCGATGATCACGGAGACCACCATGGCAGCGAAGCCAACAGTCAGGGAGACCCGGCCGCCGTATAGAGCGCGGGTAAAGCTGTCACGGCCTAGTTCATCGGTGCCGAACCAGTGTTCTGCGCTGGGAGGTGCCATTTTCAGCATGACATCCATGGCATCGGGATCATAGGGAGACAGGAAAGCAAAGACAGAGGAGAAGATAATAATGCAGAGGATGATCAGGCACAGCAGTGCCAGCTTGTTATCCTTCAGCGCTTTTCCCAGATGGTGGAGCAGACCGCGCTCGAAGCTTGCCTCCACGTAGCTTTTTTCACGCTCTACCTTTGCAAATTCTTCCGCATTGATAGCAGCCTGGGTCAGAGGAGATACCAATTTAGCCATCGTCTTACTCCTTTCCAATCTTGATTCGGGGATCTGCGAAACCGTACAGGATGTCTGCCAGGAAGTTGCCCAGCAGCAGAATGGTGCAGGAGAACATGGTGATGCCCATGACCACGGGATAGTCACGGTTGTTGATGGCGCTCATGGCCAGAGTGCCCAGACCCGGCCAGTTGAACACGGATTCCACAATAAAGGAACCGGTGACCAGGGTGCCGAAGCGGGAGCCCACAACAGTGATGACAGGCAGCATGCAGTTCTTCAGAACCTGACCGTACATAATGCCCTTCTTGGAAATACCCTTGGACACAGCAGTCAGAACGTATTCCTCTTCCATCTGGGTGATGGTGTTGGAACGGATGTAGCGGACAAAGACCGCCATATTGTTCATACTCAGCACGATGGAGGGCATGATGGCATGCTTCACCAGATCCCAGGTGGTATTGACGCCGATGGAGCGCATACCGGAACTGGGCAGCCACTGCAGCTGCATGGAGAAAATAATAACCAGCATGATACCCAGCCAGAAGGCAGGCATGGAGACACCCACATAGGTCAGGGCGGAGATGATATTGTCAGAGAGTTTATTCTTATGGGTACCGGCAATCAGACCCAGAGGGATGGCAATGATCAGAGACAGAACCATGGATGCGCCCATCAGACCCATGGTGCAGGGCAGCTTGCCCAGGATCAGACTCAGAACATTTTCCTTGGTCTGGATGCTGATGCCCCAGTTGCCGTGCATCATTTTCTGTGCCCAGGCCGCATACTGCTGGAACACATTGCCGGTCAGACCCAGGGATTCACGCATGGCCTGCAGTTCGGCTTCGGTCAGCTTATGGCCGGTGGCACCGGGGGTCATGTACATGTAGAGAGGATCGCCGGGGGCAAAGTAGATGATGGCAAAGGCGAACATGGATACCAGAATCCACACCAATGCCATCTGAAGAAAGCGCTTGAGAACAAATTTCTTCATTGTTGCTCTCCTTTCCGGAAGAATTGGAAAATGGGAAAAATGCCGCCCTCTTTGGGCAAGAAGGCGGCATCAGTTCCTAATTTACAGGAATATCTGCCGGAGCAGGATTATTCCATGGTCAGCTTGGTGTAGTCTTCGAAGATGGGGTACTTGGCGATGGTGTCAGTGCCCTTGATGTTGGAAGTGGTGACGAAGACATAGTTGGGGTAAGCGATGGGGTAGCAGGTCAGCTCTGCAACGGTCATTTCCTGGATCTCCTTGTACAGGGCGGAACGCTCTGCATCGGAGAAGACAGTACGGGCTTCGTTCCACTTGGCAGCCAGCTCGTCGGAGATGCCCAGGTTGCAGCCCCAGATACCGTTGTACATACCGAAGACAACGTCGTCGGGGTCGCCCTGTGCGCCGTAGCCGTTCAGGTAGAACTCGTAATCGTCGCCGTCAGCGAAGACGATCTCGAAGAAGCCGGCGGACTCAACGGGGGTAACGTTCAGGGTGATGCCGACGTTCTTCAACTGCTGCTGGATGATCATGGCAGTTTCAGCCATGTAGGCACGCTCAGAGTTGAAGTACAGAGTCATGGGCTTCTGATCCAGGCCGTGCTTTGCAACCAGTTCCTTGGCGCGCTCGATGTTCTGGGTGTAGCCCTTGACAGAAGCGTCATAGAAGGTGTTGGCATTGGACAGGACGGAGTTGGCGGGAACAGCCATGCCGTCGCCGTAAGCACCGGCAATGATCTCTTCCTGATTCAGAGCGCAGACAATGGCTTCACGGACTTCGGGGTCCTTCAGGGTAGCGCAGAACTTGTTGAAGGCCAGGAAGTTAACGCGGCCCTCGGGGTACTGAACCACGGAGTAGTTGGGATCGGAGGAGTACTTTGCAACAGCCATGGAGTTGGCCAGCTCGATCAGGTTGACTTCGCCGTTTCTCAGAGCAACTTCCTGAGCAGCAACGTCGGAGATGATCTTGAAGGTGATGTTGTCGATGGAGGGGGCGCCCAGGTAGTAGTCATCGAACTTCTCAACGACCAGGTACTGATCCTGAACGAATTCCTTCAGCTTGTAAGCACCGGAGCCGATGCCCTTCATGTTGCCTTCAGCGCCGACGATGTTGGCATTGCCGCCGTAAACATGCTCGGGGATCATGATCAGAGTGCCCAGCAGTTCCGCATAGGAAGCAGAAGCGGAGGGGGTGGTGATCTTGACAGTCAGATCATCGACCTTCTCGTAGGTGATCTTCTGCTCGCCGATGATGACGATGTTGGTGCCGCCTGCGCCGTTGTTGGTGTCAGAGCAGACATCCAGAGTGAAGATCAGGTCGTCAGCGGTGATGGCTTCGCCGTCATGCCACTTCATGCCGTCTCTCAGCTTGACGGTGACTTCCAGGCCGTCTTCGGAAACGGTGTAGGATTCAGCCAGGTAGTAGCGGATCTCGTCAACGTGCTTGACCCACAGAGGATCATACATGGGGTTCAGCATGATGACGCCTTCCTTCATGGTTTCCAGCAGGGGGTTCAGGTTGGCGACACAGCTTGCGCTGGGGATAACCAGATTGGTGGGAGCGGCGGGGGTTTCAGCGGGAGCAGCGGGGGTGGCAGCAGGTGCGTTTGCTGCGGGAGCCTGGGGAGCGGCAGGAGCCTCGGAGCCGCCGCAGGCAGCCAGAGACAGCACGCAGACCAGGGCCAGGATCATGGCAATAATTCTCTTCATGTTTGGATTTCGCCTCCAATAAATTTTATCAACAAAAAGCCCAATTTTTCGTTGATTTATGATGTTATTTTACGAAAACTTACCGGTTTAGTCCAATTTGATTTATTAATATAATAAAAGTATTTATTTAAAAATAACATCTGCTTATTGAAGTTCTGAATATATAATCAGGAAAATATGGAATATTTTGTTGTTGTCGTTCTTTGGCAATTAAGACACGCTGTATCCGGCTGAGTATCTGCTTCTCCAACAACAGCAAAACAGCCCTTCCGGGACAGGAAGGGCTGTTTTTACTTATTTGTTGTGGACAAACACGGGGGAATCTGCATTGCCCTGGGTCAGATCCACACTCTCGAAGACATCCCGGATGGTCTGCCGCTTGCCCAGCACCATGATGGTATCTCTGGGCTGCAGGATCGTATTTCCGTTGGCCTGCATGGCATCGCCCTCCGGAGGCTTCACCAGCATGATCATCAGCTTGTGCTCGGACATGATGCCGGATTCTGCCAGCTTGGTATTTTCCAGCATTTTGGGAACTGTATGCAGGTAGATATGAGCAACCACCATGCTGCCGTATTCTTCCACCAGGATGACCTGATTCTTGTCCTTGCCGAACATAATCCGGTAGCCGATATTCTCGATCCATTTGTCGAATCTGGACTTCAGGAAGGACGATCTGCGCAGCAGGAAGAAGGTGGCCAGGATCACGAATAAAGCAGGCAGCAGAACCACCACCGCGTTCAGCTCACTGTCACTCATGGTCATGAATACATTGACCGTGGTGGAGAGGATGGTGACGGTAAAGGCGTAGCCGAAGAGCATGGTCGCTTTTGCCAGGCGGCGGCGGATCTTCAGGGTTACCACCGCCTCACTCTCCTGGGTGGTGAAGCCAGAGTTGGTCAGCAGGGAGATCACCTGAAACCGGGCCCGTTCCTCTGTCATACCTGTCAGCCGGAAGAAGATGGTGATGATGTCGGCGATGATGATATAGAAAATAATCAGCAGTACAAAAATAATAGTTGAACCGATCATGGAAATTCCTCCTGTGTCTCTGCACTAAAAACAGATGTGCATATTCAGAGTAACATATTTCCCCTGCCTGCGCAAGAAAAATTTACCGAATCTTTGCCGGGATTTCACTGACATCTTGCACAGGGGAAATGAATTTGATATAATCGGTTCGGTGGTGATTTTTATGAATCAGAAAGAAACAGCATATTTCGCCGGCGGATGCTTCTGGTGCATCACACCCGCGTTCCGGGAACTTCCCGGTGTGACCGATGTGGTCAGCGGCTTCTCCGGCGGTGAGGAAGAGAATCCCGATTATCTGGATGTGAAATACCAGCGCACCGGTCACCGGGAGACCATCCGCATCGACTATGACCCCTCTCAGGTGGAGTTCCGGCAGCTTATGGATATCTTCCTGGGTAGCGTGGATCCCTTTGACCCGGACGGTCAGTTTATTGACCGGGGATTCTCCTATACCCTGGCGGTCTACTACGTCTCTGAAGCTCAGAGAGCGGCTGCTGAGGGCCGGATCGCGGAACTGGAGCAAACCTCCGGTCAGAAGACCTACGTCCCTGTGGAGCCCTTCCGGAGCTTCTGGGCGGCAGGAGAAGAGCACCAGGACTATTACCGCAAGAATCCCGAGGCCTTCCGGAAAGAGCTGGTGGAATCCGGCAGAGTGAAAGGATAGAATGATGGATCTTTATGGAATGTTTGCCCAGGGCGTGGGCATTGTGGCCATGGGCTTCAATATTTTATCCTACCAGCAGAAGAGCCGCAGAAGAGCCATCGGTTTTCAGTTTTTCGGCTCACTGCTGTTCGCACTGAATTTCTTCCTGCTGGGAGCCACGGTGGGAGCCATTCTGAATCTGGTGGGCACGGTCCGCGCCATGGTATACCTGAACAAGGAAAAGCTCCAGGCTCAGCGTCTGTCCTGGCTGCTGGGCTTTGTGGCAGTGTACCTTACGTCCTATCTTCTGACCTTTACGGTCTTCGGCAAGGAACCCACAGCGATCAATCTGATCGTGGAATTCCTGCCGGTGGTGGGCATGACAGCCACCACAGCCAGCTTCCGGCTGACGGATGCCGGCGCCATCCGTCGCTTCGGCCTCATCAGTTCGCCCACCTGGCTGATCTATAACATCGCGAATTTTTCCATCGGAGCCATCTGCTGCGAGGTGCTGAGCCTGGGTTCCATCCTGATCGGAATCTTGCGGCATGACAGAAAAAAAGCAGAATAAAAGGAGATATTTCATGAAATCCAGACGTATTTTTATGTGCGTTGCCGGTGTGCTGATCTGCGCCGTCAGCGTTGGCTTTTTCAAGCTGGCTGCCTTCGGTGTTGATCCCTTCCAGACCTTCATGAGCGGCATGGATCAGTTGATCCCCATCGACTTCGGCACTCTCTATGTGCTGGTGAATGCGGCGCTGCTGCTGTTTTCTCTGGTATTTGACCGGCATTACATCGGCCTGGCCACCTTCATCAATCTGTTCCTGCTGGGTTATGTGGTGGACTTTTTCCACAGCACTCTGCTCTCCATCTTCCCGGATGCGTCATTGCCTCTGCGCTGCGGCAGCTTTGTGCTGGGCTTTGTAGCCCTGTGCTTCAGCTCCTCCCTGTACATGACCGCCGATCTGGGTGTTTCCACCTATGACGCGGTGGCTCTGATCATGGCAAACACCTGGAAGAAGGGTCAGTTCAAGTTCATCCGTGTGGCCACCGATGTGTGCTGTGTGGTGATCGGCTGCGTGCTGTATCTGGCAGGCGGCGGTGAGCTCTCCGTTATTTTCGCCATTGCCGGCATCGGCACTATCGTCACGGCTTTCTGCATGGGTCCGCTGATCGACTTCTTCAACCGGAAATTCTCTGTACCCTACCTGGAAAAGGCCAACAAGTAACAAAAGATCCCACGGTTTTGGATGAACCGTGGGATTCTTATTTGCAAAAGAAACCCCGGAGCGTATGCTCCGGGGCAGGGAAGTAAGATTACTTCTTGGTCTTGACCTTGACGAATTCTGCGGAAACTTCCAGATCGTAGGTGGGCATATAAGTCCAGAACTGGCCGTCCTTCTTGTAACGGGTGATCTCCTGCTCGGAGCCGTCATCACGAACCTTGGTGAAGTGGAGCTTCTTCAGCTTGTAGCCCTCAGCGGGTTCCATGTCAGCGGTGATCTTCATACGGTGGAAGGCGTTGTCACGGTTGACGGTGATCTTGCCGCCCTCTTCTTCGATGACAGTGATGTCATGGTAGGGAACATCGCCGCCGCAGACGTTGCAGATGCCGTCCTCATCGCCGTCCTGGCACCAGTTCTGATACATGAACTGGTTGTACATACCCAGATACTTCTTGCAGCTCAGGCACTCTTTCCAGTGGGTGGTGCCGTCGGAGTACCATCTGCTCATGGCATGCTGGTGAGGGGTATAGCCGGCGATAACGACCTGCCACTTATCATACCATTCTTTCTGCTTGGTAGGATCGGTGGGGAAGGGATCGACCTTGAGATCCTTGTTTACAAAATTCAGCTTGATGGACTGCTGAAGCTTGTATTCGGCCTCGAGCTGCTGCTCGGGAGTTAATGTGGGGTCAGTCCAGATCTTATCGCTTTCTTCCCAGTACTTGCTGCTGTCAATGAAGGAAAAACCGCTGAAATCGTAAAGGTCACCATTGGTGTGAACATAGATCGGAGCATAGTTGCTTGTTTTGATGGTAGAACCTTCGGGATAGCCTTTGCTACCTAAGGTGAGCAGGCAATCTGCCATTGAGCCATTCTTCTGGCTATACACCTCTTCATAAACACGGGATTCATAAACAAGTGCATCAATGGCAAACGCACCCATGGGCAGCAGGGTCAGAGCCAGCATGGCGACCAGCAGAGCAGCCACGATGCGGACCATAGTCTTCTTCATTTTAAGTTCCTCCTTATAAAAGGTTGATTTACTTGTTTTTGGTCAAAAAACATCTGATTCCGTGAAGGAATACTCCTGGTATCATTTTACAAAAATTCCGGGGTAAAGTCAAGGCAGGGTGGTGTTAAATTTTTATTCACAATTTTAGCCATTTCGACAGCAGAAAAAAGAAGCCCGGCGGATAACCGCCGGGCTTGATACATTCTTACAGTTCGATGTCCATCTTGCTGATGACAGCGGCGCAGCGGGGGCACAGGCCTTCTTCGTTTGCGCTCAGGCTGTGCATCCAGCAGCGGGGGCACTTGGTGCCCTTGGCCTCGGAAACACCGACGGTCAGGCCGGGGAAGTTGACACCGGAGCCAACCTCAGCGCCCTCTTCGGCAGCGGCCCAGTCCACAGCGGAAACGATGCAGATTTCTGCCAGGTTCTTGCCTTCGCAGGCAGCCTTGATGGTTTCATCAGCGGTTTCCAGAGTGACGTGAGCTTCCAGAGCCTTGCCGATACGGCCGTCCTTACGGGCCTTCTCCAGAATGCCGTTGACATCCTGGCGCAGCTTCATGATGACGTTCCACTTTTCCATGGACTCGGCATCCAGAGCATACTCAGCGAAGGATTCGGGCATCTGGTTCAGCAGCACGTTGCGGGCGTCATCGCCGTCACGGTGGGGCATCTCCTGCCAGATCTCGTCGCAGGTGAAGGCCAGGATGGGAGCGAAGACCTTTGCCATGGCATCCAGGATCAGGAACAGGGCAGTCTGGGCGGAACGGCGGCGGTTGCCTGCTGCCTCTTCACAGTACAGACGGTCCTTCAGGATATCCAGGTAGAAGGAAGACAGCTCAACAACGCAGAAATCGTTGATGGCATGGGTGATGTTGTGGAACTCGTAGCCGTTGTATGCCT
>JAFZGL010000049.1 GCA_017555395.1 Oscillospiraceae bacterium | reverse complement strand
CTGACCCCCGGCTGGCGCCGTCTGAGCATGGTGGACGCTGTCAAGGAGTACGTCGGTGTTGACTTCGGCGCTGTTTCCGATGACGCTGAGGCTGTTGCTCTTGCAAACTCTGTGGGTGTTGAGCTGGCTGCCGCCGCTGAAAAGACCTGGGGCAACGCTCTGTACGCAACCTTCGATCAGAAGGTGGAAGAGCACCTGATTCAGCCCACCTTCATCACCATGTACCCCGTGGAAGTTTCCCCCCTGACCAAGCGCAGCCCCGAGGATCCCAGACTGACCGAGCGCTTTGAGCTGTTTGTCTGCCACTCCGAGCTGGCCAACGCCTACTCCGAGCTGAACGATCCCGTGGATCAGCGCGGCCGCTTCATGAAGCAGGTGGAGCAGCGTGAGCGCGGTGACGACGAGACCGAGATGCTGGACGAGGACTTCCTGAACGCCATGGAATACGGCATGCCCCCCACGGGCGGCATGGGCATGGGCATCGACCGCTGCGTCATGATGCTGACCAACAACGACACCATCCGCGAAGTTATCCTCTTCCCCACCATGAAGCCCCTGGATGCCGGCAAGAAGGAAGAAAAGGCCGCTGCTCCCGCTGCACCTGCTGCAGAAGTGAAGGCAGAGCCCATCGACTTCTCCAAGGTTGAGATTGAGCCTCTGTTTGCTGACGCCGTTGACTTCGAAACCTTCAGCAAGTCTGACTTCCGTGCCGTGAAGGTTCTGGACTGCCAGGCTGTGAAGAAGTCCAAGAAGCTGCTGCAGTTCACCCTGAACGACGGCACCGGCACTGACCGCACCATCCTCAGCGGTATTCACGCCTACTATGAGCCCGAGCAGCTGATCGGCAAGACCCTGGTGGCCATTGTCAATCTTCCTCCCCGTCCCATGATGGGCATCGAGTCCTGTGGCATGCTGCTGTCCGCCATCCACAGCGAGGAAGGCGAAGAGCGTCTGAATCTGCTGATGCTGGATGACCGCATCCCCGCCGGCGCAAAGCTGTACTAATAACTGTAAATCCCCGGTTCCTGGTGAATCGGGGATTTTTTTGTTGCGGATTTTCTTCCTCTGTGCTATGATGATTCAAAATTCCAGGAGGGATCCGCGTGGAGCAGATTATTCTCAAACCTGTCGGATATGTCCGCAATCAGGTAACTGTAAAAAAGGACCAGTTTTGGGGATCGGATGTTTCTGTCATTGAATTGATGGAAGAGTTCCGGGGCGGGCTCACTGGTCTGCAGGAATTTTCCCATGCCATTATTTTGTGCCATCTGGACAAGGCCGGTTACCGTCCGGAAAAGCATCTGCTCCGCCGCCCCCGGAACCGGACGGATATGCCCCTGCTTGGCATTTTTTCCCAGAGAACCAAGGATCATCCCAATCAGATTGGCGTCACAACCGTTGAAATTCTGTCCGTTTCGGAAACAACCGTCACCGTGAAGGGGCTGGACGCTCTGGACGGCACTCCGGTGCTGGACATCAAGCCCTATTTCCCGGTCTTTGACCGACGGGATGCCCGGACACCCCAATGGGTGGATATCCTGATGGAAAACTACTTTTAATAATCAGAAAGCCCCACGGATTTCCGTGGGGCTTATATTTATCCAAATACTTTAAAGAACTTTGCCAGGGGTTCTACAACCTGGGACAAATTGTTGATGGCCTTGTTCAGAGCCTCAAAATCAATGTCATTGAGTTTGGATACGGTCTCTTCCAGGCCGATCTGGCCGGTAGCAACCAAGGTATTGACACCTTCAATCATACTCTCAAAATCAACGGCTGCAAGTTCTGTTGTGACCACTTCCAGATTACCCAGCACCGTTTCCATCTGGGCAACCACACCGGGGATCTGGGTGATGATGGCGCTGATCTGGGGCAGGAAGTCTTTGATCAGGAAATAGATTCCGGCAAAGCAGGCAACCGCCAGCACCGCCGCAATGCACTGGATCCGGGTGTAGAGCAGCTGTTTGCGGCTGGATTCCTCAATTTTTTTCATCAGTTCCAGCATTTCGTTCTTTTCTTCCATGGCAATTCCCCTTTCCCTGTTTTAAAAATCCGGCGATGTATTGTTTACAACTCTATTCTAGTACAGCCCGCAGGAAAATGCAATATATTTTCCGGAATCCTTTCGTCTTCTGTCGGGTTCAGAAGCTTCGACGCATAATAATTATAAGTACAACATTGACAATCGAAGTCAAATAGTTTATAGTATATTTGGTTGAATTGCAACACAAATCTTACGAAAGACAAGGTGATAACATATGTACATGGATGATTACAAGCGCTGGCTGGGCTTCGAGCTGGAAGATGCTGCCCTGACCGAAGAACTGAAGAAGATCGAGGGCCAGGACAATGAGATCAAGGAGCGTTTCGCTGTCGCTCTGAAGTTCGGTACCGCCGGTCTGCGCGGCGTTCTGGGTGCAGGCTCCAACCGTATGAACATCTACGTCGTCCGTCAGGCCACTCAGGGTCTGGCAAACTGGGTCAAGACCCAGGGTGGCAACCAGCTGGTCGCTGTTTCCTATGACAGCCGTATCAACTCTGACGTCTTCGCCAAGGAGACTGCCCGTGTTCTGGCTGCCAACGGCATCAAGGTCCGCATCTATGATGCTCTGATGCCCGTTCCCGCTCTGTCCTTCGCTACCCGTTACTATGAGGCCAACGCAGGCGTCATGATTACCGCTTCCCACAACCCCGCCAAGTACAACGGCTACAAGGCCTACGGCCCCGACGGCTGCCAGATGACTGACGATGCCGCCGCTGTTGTCTACGCTGAGATCCAGAACACCGACATTCTGACCGGCGCAAAGCTGATCTCCTTCGAGGAAGGTCTGGCAAACGGTCTGATCCAGTACGTCGGCGACGACTGCAAGGAAGGCCTGTACGACGCCATCAAGGCCTGCCAGGTCCGTCCCGGTCTGTGCAAGACTGCCGGCCTGAAGCTGGTTTACTCCCCCCTGAACGGTTCCGGTCTGGTTCCCGTCATGCGGATCCTGAATGACATCGGCATCGATGACATCACCATCGTTCCCGAGCAGAAGTATCCCGACGGCAACTTCCCCACCTGCCCCTACCCCAACCCCGAAATCTTCGAGGCTCTGGAGCTGGGTCTGAAGCT
>JAFZGL010000048.1 GCA_017555395.1 Oscillospiraceae bacterium | reverse complement strand
GCTGAGCTTCAGCAGAACCTATGAAGGAAAGACGGTTCGTGTTTATGTAAACCGCAGCGGCGATCCCTGGGATATTCCCGCAGGCAAGGTCGTACTTGCGTCTAATATGAAAACCGTCGCACCGGACTGGCTGACTCTGGGTCCCAGAGGCTTCTGCCTGGTGGAAGAATAACAAAATGAAGAACAGCCGGTCAAAATGACCGGCTGTTCTTTTTTACAGATTAATCAGGAATAACGTCATTACCGAAGCCAAGCTTTTTAAAGACAGCGGAGCCAGCAAAACCGGCAAGTGTGCCGCCGACTGCAGCCAGTGCCATGGCGAGAATGACCTTCATGGGATCATTGAAGGCGAAGGGAGCCAAAAGACCCGGGATGGGGGAGGCGGTACCGGGCGCATTGTTGACGATACCCAGAACAGCCGCGACGACACCGGAGATGGCACCGCCGAAGAAGTTGCTGCCATAAATGGGGAGGGGATTCTTGGTGATGATATCAGCCTGGGTCAGAGGTTCCAGCATAACAGCCAGCACTCTGCCGTTGTCGCCCAGTTTCAGCTGCTTGAAGACGATGGCATTGGTAAAGCTGCCGCCAAAACAGGCAACGGCTGCGATACCCATAGGCAGGCCGGTGAGACCCAGCATAGCAGTCAAAGCCATGGAGCTCAGGGGAGAAGTGCAGATCGGCTTCATCAGACCGCCCAGAATCAGACCCATCAGGATGGGAGACTGCGTGGTTGCAACATCGATGGAAGTACCGACGATGCCAATGACTGCGTTAACAGCGGGCTCTGTGAACATGGCGATGCTTCTTGCAATGGCAGCGGCAGCCAGTGCGCCGACGATCACGTCCAGACCTGCGGGCAAGTAACGGACAGTCTTTTTCAGGATGAAATGCAGAATATATGCTGCGATGAAGCCGGGCAGGATACCGAAGCCGGAACAGGCGGCAGCAGCGGCAACGGCAAACATGGGAGAAGTACCCATGGAAATACCGACCAGCGCACAGGAGGCAACGGCGCCCATACCTCCGGAAGCCGCACCAACTTCACCCAGGAAAGCAATACCCGCGAAATCGCCGCAGATGTACTTAAAAATTGCTTCCACCAGGAAAGTAGCCACAGCAGCATCAGCCAGACCACCCATTGCTTTGTCACCCTTTGGACATTTTATGGTGAACACGGAAAATGCCGCCAGAGTCAGCAGCAGCGCACCGATACCTTTGAAGAAATCCATTTCATAACCTCCGTGGTATTTGTATATCCACCTTTTAAAATGAATATACATGATTATGACTCATATTATAATCCCTGTTTTTGAAAGTTCAACAGGGATTTTTCACATATAATAAAACATCATAAACTGCTGTTTTTGATTAAAAATGGTTTGAATCTTATACAAAAAGCATATAAAAAGTTGAATGTTTATAGAGAAAAACTTTCGCGGATCCGGTTGACAAATTCTGACCGGCAATATACTATATTTACATTCATGTGAATATGAGGAGGCTATATTCATGTCCGTTTACTTCACCGATAACCAGTACCTGAAGACCGCTGAGGAAGACTTTGAAGCGGCTGATGCCCTGTACGGCCACAAATACTATGACCAGATCGCTTCTTTGCTGTCCATTGCGATGACCAAGTTCCTCAAGTCTGTTGTGGAATCTATTTTTGACGCTGAAGAAGCCACTGCCTTTTACAACACTGAGGATAAAATTACGATCCTTAAGAAAATCAAAGAGAAGGAACCCAACTTCCCCATCACTGAGCAGGACTGCAAGTGGATGGACGCTGTTTACGGAAAGGCGAACTGCACCGACGGCATCCACATCATTATGCCCAAGCAAACAGTGATGGACGCATTCCATCTGGTGGCAGCCGTCCGCAAGGAAGCGCGACGGGCAGATAAGGAATACAGTTCTGAGAACCGCTCGTTTTTTGCAAGATTCCGATAAGATCCATATCCCTCTTTTCTTTCCCCTGCAGACAACGTTTGACTGTCTGCAGGGGCTTTTTATGCAAAAAATCCGGAAGGTCAGCAGACCTTCCGGATTTGAAACTTATTTTGGAAATTACTTGAAGTACTTGACAGCAGCCTTGAACATCTGGATGTCGTAGTTGCCGGGAACGTTCTTGTAGCAGCCGTTGCTGAAACGCTCGCTGTGGCCCATCTTGCCGATGACACGGCCATCGGGAGAGGTGATGCCTTCGATGGCGTACAGAGAACCGTTGGGGTTGAAGGCAGCGTCCATGGTGGGATTGCCGTTCAGGTCAACGTACTGGGTGGCAATCTGACCGTTGGCAGCCAGCTCCTGGATCAGAGCATCGGGAGCCAGGAACTTGCCTTCACCGTGGGAGATGGGAACGTTGACGATGTCGCCAACATTCATCAGGCTCAGCCAGGGAGACTTGGTGGAAGCAATCCGGGTCTGAACGATGCGGCTCTGGTGGCGGGCGATGGTGTTGAAGGTCAGGGTGGGGCAGTTGGCATCGGTGTCGATGATCTTGCCGTAGGGAACCAGACCCAGCTTGACCAGTGCCTGGAAGCCGTTGCAGATACCGCACATCAGACCGTCGCGGTCATTCAGCAGCTTTTCAACCTGCTCCTTGATAGCGGGGTTGCGGAAGAAAGCGGTGATGAACTTTGCGGAGCCGTCGGGCTCGTCGCCGCCGGAGAAGCCGCCGGGGATGAAGATCATCTGGCTGTCGGCGATCTTTGCGGCGATGCTTTCCACGCTGCGGGCAACATCATCAGCGGTCAGGTTCCGGATGACAGCGATCTCAGCTTCAGCACCGGCAGCCATGACAGCACGGGCGGAGTCGAATTCGCAGTTGGTACCGGGGAAGACAGGGATCAGAACCTTGGGCTTGGCAACCTTCACAGCGGGAGCCAGCTGGACAGTACCTGCGGTGGAGAAGGCGGGAATGGCTTCCTTGGTCTCCACAGTCTGGGTGGGGTAGACATTTTCCAGAACAGCGGTGTTCAGCTCGTACAGCTCAGCAATGGAAATGGATTCAGCACCATAGGTGACGGTCTCTTCAGCGGAGGTCCAGCCGATCAGCTCAGCACCGTCGATTTCTTCGGCCAGCTCGGCGATGATCTGGCCATATGCGGGACCGTAGTTCAGTGCAGCCTCAGGAGCGCCCTTGAAGCCGATGGAGTTACCGAAGGACATCTTCATGACAGCCTCGGCAATACCACCGCCCTCAACAGCCCAGGCAGCCTTGACCTTTCCGGCCAGGCACAGAGCATGGAACTGCTCCCAGACGGCCTTCAGACTGTCAAAGTCAGACATGCAGCCTGCCTTGAACAGGTAAACGGGATGGCCGGCTTCCTTGAACTCGTTGGAGATGACCTCGGTGGTCTTCAGGGGAGCGATGGCGAAGGAGATCAGAGTGGGGGGGACATCCTTATCCAGGAAGGTACCGGACATGGAGTCCTTGCCGCCGATGGCAGCGGCATTCAGACCCAGCTGTGCATCCAGCGCACCCAGCAGAGCCTGGAAGGGCTTGCCCCAGCGTGCAGGCTCGTTCTTCAGCTTCTCGAAGAACTCCTGCAGGGTCAGGTAAGCCTTCTTGTAGTCGGCACCGGCTGCCACGATCTTGGCAACGGAGGAGATGATGCTGGCCTTTGCGCCGGTGTAGGGATCAGCGGACAGCAGATCGGGATCGCAGCCCCATGCGAACAGGCTGGCCTGATCGGTCTCCTGACCGGGCAGGACGGGCAGCTTGGCTGCCATGGCCTGGGTGGGAGTGGACTGGTTCTTGCCGCCGAAGGGCATCAGCACGGAACCGGCGCCGATGGAGGCGTCGAAACGCTCCACCAGACCGCGCTGGGAGGCGAACTTCAGCTCGGAGGCGATGGTGCGCAGGCTGCCTTCGGTGACAGCGCCGCAGGTGCACTTGCGGTCAGCAACGGAAACGCTGGAGTGCTTCACAGCGCCATTGGTGTTCAGGAATTCACGGCTCAGGTTGGCAATTTCCTTACCCTTCCAGGTCATGACCATGCGGGCTTCCTCGGTGACGGTGGCCACACGGTAAGCCTCCAGGTTTTCCTGCTCGGCGTGGGCGATGAATGCGTCAACGTCCTTGGCTTCGACGACAACAGCCATACGCTCCTGGGATTCGGAGATGGCCAGTTCGGTGCCGTCCAGGCCGTCGTACTTCTTGCGGACAGCGTCCAGGTCGATCCGCAGACCGTCGGCCAGCTCGCCGATGGCAACGGAGACACCGCCTGCACCGAAGTCGTTGCAGCGCTTGATCAGACGGGTGACCTCGGGATTCCGGAACAGTCTCTGGATCTTGCGCTCCTCGGGAGCGTTGCCCTTCTGAACTTCGGAAGCCATGGTGGTCAGGGACTTCAGGTTGTGGCTCTTGGAGGAGCCGGTAGCGCCGCCGATGCCGTCACGGCCGGTACGGCCGCCCAGCAGGATGATCACGTCGCCGGCTGCGGGACGCTCACGGCGGACATTGGAAGCGGGAGCGGCAGCAACAACAGCGCCGCACTCCAGACGCTTGGCGATGAAGCCTTCGTGGTACAGCTCGGCAACATGGCCGGTGGCCAGGCCGATCTGGTTGCCGTAGGAAGAGTAACCGGCGGCAGCAGTCTGGCAGAGCTTTCTCTGGGGCAGCTTGCCGGCCAGAGTCTCGCTCAGGGACTTTCTGGGGTCGCCTGCGCCGGTGACACGCATTGCCTGATGGACATATGCACGGCCGGACAGGGGGTCACGGATACAGCCGCCGATACAGGTGGCAGCGCCGCCGAAAGGCTCGATCTCGGT
>JAFZGL010000047.1 GCA_017555395.1 Oscillospiraceae bacterium | reverse complement strand
GTCAGCGCCCTGAACGAAGCCGTAGCCGAAGCGGATAACAGCGGGAACAGCCATGCCGCCCAGGAAGCCCAGCTTGGTGTAGCCCAGCTTGACAGCTGCGTAGCCAGCCATGTAGCCGGACAGCTCTTCCTGGTAGATAGCGCAGTAGACGTTGTCCATGTAGACATAGTCAGTCAGGTTCCAGTTGTCGGGGTTGTAGTCGTAAGCCTCGCCCTTCAGCGCAACGCCGCCCTCCAGCAGGTCGCCCTTAGCGACGTCCAGAGCGATGAACTTGACATCGGGGTAGTTAGCGGAAACTTCAGCGATGGTGCCGCCGAAAGCATAGCCGGGCATAACGATAACGTTGTAGCCCTCAGCGATAGCCAGTTCTACGGAAGCAACACGACCAGCGGTATCGTTGGAAGTGGGCTTGTAGTACTTGACCTCGGTACCGGTGTCAGCACCGAACTTGACGCAGGCTTCCCAGGTGGTCTGGTTGAAGGACTGGTCGGTGATATCGCCGTAGTCAGTGACCATTGCGATCTTGTACTGGGATTCAGCAGCAGGAGCATCTGCAGCAGGAGCTTCGGAAGCACCGCAGGCAGCCAGAGACAGAACCATAGCCAGTGCCAGCAGCATAGCCAGAATCTTCTTCATAGTTTTCATTCCTCCAAAATTTTCTTTGAGTTGTGTTTTCACACTGGGTGTATTGTCGCATATTTTGTTTCAAAAATCAACCGATTTGCGAAACATTTGTCATTTCCAACAAGGTTCTGCGTTTTATCCCCATCAGATTCCCATATGTTTTGACGGAGAGAAGGAGAAGGGCAGGATTTCTGCCAGTGTCCGTGCTTCATAGCCTTTATCATCCACCATATAGATCACAAAATCATCATCGCAGAATTCCCGCATCACCTGGCGGCAGACTCCGCAGGGCGGAAAGCTGCCGGTGATAATGCCATCCTTGCCGCCGCAGACAGCAATGGAAACAAAGTCCCGGTGGCCGTCATAGACCGCTTTAAAGAAGGCAGTGCGCTCGGCGCAGTTGGTTGGACCGTAGGCTGCGTTTTCGATGTTGCAGCCCTGGTAGACTGTGCCGTCGGCACAAAGCAGGGCTGCTCCCACCTTGTAGCCGGAATAGGGCACATAGGCGTGGGTCATGGCTTCCTTTGCCAGTTCAGCAAGCTTTTCAGCGGTCATTACAAAATCTCCTTTGCAAAGCTCTTGCCGGAAGTTTCATAGGAAACGTCCAGCAGTTCCGTAACGGTGGCCGCAATGTCAGCGAAACTCTTTCGGGTACCCAGGTTTACCGGCTTCACAGCCTTGCCCAGCACCAGCAGCGGCACATATTCACGGGTATGGTCAGTGGTGGCCGTGTAGGCGGGGTCACAGCCGTGGTCGGCAGTGATCATTACCAGATCATCTTCATTGAGTGTCTTCAGGAATTCGCCCAGCCATGCGTCAAATTCTGTCAGGGCGTTGGCATAGCCGTCAATGTCCCGGCGGTGGCCATAGACCATGTCAAAGTCCACCAGATTCACGAAACACAGGCCCCGGAAGTCCTTCTTCCCATAGTTAGCGGTATGCTCCATGCCGTTGGCATTGGACTTGTTGTAGACGTATTCCGTGTCGCCGTAGCCTGCAAAGATGTCATGGATCTTACCCACGGCAATGGAATCCAGACCCGCTGCCTTGATTGCATCCAGCATAGTGGCCTTAGGCGGCTCCAGAGAATAGTCATGGCGGTTGGATGTCCGTTTGAAGCCGTTGACACTGTCACCCACAAAAGGACGGGCAATGACACGGCCTACACCGTGTTTGCCTCTGAGGATATTTCTGGCCTTGTGGCAGGCATCGTACAGCTCTTCCAGAGGGATGAATTCCTCGTGGGCTGCCACCTGGAAGACCGAGTCGGCAGAGGTGTAGACGATCCACTTGCCGGTGTCCAGCTGCTCCTGGCCGTAATCCCGGATCACATCCGTTCCGGAATAGGGAAGGTTGCACAGGCAGCCGCGGCCTGTAGCCTCTTCAAAGGCCTTGAGAACCTCTTCCGGGAATCCGTTGGGATAGGTGGGCAGCGGATCGGGAGAGACAATACCGGCGATCTCCCAGTGGCCGATGGTGGTGTCCTTGCCCATGGAAGCCTCCTGCATCCGTGCAACGGCACCGATGGGAGCCTCCGATTTGGGCAGGCAGGCAACACCGTCGATGTTGCCCAGACCGGCGGCGATCATGTTGGGAATGTGCAGTTTATCGGATGTAGCGCAGGCAGCCAGGGTATTGACCCCCACATCGCCGAAGGACCCGGAGTCCGGCATCGCACCGATGCCGAAGGAATCCAGCACAATCAGAAAAATACGCTTCATAATATCACCTCAGAAAAATGCGAAATGCAGAATGAGGAATGCAGAATGGTGGCATTGACCACTATTTTGCACTTTGCATTCTGCATTCAGCATTGTTATTTACTTATTGTCCATGGCCACAGCCACGTCCAGAGCCACCTTCATCATGGTGGTGAAGGAATTCTGGCGCTGTTCGGCGGTGGTTTCCTCGTGGGTCAGCACATGGTCGGAGATGGTGCAGATGCACAGGCCACGCTTGCCGTAGCGGGCAGCATTCATGTACAGGGCAGCTGCTTCCATTTCCAGGGCCATGACACCCATCTTCTTCAGGCCGTAGATGCTGTCCAGGCCCTCAGGCACGCCCACATGGTCACCGTAGAATACATCGGAAGAGTTGATATTGCCCACATGATAGGTGGCGCCATGCTCCTTGCAGGCCTTGACAGCCTCACAGATCATGTCAAAATCGGCGATGGGCGCAAAGGTGCCGGGCAGATGGTACTGCTTGGCCCAGTTGGAGTCGGTGCAGGCACCCTGGCCGATGACGATGTCATAGATCTTGATATGCTCCTGGATGGAGCCGGCGGAGCCAACACGGATGATGTTCTCCACACCGAAGAAGTTGAACAGTTCGTGGGAATAGATACCGATGGCGGGCATACCCATGCCGGAGGCCATAACGGACACCTTGACACCCTTATAGTAACCGGTGTAGCCGTTGACACCGCGGACACCGTTCACCAGAACAGGATTTTCCAGGAAATTTTCAGCAATGAACTTGGCCCGCAGAGGGTCGCCGGGCATCAGCACAGTCTTGCCGAAGCCGATCTCATTGGCAACGTTGATATGAGGAGTTACTGCAAATTCAGCCATGGTCGTTCTCCTTTGCAAATTAATAGGTGCCGTCGTTTTCCAGGCCCTTGGCGATCTTGACAATGCGGGAGGTACCCAGGCGGTCAGCGCCCAGAGCGATAAACTTCTCGGCATCCTCGATGCTGGAGATACCGCCGGCAGCCTTGATCTTCACATGGGGAGCCACATGCTTGGCAAACAGGGCAACATCTTCAAAGGTGGCACCGGCCTTGGAGAAACCGGTGGAGGTCTTGATATAGTCAGCGCCGGAAGCGGAGACGCACTTGCACAGGGCAATCTTCTCCTCGTCGGTCAGCAGACAGGTCTCGATGATGACCTTCAGCAGCTTACCCTTGCAGGCGGCCTTGATGGCAGCGATCTCAGCAGTGATCTCGTCCCACTTGCCTTCCTTGGCCCAGCCGATGTTGATGACCATATCCACTTCGTCTGCGCCGTTGTCCACGGTATCGGAAGCCATAAAGCACTTGGCAGCGGTGGTGGCATAGCCGTTGGGGAAGCCGATGACGGTGCAGATGGCCAGTTTGTCGCCAACGTATTCCTTGGCCTGCTTCACGAAGGAAGCGGGAATGCAGACGGATGCGGTGGCATACTTCATGCCGTCATCGCAGATGGCCTTGATGTCTGCCCAGGTAGCGGTCTGAGCCAGCAGAGTGTGGTCACACTTGGCGAGAATGTCTTTCAGTTCCATAATATATTCCTCCGTTAGTTCTGCCCATGCAGTTTGATCTTCTTATGTTCCCGGATACTCCGGATATAGCACTTGTGGCACATGGCGATATAGCTGTCGTTGCCGCCCAGAACCACCTGGGCACCCTCAGTGACGATATAGCCGTCATTGATGCGGGCATTGACGGTGGCCTTGGAGCCACAGTCGCACATGGTCTTGATCTCCTCGATGCAGTCGGCCAGTTCCATCAGCCGGCGGCTGCCGGGAAACAGACGGGTCTGGAAGTCGGTGCGAAGTCCGAAGCACATAACCGGCACATTGTATTCGTTGACAATGGCGCGCAGCTGATCGATCTGCGCCTCTGTCAAAAACTGGCATTCATCGCAGATGACCGCATGGCAGTTGCCCAGGCGGGTCTCCCGGAACCGGGCGCAAATATCCATATCCGGCGTCATGACCTCCACTGCCGCCACCAGACCGATGCGGCTGCGCAGCAGCTGGACGCCGTCCCGGGTATCGGCACTGGGCTTGATGAGCCAGACCTTCATGTCATTTTCTTCGTAATTATATTTGGTGATCAGTGCCTGAGCCGTTTTGCTGGAGCCCATGGCACCATATTTAAAATACAGCTTTGCCATTTTTCTTTCTACCTCCGTTCACACGGTTTTATTATACTGAAAAACACCAGTCGTTGCAACCCTCATTCATGCAAAATTAACAAGGGCATGTCTTGTACAAGATGGCCACATCTGATAAAATAAATATGCAAAACCTGAAACCTTTTCCCTGCTCTGACGAGTATAGGAGTGAAAACCAATATACGCAAGGAGGTAATGACTATGAAAAAACTGACTGCTCTCATTCTTTCCATGCTGACGGTGCTGACTCTGCTCACCGCTTGCGGCGGCAGCAGCAAGTCCGTTGCCATGGAGCCTCAGGCCGCCCCGGCATTGAAGGGTGACTATGCCATGGAAGAATTCGCCCCGGAAGCACCCGCCGCTATGGACACCGCCGCCAATTCCCTGGCCGGTGCCGGAGAAACCGGCTCCCCCACCCTTCCCGAAAACCGCAAGTGGATCGTCACTGTCCATATGGATGCGGAAACCGAGGATCTGGACACGCTGATGATCAGTCTGGACCGCCAGGTCACTTCCATGAACGGTTATGTGGAGGATCAGGAAATTTACAACGGCTCTTCCTATGCGACCCGCCGCCACCGCAACGCCAATCTCACCATCCGGATTCCCGCAGGGGATGTGAATGCCTTCGCGGAGGCTGTGTCCGGCATTGCCAATGTGGTCTCCACCAATGTGAGCCGGGATGATATCACCCTGACCTACGTAGCCACCGAAAGCAAGGTCACCGCCCTGAAGACCGAAGAGACCCGTCTGCTGGAACTGTTGGCCCAGGCAGAGAATATGTCCGATCTGCTGGAAATTGAAGCCAGACTTTCCCAGGTGCGCTATGAACTGGAGCGCCACAGCTCCCAGCTTCGGCTCTATGACAATCAGGTGGACTACGCCACCATCTATCTGTTTATCAGTGAAGTGCAGGAATACACCCCTGTGGCTGAAAAGACGACCTGGGAACGGATCCGGGATGGATTCTCCTCCAGCATCAAGGGTGTAAAGGAAGGATTCATTGACTTTGTGGTCTGGGTCCTGGCCAACTCCCCCTATCTGGTGATCTGGGGCATCATCCTCACCGTCTGTGTTATTGTTCTGCGAAAGCTCCCCAGGCTCCGCATCCGCCGCAAGACCAGAAATACGCCTCCCCAGCCGTAATCAAACATCAAAAATGCCCCGGCCAAACGGCCGGGGCATTTCCAGTTATCTGACGTATTCGATGACAACGCGGCGGTTGGGCTCGGTGCCGGTGGAGTGGGTGGTGATGTTGTCCATCTCCTGCAGAGCGGCATGGATCACATGGCGCTCATAAGCATTCATGGGCTCCAGCGTGGTGCGGCGGCGTGCCTTCAGAACCTGCTGTGCCTTCTTGCGGGCATAGCGGCGCAGGCTGTCCTCACGCTTCTCACGGTAGCTCTCGGCATCCACATTGATGCGGATATGGCCTTCCACTTCCCGGTTGACGGTGTAGTTTGCCAGATGCTGAATGGCATCCAGGGTATCGCCGCGGCGGCCGATCAGGTAACCCAGATCGTCACCCACCAGGTCAACCTTGTAGGTGTTGCTGTCAGCCTTCCAGCAGTGAGGCACTGCCTTGGAATCCATGTGCTCCAGCAGACCCTTGATGAAGGTCTCCACCTTCTCTTCCACACTGCCGGCCTCAGGAGCGGTGTACTCCTTGGGCGCTTCCACCTTCTTGGGTTCTGCCTTCTTCTCCTGCTTGGGAGCCTTGGGCTTCTCAGCCTTGGGAGCCTTGGGGGCTTCGGCTTTCTTTTCCTGCTTGGGAGCCTCAGCCTTCTTGGGCTCTGCCTTGGGCTTTTCAGCCTTGGGAGCTTCGGCCTTCTTGGGCTCGGCAACAGGAGCAGCTTCCACCTTGGGCTCTTCGGCCTTCTTGACGGGAGCGGTGGTCTTGGGCTTGGAACGGGATGCGCTGCCCAGAGCGGACTTGGGCTTTTCAGGAGCGGCGGGCACCGGATCGGGAGCCTCATAGGTCACCTGAACCTTGGCAGGCTGGGCACCGAAGCCCAGGAAGCCTGCCTTGGGCAGTGCCAGAACCTGATAGGTGATATCATCACGCTCCAGACCCAGCTGGGTCAGAGCGGCTTCCAGAGCGAGCTCAATGGTCTTGCCGCTGGTGATAATAGACTTTTCCATTGCTTATTCCTCCGTAGAAGCGTAGCGGTTGGGATCGTAGTTACGGCCCTTGCAGTAAGGACGGGAAGGAATGCCGGACATGACAGTCTGCTCTTCCTCTTCCACAGCACCCTTCTTGGCGTTGTATTCCTTGGCTGCGGCAGCCTTTTCGGATGCTTCCAGTTCACGCTGCTGCTTCTGCAGCTTCTTCTTGCTGGTATTGGTGGTGATGCCGTCGGGGTTGGCAGCGCGGCGCTCAGCACGGATGCGCTCCTTCTCTGCCTCAATGGCATCCTGCTCCATGGCGCGGCGCAGACGCTCTGCGTCCTCAGCGTCATAGATCTTGCGGTAATGCTTGGTCATGATGGGATCGGTGACCATACGGAATACACCGCCGATGAACCAGTACAGGCTGAGGCCGGCAGACACGGTGAAACCGATCCACAGGGACATCATGGGCATCATCCACATCATCATCTTGTTGGTCTGGGCAGTCTGGGAGTTGGCAGCCATCTCCTTGTCCTGAACACCCTTTTCATTGGTGACCAGGGAGTCGTTGGTCTTCTGAGAGATCCACATCTGCAGAACCTGGGAAGCAGCAGAGATGATGGGGATCAGGAATGCACCAATGTGTGCCCAGTCCCATGCCCAGGTAGCGGAGAAGATGTTAAACTGGGGAATTGCACCCAGATTGACACCGAAGAAATCGAAGTTGATGCCGGCCAGAGTCTCGGTGCTGATACCGGGAATGGCAGCCTGGATCTCAGCTGCATACTGAGAAATGGCGCTGGCGGCGATAACCTGGTCGTAGTAATTGTTGCTGGAGAACAGATCGGGGGCAAGAGCCTTGACAGTGGCAATGATCTGTGCGGTAACTTCAGCGCTTTCGCCCAGGATGTAGGTAATGGGTTCACGGATAACAGTGAACAGGGGGAACAGGATCAGCAGGGGAACAAAGCTCCACAGACAGCCACCCATACCCATGGAAGCGCCCTCTTCCTGCTGCAGCTTCTGAATTTCTTCATTCTGCTTCTGCTGGTCATGGGCATATCTTCTCTGAATGTCCTGAATGCGGGGCTGCAGACGGGACATCTTCATCATGCTCTTCTTGGACTTGGCGTTGATGGGGGTCAGAACAGCCTGAACAATCAGAGCAAACAGGATCATGGCAACACCGTAGTTGCTGGTCAGGTCGTACAGAACGCCCAGCAGCCAGCCAAAAGGCACGGTGACGAGATCGGACATTTTAAATGCGAGAAACATTTCGTTTCCTCCTTAACTTTTTAGGCGTCACGGCACGGGGTCAAAGAAATTTCCTTTATAAAAGGGATGGCAGCGCAGAAAGCGCTTCAGGGCAAGCCAGCCACCCTTCACTGCCCCGTATTTGCAGACAGCTTCATACGCATAGGCACTGCAAGTCGGACGGAACCGGCATCTTGCCGGGAACCAGGGTGAAACCGCATTCTGATAAAAACGGATCAGGAGCAGAAATACCTTCTTCATTCCGCAGACTCCTGCAGGATACCTGCCTTTTTTGCCAAAGACAGATAACTCTTCGTCAGCTTGTCAAAGGGAGCCTCCACCGCACGGGATCGGGCAACCACCACGATATCCCAGCCGGGCAGGAACTTCTCCTCATTCAGACGGTAGACCTCCCGGATCCGGCGGCGGGTACGGTTGCGGATGTGGGCCTTGCCCAGCTTCTTGCCGACCGTGATGCCCACCCGGTTGCTGTCCGTCCGGTTTTTCCGGGCATAGAGCACCAGATAA
Source organism: Oscillospiraceae bacterium (assembly GCA_017555395.1). GTDB lineage: Bacteria > Bacillota > Clostridia > Oscillospirales > Oscillospiraceae > Faecousia. The sequence goes on along the minus strand of JAFZGL010000047.1, from coordinate 3,756 downwards.
CCGTCAGCCTGACCGGTGGTGTGATACAAGCGTCTGAAAATGTGATTCAGCTTTAAAGAACTCGAAAACTTCATAGGTATTCTTCCTCAAAAATATCCCTGTCGGATACTTTTCTGAACACAGGCGTTCTCGCAAAAATGGGTTGCCGATTGGACAGCGAGAGATTTTGGCGCAGGGCAAGGATGAAAGCCGCAGGAATACTTTGTGTATTTCAAGGCTTTCATAACGCCGCACTGGGTCAAAAGATCCGCTGCTCCGGCGGCAAGACGTTTTCAGAGAACAGCCCAATTAAAAAGGGAGCGGGGCGAATTTTGCATTCACCCCGCTGTAGCTCCCGTTTCGCTTTTGCGCGATTATTCCGTTTGTGTATTCACCCACGGACCTGCACTTAGGCGGACAGAACCTTGCGGCCCTTTGCACGGCGGCGGGCCAGAACCTTACGGCCGTTGGCGGTAGCCATTCTCTGACGGAAACCGTGAACCTTGGAACGATGACGGCGGCTGGGCTGGTAGGTACGCTTCATTACACTTTCACCTCCTGTAACTGGAATGTTTCATATATGCTCGACAGCCGGAATCGGCCGCAGCAACACATAATAAATGACTATGACAGTCATGCTGAACCATTATAACCGAAAAAGGAAACAAGGTCAACATTTTTTTCATTTTTTTCTGAAGAACTTATCAGCCAGTGGGAATATTGGAACCCTTGTATGTGCCGTTCAGTTTGCTCAGCACGCGGTCATATTCCTTTGTACCCTCTTCATAGGGTGTAGGCTGGAAATTATTCCGCTTCTTCATGGAACTGATGTTGCAGGGAATGATCGTTCTTTCTCCCAGTTCAACCGTTCCGTCCGGCTTATGGATGACCTCCTGCTGAATGATGGCGGAATCATAGTCCTTTGGGTAGATATTTCCGCCGAAGCTGAAATTACCCAGAGAATAGTAGATGACACCGTTCTGATATTCCTCGATGGGCTGCAGAACATGGGGATGGCATCCATAAACGATATCCGCGCCGGCTTCAACAGCAGCATGTCCAAGAGCTTTCTGCTGCTTGGTGGCTCCATAGGAGTTCTCTGTTCCCCAGTGGGGCGCATAGATCACCAGATCCACCTGCTCTTTCAGGGCTTTGATGGCCTCCACGGTGGCTTTTTCGTCATCGGTGTTGTATACCGTTCCATAGATACCGACAGTCAGCCCACCTTCCAGGGTAACAACCGTGCTGCTGTTCTGCTCCACATAGACAATGCCGTTTTCTTCCAGGACAGACACCGTGGATTCATAACCCACCGGGCCATAATCATAGACATGATTATTGGCAAAGCTGACGGCTTCAATGGAATTTTCCGTAAGGATCTTCACATTGGACGTGGGGCCGCGGAAACTGTAGATCTGACCGGAGGGCCTGCCCTGACCGGTCAGGGGGCCTTCCAGATTCACCATAGTGAAGTCGTCATTTTCAAACCAGGTTTTAACATTGGCCATGGGATAATCGTAATGATCCGCCACGGTCATCAGAAAGCCGTAACCTGCACGGGTATGGGCTGTAGGGCCGCCCAGAGTGCAGTCACCGGCGAAGGTAAAGAGATAGCGCTGCTCCGGTGCTTCTGTCGGAACAGTCGTCGGCTCAGTCGTTGCCTGCGTCACTTGCTCCGTAACGGCAGGTTCTGTGTTCTGGTTTTCTACGGCTTTCTCAGCACAGCCGGCAAGCAGAAGAACAGCAAGCACCGCAAACCATACCCGCCACTTCATTAACCGTTCTCCTGGGCGCGCTTCTTCATCAGGTTGCGCATGCGGATGCCGTGATCCAGTTCCCGCTTGCGGATACGCAGGCTCTTGGGGGTGCATTCCAGCAACTCATCGTCTGCCAGGAATTCCAGGCACTGCTCCAGGGACATGATCTTGGGGGGAATCAGACGAATGGCATCGTCAGAACCGGAAGCGCGCATATTGGTCAGCTGCTTGCGCTTGCAGACGTTGACAGTCATGTCCTCGTTGCGGCTGCAGATACCGACGACCATGCCGGCGTAGACAGGGGTGCCGGGACCGATCAGCAGCGCGCCGCGCTCCTGGGCAGCGCCCAGGCCGTAGGACACAGCTTCACCGGACTCATGGGCAATCAGGGAGCCCACCAGACGGCGCTCGATCTCACCCTTCATGGGAGCGTAGGAATCCAGGACGGAAGACATGATGCCTTCACCCTTGGTATCGGTCAGGAACTCGCTGCGGTAGCCGAAGAGGCCTCTGGAAGGCACCTTGAACTCCAGACGGTAGCGGCTGCCCATGGGGGTCATGCCCAGCAGATCTGCCTTGCGGCGGCCCATCTTTTCGATAACAGAGCCCATGCATTCCTCGGGAACGTCCGCAACCATCCGCTCGATGGGCTCGCAGAGCTTGCCGTCGATGGTCTTGGTCAGAACACGGGGGGTAGAAACAGAGAACTCATAGCCTTCACGGCGCATGGTCTCCATCAGGATGGACAGGTGCATTTCACCGCGGCCTGCCACATTGAAGGCATCGGTGCCCTGTTCGGTAACATGCAGGGAAACGTCCTTCAGCAGTTCCTTCTCCAGGCGGTCACGGAGGTTGCGGGAAGTAACATGCTTGCCTTCCTTGCCGGCGAAGGGAGAATCGTTGACAGCGAAGGTCATTTCGATGGTGGGATCGCTGATCTTCACGAAGGGCAGGGGCTCCACGGTCTCGGTGGCGCACAGGGTGCGGCCGATGGTGATGTCCGCCATACCGCTGAGGGCAACGATCTCACCGGCAGAAGCAGACTGGATGGGCTTCTTGCCCAGGCCGTCAAACTCATACAGAGCAACGACCTTGCCCTTCTGCTTCAGTTCGGGATCATGGTAGTCGCAGATGGTGACTTCCTGGTTGACCTTGATGGTACCGCGCTCCACACGGCCAACTGCAATACGGCCAACATATTCGTTGTAGTCGATGGAGGAGACCAGCAGCTGCAGTGCGCCCTCCTCATCACCCTGAGGTGCGGGAATGTAATTGACAATGGTCTCAAACAGAGGTGTCAGGTCCTTGCCCACTTCGCCGGGGCCGTAGGATGCAGTGCCCTGGCGGCCGGAGCAGAAGACAGTGGGGGAATTGAACTGCTCATCGGTGGCGTCCAGATCCAGCAGCAGCTCCAGAACCTCGTCCATGACCTCTTCGATACGGGCATCGGGCTTGTCGATCTTATTGACGGCAACGATGACCTTGTGGCCCAGTTCCAGAGCCTTCTGCAGAACAAAGCGGGTCTGGGGCATGGGGCCTTCTGCTGCGTCAACCAGCAGGATAACGCCGTTGACCATCTTCAGAATGCGCTCCACCTCGCCGCCGAAGTCGGCGTGGCCGGGAGTATCCACGATGTTGATCTTGTAGTCCTTGTAATGGACAGATGTGTTCTTGGCCAAAATGGTGATGCCGCGTTCACGTTCCAGGTCACCGGAGTCCATGACACGGTCCTGGGTTGCCTGATTTTCGCGGTAAATGCCGCCCTGCTTCAGCAGCTCGTCAACCAGGGTGGTCTTGCCGTGGTCAACGTGGGCAATGATGGCAATATTTCTGATTTTTTCCTGAGATGCCATATTAAAAAGTCTCCTTTTGAGTCTTGAAAGTTCATAGTCTACCAACTTAAAAATATAGCACATTGTCAAAAGAATTGCAACATTCTTTGTTTATATTTCCTGATTTTTATTTTGTTTTTCAAAACAAACAGCGTATCACTCCCTATGGAATGACACGCTGTTTCTGT
>JAFZGL010000005.1 GCA_017555395.1 Oscillospiraceae bacterium | reverse complement strand
TAAATGATCGTTTATCATTCTATTGGTTCTTAATTCTTTTCTTGCTCCTGCAAGAAAAGAACCAAAAGAAGCAGGCATAGGGGCGGCGTTGTGTGTCTTGCTCCCGCAATCCAATCCACCCGCCCCTATGTACCCCACCCGGCCGCATCGCCGTAGGCGCTGGAGCACCTTAACCTAAATCCTGTTTTGGCAGAAAATGTTCCGATTTTCTGCCAAAAGTTCAGTTCCCTGCAGTATCGATGTGCACAGTGCTTCGGTATGGCGGCGGGGGGATTCCCAAGGGGGGCGCGATTGGCTCGTAGCGCCCCCTTGGGCTGAGTTCTTTGGTTACTTTCTTGTTCAGTGACAAGAAAGTAACATCGTCCTGCTAAGATAAACGATCATTTACCTTGCTTCAACACATCAGCAAAACCCGTTTTCCCCGCAATCTTTCTGCTTGAAATTTCCCCATTGTGAAGCTATAATACAGGATGAGATACTATATATAAGCAATCAAGGAGGCAGCCATGAGCGAAAAGAAAAAAATTCTCCTGCTGACCACAGGCGGAACCATTGCTTCCATGCCCGGTGGCGAAGGTCTGGAACCCCACCGCAGCGGTGTCATGGAGCGGGAGCTGAATCAGCTGCGCACCTACTACGACATCACCGTTCAGGACGTTATGTGCCTGGACTCTTCCAACATCCGTCCCCAGGACTGGCAGTTCATCGCACGGCACATCTTTGAGAACCGGGCAGGCTTTGACGGCATCGTGGTCTCCCACGGCACCGACACCATGGCCTACACCGCCTCTGCTGTCACATTCATGCTGCCCAACATCGACCTGCCGGTGGTCTTCACCGGTTCCCAGCTGCCTCTGGCAGACATGCTGTCCGACGGCCCCGACAATCTGCGCACCGCCTTTGCCATGGCCGCCGCCGGCCACTGCGGCGTGTTCCTGGCCTTCGACCGGAAGGTCATGCTGGGCTGCCGGGCTGTCAAGGTCAGAGCATCCGGCTTCTCCGCTTTTGAAAGCGTCAATGCCCGCTATGCCGCCCAGGTCAGCAATCTGGGTCTGGTGGTGGATCCCGATGTGCTGCCCAAGCGCACCGGCGAGGCAACCCTGCGCACCGATGTGAGCCGGGATGTGTTCCTGCTGAAGCTGACCCCCGGTCTGAATCCCGCCATCTTTGATATGCTGGCGGCAATGGGCTACAAGGGCATCGTCATCGAGGCCTTCGGTCTCGGCGGCATCAACTTCCTGAACAAGGGTCTGCGGGGTATCCGCCGCTGCCTGGAAGACGGTGTCAGTGTGGTGGTCACCACCCAGTGCCTGTACGACAGCTCTGACCTGCGGGTCTACCAGGTGGGCAACAAGATGCTGGAACTGGGCGTCATCCAGGGCCGCGACATGACCTCCGAAGCCGCCATGACCAAGCTGATGTGGGCCATCGGCCAGGATATGGAACCCGATGCCATCGCCGATCTCTTCACCCGGAATCTGGCCGGAGAGATCACCGCATAACCTTCGAACTGAGAAAAGGAGGTAACCCTATGGATACCATTTACGTCACCGGACACCGCAACCCCGATACTGACTCCATCGTGGCTGCCATTGCCTATACCGCACTGCGCAATGCCTGCGGCGACCGGGAATATGAAGCCGCCTGCCTGGGCGATCCGTCCGACGAGACCAAATCTGTGCTGGACCGGTTCGGCTTCCAGCCCCCCAAGCGCATCTACAACGTGTTCAACCAGATCCGGGATCTGGATTTCGCAAAGCCCCCTGTCCTGAGCACCGCCGTCACCGTGGGCCGCGCCTGGGACATCATGCAGGAAAAGAGCATCGGCACTCTGCCGGTGGCCAAGGAGGACGGCACACTGTACGGCATTCTGTCCCGTGACCATGTGGCTTCCTACCACATGAGCCTGATCACCGAGAGCTATCTGCAGGAGGTTCCCCTGTTCAATGTGCTGTCCGTGCTGGAGGGCACCATCCTCAACGAAGCCGGTGAAACCACCGATACCATCTCCGGCAACGTGGTCATCGCCCTGCCCCAGAGCCAGGACACCCTGCTGTGGCAGGATCCCGATTCCATTGTGATCTGCGGCCATCAGCCCTATATGATCCGCCGGGCTCTGGAGATGAATGTCAAGTGCCTGGTGCTCTGCGAAACGGAGCTGACCGACGATCTGCGGAACCTGCCCACAAAAACCTGCATCATCACCACCCCCTTCGATGCCTACCGGGCATCCCGTCTGATCTTCCAGTCCACCCCCATCGGCCGCATCTGCCGGACCGAGAACATCACCACCTTCCACATGGATGACCGGGTGGAATACGCCAAGGAAGAATCCCTGAAGCACAGAGAATCCGGCTACCCCATTCTGGATGAAAATGACCAGATCGTGGGTATGATGAACCGGTATCATCTGCTGCGCCCCCGCCACAAACGTGTTGTTCTGGTGGATCACAACGAAACCAGCCAGTCCGTTCCCGGTCTGGAGGAGGCCCGGATCGTGGCCATCATCGACCACCACCGGATCGCCGACATCGAGACCACCAATCCCATCTATCTGCGCAATGAGCCTGTGGGTTCCACCAACACCATCATTGCCGATATGTTCCGGGAGCGCGGTCTGATCCCCACCCCCGCCCTGGCAGGTCTGATGGCTTCCGCCATCGTTTCCGACACTGTCATGTTCAAGTCCCCCACCTGCACCGACCGGGACATCAAGGCCGCCCAGAGAATGGCGCGAATCGCCAACATCTCTCTGGAATCCCTGGGCAAGCTGATCTTCTCCACCTCCATCAGCAAGAAGAGCTCTGAGGAGATGCTGACCCGGGACTACAAGGAATTCCACATCGCCGGCCATCCCGTGGCGGTTTCCCAGGTCACCTGCATGGACTCTCCCGTGATCCTGGAGCGGAAGGAAGAGCTGCTGAACCTGATGAAGGAACATCAGCAAAAGAAGAAGCTGACCATGATGATCTTCATGATCACCGACGTGCTGCTGGAAGGCACCCACATCATCTACGTGGGCAACGACGAAACCATCCAGCACGCCTTCTCCGTCATGCCCAGAGACAACACTGCCTTCCTGCCCCATGTCATGAGCCGCAAGAAGCAGATCATCCCCATGCTCACCGCTATCTGGGGTTAAGCCGAAGGCTTAACCCCACAATGCAGAATGCACAATGCATAATGCAACCTTTTTATCCCCGCTTCGTGCTGCCGGCACATCATTATTCTGCATTCTGCATTCAGCATTTTGCATTTAAACCGGAGGAACTATGGCTTTTGATACCCTGCTGGGCAATGACCGGCTGAAGCAGAATCTGGCGGAAAGCCTGGCGAAAAATCATATTTCCCACTTTTACCTGATCTCCGGTCCCAAAGGCTCCGGCAAAAAGACCCTGGCCACCCTTCTGGCTCAGGCCATTCTCTGCCGGGGCAGCCGCAAGCCCTGCGGCACCTGCGACCCCTGCCGGAAAATCGCAAACGGCAATCATCCGGACTTCATCACCGTGGAGGATCCGGAGCACAAAAATGTGGCTGTCAAAATCGTCAGAGCCTTCCGGGAGGATGTGTTCATCCGCCCCAACGAATCAGACTACAAGATTTACCTCTTTCCTCAGGATCTGGGCGTGGAGGGCCAGAACGCGCTGCTGAAGATCCTGGAAGAACCCCCAAAGCATGGCATTTTTCTTCTGTTGACGGACAATCCGGAGAAAATCCTGCCCACTGTCCGCTCCAGATGCACAGAGCTGAAGCTTCAGGCCCTGCCCCGGCAGACCCTGGTCACCTATCTTTCCGCCCGGTTCCCCGAAACCGCCCGGGAGGATCTGGAGGCTGCTGCCGACCGCAGCGGCGGATTCCTGGGACAGGCTCTGGAACTGCTGGAATCCGGCGGCAGCGTGCCGCCCCAGACGGAAAGCGTTGTGAAAGCCCTCTGTACGGCAGATCCGATGCTGCTGGCAGAAACGCTGGCACCCATGGAAAAATGGAAGCGGGATGCTCTCAGTGAGATCCTGCAAAGCTGGCTGGAACTGACGGAGGAAGCCCTGGCCGGACGCAGCGGCGGAAGCATGCTGTCACCCCTGGCCCGTACCCTGAGCCAGCACCGCACCGCGCCGGAGCTGTATGAAACCGCCCGCACCCTGCGCAAGGCTGCGGACTATACCATGAGCAATGTGTCCCCCGCCGCTGTCTGCGGATGGCTGATGTGGGCACTGCGATAAAAAATCCAAATGCCCGGCAGCCTGTGCTGTCCTCTGCATTTCAAATATAAGGAGTTACCAATGGAAGAAATTCTGAAGAAACCGGAGGCCGACGTGGAAGTGGTGGACATCCAGTTCCGTCCCGGCCAGAAAGTTTACTTTTTTGATCCCAACGGCGCCCGGTACAATCCCGGCGACCATGTGATCATCGATACCGCCCGGGGCGCCGAATACGGCATCTGCACCGGCGGCAATCACGTGATCCCTCCCAAGGACGTGGTGGCGCCTCTGCGCTGCGTCCTGCGTCTGGCCACCGCCCAGGATGAGAAGACCATCCAGGAAAACCGGGCCAAGGAAAAGAAGGCCTATGATGTCTGCATGCAGAAGATTACCGACCATCAGCTGGATATGCAGCTGGTATCTGCTGAAGTGGCCTTTGACGGCAGCAAGATCCTGTTCTACTTCACCGCTGATGAGCGTGTTGACTTCCGGGAGCTGGTCAAGAATCTGGCCTCCGTGTTCCACACCCGCATCGAGCTGCGCCAGATCGGCGTCCGCGACAAGGCCAAGATGGTGGGCGGCCTGGGCATCTGCGGCAGACCCTTCTGCTGCGCCAGCTTCCTGGATGATTTCCAGCCCGTGTCCATCAAGATGGCCAAGACCCAGAACCTCAGCCTGAATCCCACCAAAATCTCCGGCACCTGCGGCCGCCTGATGTGCTGCCTGAAATACGAACAGGATGCCTATGAGGATCTGATCCGCACCAGCCCCAAGATGGACTCCTTCGTGGATACCCCCGAAGGCCGGGGCACTGTGGTGGAAGTGGATCTGCTGCGCCAGCGGGTAAAGGTCCGGATGGAGGATGCCCCTGAGACCATCTCCCTCTTCCCCAATGCCGACATTGCCATCCTGCGCAACGGCAAGGCCAAGAAAAACGATCCTCCCATCCCTGCAGACCTGGCTCCTATCTCCGGCAGCGGCAAGCGTGTCCGCAAGACGGAAGAAGAGGAAAAGCTGCTGCTGGAGCCCATCCGCTTCAAGTACAGCACCGAGCGCATTGTGGAGGAGCCTGAGGAGATTCCTGCAGAAACAGCTGCCGAGCCCACTGCCGAAGCAGAGGAATCCCAGGCCGCGCCCAGATCTTCCCGCTCCCGCCGCCGCAGAAACCGGGGTCAGGGCGAGCAGAACAAGGCCGAACAGCCCAAGACCGAGGTGCAGAGCGCCGCTCAGCGTGAAAAGAAGGAGCCCAAACCTCCCAGAGAACACAAAGAGCATAAGGATGCGCCCGAAGCAAAAGAACCCGCCGGCGATCAGGCAAAGAAGCCTCACCGCCGACCCAACCATCGCCGCCACCGCAAGCCCAAGCCCCAGGGTGACGGCTAACGCACTGATTCCCGGAGGAATTACTGTTCATGTTTAAAATCCCTAAATTAAATACAAAAACCTACCCTCTGCCCGGCTGGCTGCTGGTGGCATTCATGGTGGTCTTCTGCGAGCTGATCCTGCACAGCTGGATCAGTGACACGCTCCAGGCAGGCCGCATGGCTGTTATCGCCGGCTTTGCCCTGGGCTGCGGCGGTCTGCTGGGTCTGATCCTCAGCCACCTTCCCCACAAAACCCACAAGGCCGTTTCCATCGGCGCCGCAGTGCTGGTGATGGTGCTGTATATGGCACAATTCATTCTGTCCGAAACCTATCAGACCTTTATGACACCTCAGACCATGGTGGCAGGCGCCGGCGGCATTGCCCAGGACTACCTGATGCTGACCCTGAAGATGATCGGCAGAAACATGGGCCGGATCCTTCTGCTGGCCGCTCCTATCATCGCCTACGGTCTTTTCTGCCGTCCCCAGCCGGTTCTCTGGAGAACCCGGGCCCTGCTGGCCTACAGCATTGTTCTTTGTTATACCCTGAGTCTGCTGGGCACTCACAATCTGACCAAGGACGCTGATCTGCTCAGCTCCACCTACAATTTTGACAGTGTTGTCCGCAGCCACGGCCTGAACATGGGTCTGACCATGGAGGCGCTGAACGGAGTTCTTCCCCAGGAGGCCCCGGAATTCGCGCTGGAGATCCCCGCTGTCACGCCCCCTGCTCCCACACAGGCACCTTCCCAGACACCTTCTGAAGAAATCCCCGAAGAAACAGAACCTGCTGTGGAATACGGCTACAATGTGCTGCCCATGGACTTCGGCGAGGCAGCCAAAACAGCAAGCCAGACCAATGTCGCCAACCTTCATAATTATGTAAACTCCCTGGCGCCCTCCCGCCAGAATGAATTCACCGGCATGTTCAAGGGCAAGAACCTGATCCTGATCACCGCCGAGGCCTTCTCCGCCGAACTTATCGATCCGGAGCTGACCCCCACCCTGTATCGGATGGCCACCAAGGGCATCCAGTTCAAGGAATACTACCAGCCTGCCTGGGGCGCCAGCACCACCACCGGCGAATTTTCCAATCTGATCGGCCTGGTTCCCACCCGGGGTGGCAGCTCCATGAATGAGACCTATCAGCAGGATCTGTTCCTGACCATGGGTAATCAGCTGCAGGATCTCGGTTACCATTCCACCGCCTATCACAACCATCTGCATGATTTCTATCACCGCAACAACACCCATACCTATCTGGGTTATGACAAGTTCATCGCCCGGTACGCCGGTCTGGATATCAAAGGCACCTGGCCCGAAAGCGATCTGGAGATGATCGATGTTACCGTCCCCGATTTTATCGACAAGCAGCCCTTCAGCATCTACTACATGACCGTCAGCGGTCACTGCGAGTACAACTTCAAGGGCAACGACATGACCGAAAAGAACTGGGATCTGGTGCAGCATCTGGAGCACTCCGACATCGTCAAGGGTTACTATGCGGCCAATCTGGAATTTGAATTCGCCATGGCCTCCCTGCTGCGGCAGCTGGAGGAAGCCGGTATCGCCGATGACACTCTGGTGGTCATCGCCACCGACCACTATCCCTACGGCCTGGAGCGCAGCAAGACCTGGAAAAACACCAAGGACCATCTGGCAGAGCTCTACGGCGTCAAGGATTATGACCAGTTTATGCGGGATCACAACGCCCTGATCATGTGGAGCGGTGCCTTTGAGGATATGAACATCGTGGTGGATACTCCTGTGTACAGCCTGGATATCCTGCCCACGGTCTCCAACCTCTTCGGTGTGGAATACGACTCCCGACTGCTGGTGGGCCGTGACGTGTTCTCTGACCAGGAGCCGCTGGTGCTCTGGCCCGACTACAACTGGCTCACTGAAAAGGGCACCTACTGCGACGGCGTGTTTACCCCCAGAGAGGGTGTCCAGGTGGACGAAGATTATGTCGCCCGCATTAAGTCTGTCGTCAAGAATAAAATTACCTTCTCCAAAAGCGTAGCTGACATTGACTACTATGACCACGTTCTGAAATATCTGAAGAAACAGCAGTCCGATTCCTAATAAGAAAACCCCCTGCACCTGAAGGTGCAGGGGGTCTTTTTTAAGAGATTACATCAGCTTGCGGATCAGGCCCTTGATGTCTTCCACAGAAGCAGCCTTGGGGTTGCCGGGTGCGCAGGCATCGTCAAAAGCGGACTGGGCCAGGAAGTCCAGATCCTCTTCCTTCAGGGCAGCCAGCTTGGTGGGGATACCCACATCGATAGACAGCTGACGGACAGCATCGATGGCGGCGGCGCGGTAAGCAGCCTGGTCCATGCCGGTGGTGTCAACGCCCATGGCCTCAGCAACAGCCTTCAGCTTGTCGCCGGTGCAGTCGGCGTTGTATTCCATAACGATGGGCAGCATCATAGCGCAGGCAACGCCGTGAGCGGTGTCATAGGTAGCGCCCAGGGTGTGCGCCACGGAGTGGGCGATGCCCAGACCGACGTTGGAGAATGCCATACCGGTGACGAACTGGCCCAGAGCCATGCCTTCACGGGCATCAGCCTCGTTCTTCACAGCGCCGCGCAGGTTCTTGGCGATCAGACGGATAGCCTCCAGATTCAGGCAGTCAGGCAGAGCCCAGGCAGCCTTGGTGGTGTAGCCTTCGATGGCGTGGGTCAGAGCGTCCATACCGGTGGCAGCGGTCAGGCCGGCGGGCATGGTGGACATCATGTCGGGATCCACAACGGCCACGTTGGGGATATCATTGACGTCGACACAGACGAACTTACGCTTGCGCTCCACGTCGGTGATGACGTAGTTGATGGTAGCTTCCGCAGCGGTGCCGGCGGTGGTGGGCACAGCGATGGTGAAGACGGTGGGGTTCTTGGTGGGAGCAACGCCTTCCAGGGAACGGACATCGGCGAACTCGGGGTTGTTGATGATGATGCCGATGGCCTTGCCGGTATCCATGGAGGAACCGCCGCCCACGGTGATCATGTAGTCAGCGCCGGATGCCTTGTAAGCGGCAACACCGTTCTGAACGTTTTCAATGGTGGGATTGGGCTTGATGTCGGAGTAGACCTCGTATGCCATGTTGTTGGCATCCAGAATATCGGTGACCTTCTTGGTGACACCGAACTTCAGCAGATCGGGGTCAGTGGCCACGAAAGCCTTCTTGAAGCCCTTGGCAGCAACGATGCCGGGGATCTCCTGGATGGCGCCCTTGCCGTGGTAGGAAATGGGATTGGAAACAAAACGGTTTGCCATAGTGAGTTACCTCCAATAAATCTATATGGGCAGCACTGCTGCCAAAACTCTTTTATTATTTTATCATATAGGTAATGAAATATCAATTGCGAAATGTTGATTTATCTTCCCTGATATATAAAAAACCTGTGATTCCCGGGAATCACAGGTTTGATTTTGTTATGCGATGAGAGGCAGCAGATATGTGACCCAGAGGTAGCTGACGGGCATCACGAGAACCATGCCCAGGGTCATATCCGCCACGGGGAAGTCCTTCACTTTCATGATCCGAAGACCGGTGGCCACCAGGACGAAGCCGCCGCAGGCCTTGAAGTCGGCGATCATCACATCGGTGCACAGGGGAACGATGACCTTCGCCAGGCAGAAAATGGCGAACAGCACCGCAAACTGAGGGATACCGATGAAAGAAGTGGCCTTGCCCAGCTTGCAGGCGAAAATCACAGCGGTGAAGAAATCCAGAATCGCCTTGGCGATAAGGACACTGTGGTTGCCGGTCATGCCGGCATCCAGACTGCCGTAGATACCGGTACCGCTGGCAGAGAAGAGCACCACAGCGGTGACCATCAGATTGATGACATCGGAGGAAACATCCCTCATGACCTTATTCAGCACCAGGCTGACACCCTTCTGGATGCCGCTGCCGAACCGGATCACAAGGCCCAGCAGAGTGCCCAGAATCACGGAGAACACCACGGCAGGCAGATTCTTCATCAGCACCACGGTGCTGATGCCCATGCACAGGGCGCAAAGACCCATCACATTGTTCATCTGATCCTTTAAAGACTCAGACAGTTTACTTTTCAGCAGTGTTCCGGTGATACCGCCCAGAACCACGGCCATGACATCGATGATAATACCTGTGGGCATCGCGCGTCGCCTCCTTTTTTCGATGATAGTATTTTATCATCGAACAGATGGGATGTCAAACAAATACAGCGGTATCCCGAAGGATACCGCTGTGGCTGTTAACTGTCAGCTTCTTGCCATGCCGTCCACACTCAGCACCACGCCGGTGATATAGCTGGCTTCGTCAGAGGCCAGGAAGACGAAGGCATTGGCGATGTCTTCCGGCTGACCCAGGCGCCGCAGGGGGATCTGGGCGATCATGGGATCGATGACGGACTTGGGAACCGCCTTCATCATGTCGGTCTCGGTGATGCCGGGGGCCACGGCGTTGACCCGGATGCCCTTGGGACCCAGCTCTCTGGCCCAGGAGAGGGTCATGCCGTTGACGGCAAACTTGGAAGCGGGGTAGGTGAAGCCGGCGGGCTGGCCGTACTTGCTGACCATGGAAGAGGTGGAGAGGATCACACCGCTGCCCTGGGCAGTCATGGCATCCACCACAGCCCGGCTGGCATTGAAGACACCCTTCACATTCAGATCCATGACCTTGTCAAAGAGCTCTTCGGTATAGTCGTTCAGCAGCGTCCGCTCGGACATGCCGGCGTTGTTCACCAGAATGTCGATGCGGCCATGCTTGCGCAGCACTTCATTGAACGCTTCCTGAACAGATGCCAGACTGATCAGATCGGGGCTGATGCCTTCCACAACCGCTTCCGGGTACTTTTCCTTCAGGCTGTCCACTGCCTTCCGGGCACTGGCCGGGGAGGAGGCGGTGAGGATCACCTTTGCACCTTCTCTCAGGAAAGCTTCTACGGTGGCATAACCGATGCCGCGGCTGCCGCCGGTAACGATGGCAACTTTATTATTCAGTCTCATAAGAGTACCTCCTTGTTTTTCTTTTGTACCTTCAGTATACAGGAAGTTCTCATGATTTTCCGTGATGTTATCACATTACTTCAGAATTTCCAGCAGCTGACGGATGTTCTTCTTGCCGAAGGTGACGGTCTTTCCGCCGTCGATCACCAGGCAGGGGACACTCATGACGTTGTACTTGTCACGGATCTCCGGGAAGTGGGTCAGATCGTAGACCTGGGCCGTGACATTTTCATTTTCCGCGGCGATCCGCTGGGCTGCGGTGACCAGTTCGGGGCACATGGTGCAGCTTAAAGAAACCAGAACCTGCATATCTCTCTTGCCCAGAGCGCCGATGGCGGCTCTCACGTCGGCATCCAGGGGCTGGCCGGGACCGGCTGCGTTGTAAAGACCCAGAACAAAGGAGGTAAATTCATGACCGCCGGGTACACCGTGGAAGGCCAGGCCGGTTTCGCTGCCGTCTGCCCGGCAGACCCGGACACAGGGAGCATCATTGCCCCAGTCGGAGACTTCTACGGTGAGCTTGTCCGTCAGGGAGGCCAGTTCTTCCATGTAGGCCTTCAGTTCATTGGAAACAGGACGGCCGTCCAGCTCCAGCTTCAGCACCAGAGGATTGGCCATGCGGCCAAAGACCGCATTCAGCTGAGCCAGCATATCGGCGTCGAAGAGGGAAGAAGATGCCTTGACCGCTGCCGCGGGCGCTTCCTTTTTTACTTCTGCCTTGGGCTTTTCGGGATGGAGACCGGTCTTGCGCTGCAGCGCTGCCGCATGCTTTTCCAGTTCGGTGGCGGCGATGGCGCCGTCCGCCACGGCGGTGACCACCTGGCGCAGCTGCTTGACGCAGACATCGCCGGCGGCGTACAGGCCGTCGATATTGGTCTTCTGATCCCGGTCTGTGATCACATAGCCCTGATCATCGATTTCGGCAATGCCCCGGATGAGACTTGTCGCAGGCGCGTAGCCCGCAAAGACAAAGACACCGATGTTGCTGCCCTGGGGGTCCCGGTATTCGGAAACCGCACCGGTCAGATTGTTGCGATAACGGATGGCCTTCAGGGAGTTGTCGCCCAGAACCTCCACCACTTCGGTATTATACAGGACTGTGATTTTCTCATGGTGCTTGGCATGATCCGCAACGGAAGCGGCGCAGGTGAAGTCCTCGGTACGGACCAGGATGGTCACATGGCGGGCATACTTGGTCAGGAAGACCGCCTCTTCCGCGGCGGCAAAACCGCCGCCCACCACGAAAACTTCCTTGCCGGTGAAGAATTCGCCGTCGCAGGTGGCGCAGTAGGCAACGCCCCGGCCCTTGAAGTCTTCTTCGCCCTTAAAGCCGATCATTCTGGGATGGGCACCGGTGGCCAGCAGCACACCGAAGGCCTTCAGTTCGCCCCGGGCGGTTTTGACAGTCTTAATATCGCCGGACATGTCCAGAGACTCCACTTCGGTTAACATAAATTCTGCACCGAAGCTCTCCGCCTGCTGGCGCATGGTCTCGGTGAGCTCCTTACCGGTGGCACGGCGGACACCGGGATAATTCACAACTTCATCGGTAATGGTGATCTGGCCGCCGAAGGCTTCCTTTTCCACCACCAGGGTGCGGTACTTGGCTCTCGCCAGATAAACAGCCGCGGTCAGGCCCGCAGGGCCGCCGCCGATAACGATGACATCATATAAGTTATTCATAGGATTACTCCTCCCTTTATTAATGCAAAATGCAGAGTGCAAAATGCAAAATGAATATTCTGAACTTTGCACTGTGCACTTTGAACGTTTCACTCATCCTGCACAGTTTTTGAATTGCGGCACCGGATCTCTCCGGTGCCGCAGGAATCACGCTCAATTACAGCATGCCCACCAGATCCAGGCTGGGCTTCAGGGTCTCAGCGCCGGGCTGCCACTTGGCGGGGCAGACCTCATCGCCGTGCTCATGGACGAACTGCAGAGCCTGGAGCTTCCGGAACAGCTCATCGGCGTTGCGGCCAACGTTGCCGGCGGAAACTTCGTAGGAAACGATCTTGCCCTCGGGGTTGATGACGAAGGTGCCGCGCTCTGCCAGGCCGTCAGCCTCGATCAGAACTTCGAAGTCCTTGGAGATGGCGTGGGTGGGGTCAGCCAGCATGGGGTAGCGGATCTTCTTGATGCGCTCGGAAGCATCGTGCCATGCCTTGTGGACGAAGTGGGTATCGGTGGAGACAGAGTAGATCTCGCAGCCAGCTGCCACAAACTTGTCATAGATGTTGGCCAGGTCTTCCAGCTCGGTGGGGCAGACGAAGGTGAAGTCAGCGGGATAGAAGAAGAACACGCTCCACTTGCCCAGGATATCTTCCTTGGTGACGGTCTTGAAAGAGTTGTTGACGTAAGCCTGTGCGCTGAATGCGCCGATTTCCTTGTTGATCATAGACATAATAATAAGCTCCTTTTCAAAATATAAGTTAGGGTGTGTTGTTTTTCTTGTATTATAAGTTAGTCTTTGCTAACCAATAACCTTTTTGGTGACCGGCCCGCCGGGACGGCAGCGGAGCCGGTCATGAGGAGAGAAGAAATTTCTTCGCTTTACTTATGCTTCAGAGAACTGGTCCTTGCCCACGAAGCAGAGGGGACATTCAAAGTCATCGTGAACTTCTGCCCAGGGGGTGCCGGGGGCGATGCCCTTCTCGGGACAGCCCAGCGCTTCATCGTATTCCCATCCGCAGACGTCGCATACATATTTCATAAGGTTTACCTCCTTGGTTTGTTTGGTGTTTTGTTCTTTGTGGCCTTATTATAGCAAGCACATCTTTCTTCTTCCGTGACTTTCTCACACAAACAAAAACTTTCTTTTTGTGCAACTTCCTCTTCTGCGTTGCGGAAAAATTGCACAAAACGTTGACATCCCATTTCCCCGGGAGTACAATGGATACAATTATATTGTAAGGAGCATATCTATGGCTGTTACCATCAAGGATGTCGCCGCTCTGGCCGGAGTCTCCACCTCCACCGTCTCCCGGGTCTGCAACAACAACCCCGCCATCAGCAAGGAAACCGCGGAACGGGTCCGCAAAGCCATCACTGAGCTTGGCTACGAGGTGGCCTCCCAGGAACCCGCGGTGCATCAGCCCATCAAAATGATCGGCATCGTTCTGCCCCCCTCCGACAAGGATGCCTATGAAAACAACTTTTTTCTGAAAGCCATCCGGGGCGTCAGTCAGGTCTGCAACCAGCGCCAGACTGCCAGCACCATCATCACCGGTGAGGACTATCCGGAACTGCTGCACAGTGTGAAAACCCTGCACCTGAGCGGCCGGATCGATGGCTTCATCCTGCTGTATTCCCGGAAAAACGACGTGATCAATGACTATCTGTGCGAACAGGGCATCCCCTATGTGATCGTGGGCAAGCCCCAGGACGGCTCCGGAACCACCCTGTGCATCGACAATGACAATCTGCTGGCCGGCCGGGATGCCGCCGACTATCTCTTCGGTCTGGGGCACCGTCGCATCGGCTTCCTGGGCAAGGGAAAGGATCATCTCTATGCCGCCGACCGGCAGGCCGGCTGGCAGCTTTCCCTGGTGCTCCACGGTCTGACACCCCAGCCAGAAGACTGCATCGAAATGGAGCATATCCACTGCGACGACACCGCCCTGCGGCAGCTGCTGCGCCGGGAGGACCGTCCCACCGCTTTCATCGTCAGCGACGATCTGCTGGGTCTGGTACTGGAACGGGCCTGTGCCGCCATCGGTCTGTCCATCCCCC
>JAFZGL010000046.1 GCA_017555395.1 Oscillospiraceae bacterium | reverse complement strand
CATGAACGAGAAGAATTTCTACACCATCGCCCGGATCTCCGCCTTCCGGGACTACAACTTCGGTCTGAACAACGTCTCTTCCGGTCTGATGCATGTCAACGGCAAGGGTCTGTGGCCCGATGAAGGCCACTGCTACTGGCTGGATCCCACCAAGGAGACCACCATTAACTGGCTGGTTTCCATCATCAAAGAGATCAAGAACATGGGCTTTGATGAGGTGGTGCTTACCGACTTCCGGTTCCCGGACACGGACATGATCCGCTTTGACGGTGACAAGACGGAGGCGCTGGGTACCGCTGCCAATCAGCTGGTGGCCAAGTGTGCCGATAAGGACTTTGCGGTTTCCTTCGAAGTCCCCAGCCATGAGTTCCCCCAGCCGGAGGGCCGCAGCAGAATGTACCTGGAAAAGATCGCCGCCACCAATGTCAGCATGGTGGCAGCCAAGGTCGAGGAATTTATGACGGATCCCCAGCTGCGGCTGGTGTTCATTGCCGAGACCAACGACACCCGGTTCAATGCCTACGGCTGTCTGCGCCCCATCTCCACCTCCACCGCCATGGAGGCCCAGAAGGCCGCCGCGGAGGCTGCCGCGATGCTGGAGGAAAAGGACAGCAATCAGGTCGGAGCCAACGGCCGCTACGGTTAAAAAACAAACCCCACCTCCCGGAGGTGGGGTTTTTCTTTTGGGATTTACCGGTTGATATCCAGGACGGTGTTGCCTTCCATCAGTTCGCCGGAGATCATGATCCGCTCGGGCACAGCCTGTTCCGGATGCTCCACGGTGTGGATCAGCCGGTCGGCGGCGGTTTTGCCGATGGTGTAGGCATTCTGGGTGTAGGTGGTCAGCCGCATCATCCGTGCCAGGTTGATGCCGTCGTAGCCCAGGGCAGAAACGGCCTTTCCCACACCGAAGCCCCAGGGAAGGGCATAACCGGAGGACAAAATGGCATTGTGTCCTCCGATGAAGGAAAAGTCATCGGGGAACAGGATACAGGTGGGAGGATCTGCCAGATGCAGCAGCTTCCAGGTGGCTTTCTGGCACAGGTCAGGGTCGTGGTAGATACAGGGGACGATGTACTCCTCCGGGATCTTCAGGCCCAGTTCATCGCAGGCCTGGCGGAAGCCGTCCAGACGTCTGCGGGTGACGGTGATATCCTCGCCGTGGAGGAAGGCGATCTTCCGGTGACCCTTGTTGTAGGCATAGCGCACCAGTGCTTCCACACCGCTGGTATTGTCGGAGAGAACCGCGGTATGACCGTCGAAGCAGTAGTCAATGGTGACCAGAGGAATGTTGCTGGCGGCCAGCTCCTGGATTCTGGGGTCTTCGAAATTGACGCAGGCCACCAGAACGCCGTCCAGACCTCTGTAGCGGCAGTGCTTGACGTAGGAAGTGGGCTGATCACCCACATGGCTGTTGATGAAGGTGATGTCATAGCCATGGCTTTCGGCTTCTGCCTTGAAGCCCTCAATGATGGTGGAGAAATATTCGTGTCCCAGACCGCTTCTGCGTTCATCCACCAGCAGCATGCCCAGGTTGTAGCTGCGGTTGGTTTTCAGCGCCCGGGCCACGGAGTTGGCCATGTAGCCCATCTCCTCGGCAACGGCGCAGATCCGCTTGCGGGTCTCTTCACCGATATCCTTCTGGCCGTTCAGCGCCTTGCTGACGGTGGCGATGGATACGCCGCATTTCTTTGCAATATCTTTCATGGAAACCATGGCAAAACCTCTTTCTGAAAAGGGGAAAATTTTAAAATACTTATCTGTATAATATCATATCCGGGAACAGATGGAAAAGCAAGGAATGATTGGGATTTTTTTAGGAAAAAATATATTTTCAGCGGCTTTTACAGAGCGGGAGTTGGATATTTGTGGATTTTGCTTGGAATATCCTGAAAATGGAAACCGAATAAATTACAGTTGTCCGCCCCGGAAAATATACCCGCATTTGCACTTGTGGGTGCCGGGAAAATATATTATAATATGTAATAGAAAAGGATCACCGAAAGGGATGATGTGACCATGCATACCAAATATACCTTCACTCCGGAGCAGCTCCATTATCTGCGGCTGCTGAGCAAGCAGTACCCCACCGTTCAGGCAGCGGGCTCCGAGATCATCAAACTCCGGGCTGTTCTGAATCTGCCCAAGGGCACCGAGCATTTTATGTCCGATATCCATGGCGAGTATGAGGCGTTTCTGCACATCATGAACTCCGGTTCCGGTGAAATCCGGGAAAAGCTGGAGCTGGTGTTCGGCGGCGTGCTGTCCCAGCAGGATATCGACGACCTGGCCACCCTGATCTACTATCCCAAGGCAAAGCTGGCGCGGATGGCCGATGCTGTGGATAATCTGGATTCCTGGTACCATATCACCCTGCAGCGGCTGGTGCAGCTGAGCCGCTATGTTTCCACCAAGCATACCCGCAACAAGGTCCGCAGCTATATCCCGGAGGGCCATGAGGCCATCATCGATGAGCTGCTGCACATCCGTGACGAGGAAGGCTCCCGCCGCACCCAGTTTGAGAGCATTCTGGGCACCATTGTTCAGATCGGTCAGGCAGCGGATGTGATCGAGGCTCTGTGCGTGGTCATCAAAAAGCTGATCATGGACCACCTGCACATCGTGGGCGATATCTTCGACCGGGGACCCCGGGCGGATATTGTCATGGATTCTCTGATGCAGGCGGGCAATGTGGATATCCAGTGGGGCAACCACGATATCCTTTGGATGGGTGCCGGTTCCGGATCCCGGACCCTGGTGGCCACGGTGCTGAGCAATTCCATCCGCTACAACAATCTGGATGTGATCGAAACGGGCTACGGCATTTCCCTGCGGTCCCTGTCCGTGTTTGCCAACGAGGTCTACAAGCACCATGATGTGAGCCGCTTCCAGGTAAAGCTCTTGGGTGAGGATGCCGCCGCCTATTCCGAAAAGGACAAGCTGCTCTCCGCCCGGATGTACAAGGCCATCACCATCATCCTATTCAAGCTGGAAGGCCAGAAACTGAAGCGCAGACCGGAATTCGGCATGGATGACCGGCTGCTGCTGGACCGGATCGACTACGAAAAGGGCACCATCAATCTGGCGGGTGCCGAGTATCCCCTGCTGGACTGCGACTTCCCCACCATCGATCCCGCTGACCCCTATACCCTGACACCGGAGGAAGATCATGTGATCCGCCAGCTGACGGAGGCCTTCCGCCACAGCCAGAAGCTGCAGAAGCACATCCGCTTCCTCTACGCCAAGGGCGGCCTGTACAAGGTCATGAACGGCAATCTGCTGTTCCACGGCTGCATCCCCATGACCGAGAACGGTGAACT
This sequence comes from Oscillospiraceae bacterium, assembly GCA_017555395.1. Taxonomy (GTDB): domain Bacteria; phylum Bacillota; class Clostridia; order Oscillospirales; family Oscillospiraceae; genus Faecousia. The sequence goes on along the minus strand of JAFZGL010000046.1, from coordinate 8,897 downwards.
GATGGAATTCACCATCGGCGGAAAGACCCGCAAGGGCAGAGAATTCCTGGACTATGCGGAAAAAACCGCCAGAAAGGCCTACTACGACAAGCGGGGCACCCCGGAGCGGCAGTTCGGCCTGGACTTCTTGTGGTGGCTCTGGGCAGGCCGGAACAGTCCTATCTTCGGCCGTGACCGGATGACCACTCTGGAGCGCCGGTTTGTGGCCGATGAGAGTACCTGGACAGAGCCCAAGAATGCCTATTATACCTTCTACCAGGATCCCGATGTCTGCGACATGCTGCTGAAGGAATTCGGACTGGAAGGTCCCCACTGCCATATCATCAACGGCCATGTGCCCGTGAAGGTGAGAAAGGGCGAGAGCCCCATCAAGGGCGGCGGCAAGCTGCTGGTGATTGACGGCGGCTTCAGCAAAGCCTATCAGCCCACCTCCGGCATCGCGGGCTATACCCTGATCTACAATTCCCGCCATTACCGCATGGTGTCCCATCAGCCCTTTGCCGGCAAGCAGAAGGCTCTGGAGCGCAATGACGATATCGTCAACGACAGCGTGGTCTTTGAAAAGCTGGAGACCCGGATGAAGGTGGCGGACACGGAAGAGGGCAAGGAACTGCAGACCCGTGTGGATGACCTGATGCTCCTTCTGGCGGCCTACCGCAGCGGCGCCGTCCGGGAAGGTCACGATTAAAAATACCCATAAAACAGAACCCCCCGGCCTGTGATCTCACAGGCCGGGGTTTTGACATTCTTTATTTGTGGAAGGGGCAGTTTCCCTTCAGACACTGGTTGTTCAGGTGTGCTCTGGAACAGGTCACATCGGCGCGTTCCATTTCGATGCCGAAATGCTCCTTCGTAAACTCCACCGCTTCCAGAATGGCCAGATAGGAATCCCGCTTGCAGCATCTGGGACCGCCGTGGCGGCTGATCCGGCCCAGGGCTCTGGAGGTCATGGCATTGGACAGGCTCCAGGCCTCCCCTGCCAGGGGATTGGCTTTTGTCAGGATGGACATATAGATTCCGGTGCTGATGCCCGCGCCGCAGGCACCCCAGAAGCCGCAGACACCGCCGGGAACCTGCTTGCCCCGGGCGTACATTTCGGAAAGTGCCTTGCTCAGGTCGATGTCGCCGCCGGCATTATGATAGGCGGTCAGCAGAGCGGCGCCCACCATCACATGGTGTTCCGGACCGTGCATATGGCAGAAGGGCATGGACATCATGGCTTCGATGATTTCAATGGGATTTTTGCTGTCGGTCCGCAGGCAGAAGCCGATGATGCTGTCCATTCCCTTGGTGTGGCATTCACTGCACACATAGTGACCGTTGACGCATCTGGTCTTGCTGTATTCCTGCCTGTGGCAGATGGCGCATTCCATGAGGATATCTTCCTCCAGATATTCCAGGAGGGCATTGCAGATCAGGCATTCTTCTTTCATGGAGATCCGTATCCTTTCTGTTAGCAGCAGCCGCAGGAACAGCCGCAGCCGCAATCGCAGCTTTTCTGAGCCTTGCCGTCAAAAAACTTCTTTAAGTTGTCGGGGAGCACATAGCCGCCGGAGCAGCAGGCGGATACCTTCGGGCGGAAGGCCATTCTCATGACGGCTTCCGCGACCATTTCCGCGGGAGGAACCTCGTAGGTCTTGCCGTTGTAGGAGAAGACACGGCAGTCCACCTGGGTTCCGGCGATCTCACCGCAGCAGCCGCAGTTGTTTTCCTGCACACTGCTGCAGATATCTCTGCCGTTGACACGGATGGTGGGAGAAGAAAGGAACCGGTAGGCACAGGCCATTTCCGCGGTTTCCATCTTCACCTTGCGGTATTCCAGGGTGTAGCCGGCGAGGCTGAAGGCTCCGGCCAGTTTTTCCAGAACATCCTCCAGCACTTTGTCCGTTCCCACACACCGCTCACAGGTGTTCAGATCCAGATACAGGTACTCGACTTCGATGACTTTTTCTTTCTTGGTTTCGCCGCAGCAGCAGGTTTCAGACATGGGGATACGCCTCCTTTTTATATTTGGGGGTTCATCAGCCGGTTTCTCAGTTCCAGTACGTTTTTTTCGATCAGGTCCATGACCTGCAGGAATGTTTCGTCGCTGTGTCCGGTGGGATCTTCCAGGCCCCAGTTCAGATTCAGCTTGCCGGGGATATAGGGACAGACCACATTGCAGCCCATGGACACCACAATATCCGCTTCCGGGATATCCTCAAAGAGCTTGGAATACTGGGTGGCTTCCATGTCGATGCCGTGGACCTGCTTCATCAGACGGACGGCATCCTGATTGATCCGGGGTTTTGTTTCCGTGCCTGCGGAATAGCACTGGCAGATGTCGGACAGATATTTCTTTCCCAGAGCCTCCGCCATCTGGCTGCGGCAGGAATTGTGGACGCAGACAAAGGCGATTTTTACTTTTTCTGTCATGGAAATTTCCTCCCGGATATGGATTTCTGTATCCATCATAGCATACCGCAGCTGCAGATACAAGAACAGGCACAGCGATATTTTCGCTGTGCCTGTCATATTCTTTTTAGCAGAACCGGTTCAGGGGCAGGGAGTTATCCTGGGCGATGAGCAGTTCGGAGAGAATGGTGTTGGAGATCAGGTAGCCCTTGGCGGTCAGATTCCAGCGGCCGTCGTCGTTGATGCCCACATAACCCAGGGCACGGTACTTGGCCAGCACCTCCCGCAGGGGGTCGAAGGGCAGCAGGAACTTGCGCTCATATTCGTCGGGGGCGATGCCGTAGTAGGTGCGCAGGCGGAGCATCAGGTACTCGCCGGCACGTTCCCGCAGGGGGATCTCCTGGACATCTTCCATGACTTCGCCGCCATCCCGGATGCCGCTGATGTAGCTCTGCAGGTCGCGGGACAGGATGAAGCGCTTGCCCGCAAAGTCGGAGGAGGCGCTGGGGCCGAAGCCCAGATATTCGCCGCCGGTCCAGTACTTCATGTTGTGGCGGGAGTAGAGACCCTTCCGGGCGAAGTTGGAGATCTCATAGTGGCGGTAGCCCCGGCTGCGGAGCAGATCCACGGCGGCCAGATACATATCGGCCTGCAGATCGTCATCGGGCAGGTTGGCATCATCCTTGTAGGTGTACAGGGGGGTGCCCTCCTCCACCTTCAGGCCGTAGCAGCTGATGTGCTCGGGCAGCAGCCGCAGCACATGGTCCAGAGTCTCGGTCCAGGTCCGCAGGGTCTGGCCGGGCAGACCGTACATCAGATCCACGGACACATTCTTGAAGCCCGCCTTGCGGATCCGCTGGTAGGCGGAGACGGCCTGGGCATAGGTGTGGGGACGGCCCAGCTTTTTCAGCAGTTCATCGTCATCGGTCTGGATGCCCAGAGAGATGCGGTTCACACCTTCGGCCTTCAGACGGCCCAGCATCCGGTCAGTGACGGAGTCGGGATTGCACTCCAGGGTGATCTCGGCGTTCACATCCACATCGAAATTCCGGCGGATGGTGGAGAGGATGGTGGCGATGCCGTCGGCACCGTAGAAACTGGGGGTGCCGCCGCCGAAGTAGATGGTGTCCACCTTGTAGCCGGGAGCCAGGGCGCCGGCTTCCTTGATGTGGGCGCAGACGGCATCCAGATAGCCGTCCATCAGCCTGTCATCCTTGCAGGCCAGGGAGTAGAAATCGCAGTACTGGCACTTGCTGCGGCAGAAGGGCACATGGATATAAAGACCCAGAGGGGTTTTGTTAAGACGTTTCGTCAAAATAGGCATACGGTATTTTACCTCCGGTAAAACAAATGCAGAATGATGAATGTAGAATGCAAAATGTAATCATGCCCGAAGGGTATCCTACAATTCTGCATGCTGCATGTTGCATTATGCATTCTGATTAATTTTCGTCCAGCTTGAGGACAGCCATGAAGGCCTCGGAAGGAACAGCGACGGTACCGAAGGTACGCATTCTCTTCTTGCCTTCCTTCTGCTTTTCCAGCAGCTTCTTCTTACGGGTGATGTCGCCGCCGTAGCACTTGGCCAGCACGTCCTTGCGCAGAGCCTTGATGGTCTCACGGGCGATGATCTTGCCGCCGATGGCAGCCTGGACAGGAATTTCGAACTGGGCTCTGGGGATGTTGTCCTTCAGCTTTTCGCAGATCTTGCGGGCTCTGGGATAGGCATTGTCCGCAAAGAGGATGAAGCTCAGGGCGTCCACGATGTCGCCGTTGAGCAGGATGTCCAGCTTGACCAGCTTGGAAGGACGGTAACCGATGAGCTCATAGTCCAGAGAGCCGTAGCCGCGGGTCCGGGACTTCAGGGCGTCGAAGAAATCGTAGATGATCTCGTTCAGGGGCATCTCATAGTGGATCTCCACACGGTTGGCATCCAGATAGACCATGTCCTTGAATTCGCCGCGCCGCTGCTGGGCCAGTTCCATGATGTTGCCCACATATTCCTGGGGCGCAATCAGGTTGACCTTGGCGAAGGGCTCCTCTGCCAGCTCGATCTCCATGGGATCGGGGTAGTCCAGGGGGGTGTAGACATACATGGTCTCACCGTTGGTCTTGGTGATGCGGTAGACAACGTTGGGAGCGGTGGTGATCAGATCCAGATTGTACTCCCGTTCCAGACGCTCCTGGATGATCTCCATGTGCAGCAGTCCCAGGAAGCCGCAGCGGAAGCCGAAGCCCAGGGCGATGGAGCTTTCCAGTTCGAAGCTCATGGAGGCGTCATTCAGCTGGAGCTTTTCCAGAGCTTCTCGCAGATCCTGATACTTGGAGCCGTCGGCGGGGTAAACGCCGGAGAAGACCATGGGCTGCACGGGACGGTAGCCGGGCAGGGGTTCAGAAGCGGGATTTTCGATGGTGGTGATGGTGTCGCCCACCTGGGTATCAGCCACAGTCTTGATGGAGGCGGTGATGTAGCCGACCTCGCCGGCGCCCAGCGCATCCCGGGCGATGAGACCGTTGGGGCTCATGGTACCCACCTCCACCACCTTGTAGGTGGCGCCGGTGGCCATCATTTTGATGTCCTGACCGGGTCTGACGGTACCCTGCTTGATGCGGGTGTAGACGATGACGCCCCGGTAGGAGTCGTACTGGCTGTCGAAGATCAGTGCCTGCAGGGGTGCTTCCCGGTCGCCCTGGGGAGCGGGCACATCCTTGACGATCATTTCCAGAACGGAGTGGATGTTGATGCCGTTCTTGGCGGAGATCTCAGGGGATTCCTCGGCGGGGATGCCGATGATGTCCTCCACCTCTGCCTTGACTTCGGCAGGACGGGCAGAGGGCAGGTCGATCTTGTTGATGACAGGCAGCACTTCCAGGCCTGCGTCAATGGCCAGGTAGGTATTGGCCAGAGTCTGGGCTTCCACACCCTGGGAAGCGTCGACTACCAGAATGGCGCCTTCGCAGGCGGCCAGGGAGCGGGAAACCTCGTAGTTGAAGTCCACGTGGCCGGGGGTGTCGATCAGGTTCAGGGCGTAGGTTTCGCCGTCATCGGCGGTATAGGTCAGGGTTGCGGCAGTTGCCTTGATGGTGATGCCGCGCTCCTTCTCCAGCTCCATGGAGTCCAGCATCTGCTCGGCGCGAATGCGCTGGTCGATGGCGTTGCACTCCTCCAGCAGACGGTCAGCCAGGGTGGATTTGCCGTGGTCAATATGGGCAATGATGGAAAAATTTCTGATTTTGGAAAGGTCAGTCATATTCGTTACACCTCGTGTTTTGTGTCATTCCGAGGGTGCAAAGCACCCGTGGGAATCCCCCGGATCAGAAAAACAATGTGTGAACAACAGGAGATTGCCACACCATCCTGCGGGATGGTTCGCAATGACATAGCTCTTTAAGGGCACACTATGTCATTTTGATTATTATAGCGAATCCATCAAAAAAAGTAAAGGCGTATCTTTTCACGAATTTAGGGGAAAACTGACCGGGAAGTCATACAAATAAACCGCAGATCCCGTTAATTTTGAAAAAATTCAGGAAAATACCCTTGTCAAACCGGAGAAAAAGCGGTATAGTCTAACAGCATAGAAAATCAAATCTGTTACATAGACAGACAGAGATAAAGGAGATAGTCCATGAGTACTGCGAAGAAGAATGCCAAGGCCCCCAACATGGAAGAACTGCAGGCCGCACTGCAGAACATGATTGCCCAGGGCAAGAAGGACGGCATGATCCGCGCCGCTGACCTGAACGCCCTGCTGGAGAAAATGACCCTGACCCCCGAGAAGATCGAGGAGATCTACGACCGTTTTGATGCCATGGGCATCCAGATCGTTACCGCCGAGCTGGAACTGGATACCGAGGATTTGCTGGATGGCGTCGATGACATCGACCTGGTTGGTCTGGAGGAAGAGGATCTGGTTGACCCCGTTGACCTGGCTGCCGAATACAGCCTGGATGATCCCGTCCGTATGTACCTGAAGGAGATCGGTCAGGTGAAGCTGCTGTCCGCCGAAGAGGAAGTGGAACTGGCAAAGCGGGTTGCCGAGGGCGACCAGTATGCCAAGAACAAGCTGACCGAGGCAAACCTGCGTCTGGTGGTCTCCATTGCCAAGAAGTATTCCGGCCGCGGCCTGCATATCCTGGATCTGATCCAGGAGGGCAACACCGGTCTGATCCGTGCCGTCGACAAGTTCGACTGGACCAAGGGCAACAAGTTCTCCACCTACGCCACCTGGTGGATCCGTCAGGCCATCACCCGTGCCATCGCCGACCAGGCACGTACCATCCGCGTTCCCGTCCATATGGTGGAAGTCATCAACAAGGCCACCCGCTGCAACCGTAAGCTGGTTCAGGAGCTGGGCCGTGAGCCCACCGTGGAGGAGATCGCAGCCGAGCTGAACCTGCCTGTTGAGAAGATCATCGAGGCAAACCGCACCGCTGCCGATACCCTGTCCCTGGACACCCCTGTGGGTGACGAAGAAGATACCTCCATCGGCTCCTTCGTGGAAGACGAGCGCACCCCCGGCCCTGCCGATGCCACTTCCAACGCCATGCTGGCGGAAGCCCTGAAGGAGATCCTGGACACCCTGACCGAGCGTGAGGCAGATGTTCTGAAGATGCGTTTCGGCATGTATGACGGCCGTACCCACACCCTGGAGGAAGTGGGCCAGATCTTCGGCGTTACCCGTGAGCGTATCCGTCAGATCGAGAACAAGGCCATCCGCAAGCTGCGCCATCCCAGCCGCGCCAAGCGGATCCGTGACTTCTACTGCTAAAGAAAACGACACCGGTGTTCGAAAGAACACCGGTGTGCTGATTTGTGAGGGATTTTCTGTGAAAAAATGGATCGCATTTCTGTCCCTGGTGCTGATCGTCATGATCGGCCTCAATATTTATATGTACATACAGACGAAGTCTCCTGTGGATCCTGTCCCGGTTCAGACTCTGCCGACTGCTGCATCTGCGCCGGAGACCCTGCCCGCGGTTCCGGAAACAGTTCCCACGGAAGCGCCCACGGAAACCGCGGCCCCCTATGTACTGGACTTTACGGAGGAGGAAGAACAACTGCTTCTGAAGATCGGCATGGCGGAGCGTGGATCTTCCGGATGTACGGACTGCATCGCCCTGGTGATGCGCACTGTCCTGAACCGGGTGGATTCCCCCAAATTTTCCTCCACTATCCGGGGCGTCATCTATGCCCAGGATCAGTTCACCCCCGTGGCGGAGGGTACCTTTGAATCCGTTATTCCCAACGACCGCTGCCGGGAGGCACTGGACATGGTGAAGCGGGGCTGGGATGAAAGTCAGGGTGCGCTGTACTACGAATGGTGTGAGGGCGAATCCTGGCACAGTCGGAACTTAAATCTGCTGTTTCAGCACTGCGATGTCCGGTTTTACAACTGACCGGAAAAGAATCCGTTGACTTTATTTGTCGCTTCCTGTATGATAATTTCAGAAATCCTGCTATGAGATATTAAAAAACTTATCGGAGGCACATTTATGGTTCGCATCGTTGCAGATACATCCACCCTCTATTCCACCGCCCAGGCGAGAGAAGCCGGCTTCGCCGTCTCTGCCCTGTCTGTCACCATTGCCGGCAAGAGCTACCGGGAATTCGACGAGATCAGCGCCGAGGAATTTGTTGCCATCATCCGCCAGGGTCATATGCCCACCTCCAGCCAGCCTGCGCTGGGTGAAGTGGAAGCGCTCTACAATGAATTCGCCGGGGAAGAGATCCTGAATATTGCCATGGCCCACGGCCTGTCCGGTACCTATACCAGCGCCTGCGCCGCGGCGGAGCTCTGCGACCATGCGGACAAGATCCATGTCATCAACACCCGCACCCTCTGCGGTCCCCACCGTTATCTGGTGGAACAGGCAGTGCAGTGGGCAGCTGCCGGGGAAGATGTGGAAACCATCAAGCAGAAACTGAACGTCCTGATCGACAGCGCCAAGAGTTACCTGGTGCCTGCGGATTTTGACTATCTGCGCCGGGGCGGCCGCCTGTCTCCCCTGGTGTCTTATGTGGGAAAGGCAGCGGGTCTGACCCCTGTCATGACCCAGACCGAGACCGGAGAGCGCCTGACTCCCGCCTCCATTCGCCGGGGCTTCGGCCACGCTGTGAAGTACATCGCCGGAGAACTGCAAAAGGCCGGTGTTGGCAAGGGCTGGCGGGTCTATATCTCCCATGCCGATGCGCTGGATAAGGCGGAACAGGCTGTCAGGGAACTGAAGGCAGTGATGCCCGAGGCAGTGTACGAGATCTATCCTCTGAGCCCTGCTTTTATTACCCAGGGAGGCCCCGGCTGCATGGCTGTTCAGTACATCCACGAATAAGAAAACACCCCGGAAGGCATTGACCTTCCGGGGTTGTTGTTTAAATGTTTATTTCGCTTACGAGCGATTCTTTATTCTTTTCTTGCTCCTGCAAGAAAAGAACCAAAAGAAGCAGGCATAGGGGTGGCGTTGTATGTCTTGCTCCCGCAATCCAATCCACCCGCCCCTAT
>JAFZGL010000045.1 GCA_017555395.1 Oscillospiraceae bacterium | reverse complement strand
GCCGTCCTTGATTCTCTGCTCCAGTTCGTCGGCCAGACGGTTGCACATCTGAGCGCAGCGGACGGGATCGTCGAAGAAGGAGATCTGGGTCATCAGCAGAGCGTCACGGCCGGAGATGGGCAGGCACTCGGACTTACGGCACTCGTAAACACGGGCCATGGCCTTGCGGCGCTCGTTGATGATGTGAATAGCTTCATTCAGCTTCTCAACAGTGATCTCGTTGCCGGTGAACTCTTCCACCTTCTTGGCGAAGTCAGCAATTTCTTCCTTCCACTTGATGATGTCCTTGGGACGCTTCATCTGGGGCAGGTCCATGATGTGCATGGGAACGTCTTCACCCAGGATCTCGTAGGCCTTCTTCTTGCCGTCGCAGGTGGTCTCACCGACGTACATATCAGCAATGCGGAAGAAGGGGCAGGTCTTGCCCAGACGGGCACCGACAGAGGCCTTGATCAGGGGGCAGGTAGCCTTGGGCAGGACGGTCTCGCCGTCGGGAACCCAGAACTGGGAGCCGCCGCACAGGCCGGTGACGATACCGTTGGCAGCGATGACAACTTCATCGGGAACATAGACACAGAAGGTACCGAAGACCTTGCGGCCTGCCTTCTGAGCTTCGATCAGCTCTGCGGGGCGGATGCCGTGCACTTCGGAGATGACCAGATCCCAGAAGTCCATGCCGTTGGGACGGTTTTCCTGGGTCAGGAACACGTCACCCACAGCGGTGGGCAGAACCTGACACAGCAGGTCGTGGTTCTCCAGGTCCATGCCCAGATCTTTCCACATTTCAACATAATTGGCCATAAAATAATTCCTCCTGATGATATCTTTTATGAATCGGGAAACCGAAATTCGGTTATTTTCTACGGATTTCCTCATTGGAATCATACCATAAGCCGTCTTTTTACACAAATTCCCTTTGTCAATAAGTGGATCCCTCTGTCGCAAATATCCAAATAAAACAACCGTTCCCGGCATATTTTAATTATAGTATCCTGAGCATCCCTTCCCGGAAAGATAACTCAATAATAATTATAAATACCAATTAATTTATACGGATTCCTGATAACAAAAAGCTTTTCCGTTGACAAACTTACCTCCCCAATCTACGATGAATCTGAACTGAAAACAGTTACATACAAATCATCACGGAGGAATAAAAATGAAAAAGATCATTTCCCTGCTGCTGGTTCTGGTCATGGCACTGTCTCTGGTTGCCTGCGGTGCATCCGCTCCCGCTGCCACCGAGGCTCCCGCTGCTGACAACAATGTTCCCATGCAGTACATCAAGCACGACGAAGCCAAGGAACTGCTGGAAAGCGACGAGTACGTCTTCTTCGACATCCGTAAGGCTGCTGACTCTTCCGCAAACTCCATCCCCGGCGCCCTGGCTTACGACATGGACGCTGCCAAGGAAGGCGACGCTGAGGCCGGCAAGGCTACCATGACCGAGGCTACCAAGGGCCTGGACAAGAAGATCATCCTGGTCTGCTACTCCGGCAAGCGTTACGCACAGGCTGCTACCAATGCTCTGTCCGCCATCGGCTACGATATGTCCAAGGTTTACACCCTGGAAGGCGGCTTCACCAACTGGTCCGAAGTTCTGCCCGAACTGACCACCAATCCCCCTGTTGCTCCCATCGAGATCGATCCTTCCATCGCTTTCGCAGGCTCCTCTTCCCTGGCTCCCGTGATCGCTTCCATCGGTGAGGCTTTCCGCGCCGAGTACGGCACCTGGGACAAGGTCAACCCCGCATTCCCCGCTGAAGAGATCGACATTCCTGTCGCTTCCGGCGGCTCCGGCGACGGTCCCAAGAGCGTCATCGACGGCACTGCTGACTTCGGCATGCTGGCCCGTGCTGTCAAGGACAGCGAAAAGGAATCCATGGGCGCCGGCTACACCGAGTACATGGTGGCTTCCGATGCTCTGACCGTTTCCGTCAACAAGGCTAACCCCATCACCGCTGTGATGGACGACATCGATACCGACACCCTGCGCTCCATCTTCGCCGGTGAGATCGCTTACTGGGATGAGCTGGATTCCTCCCTGGAGCACAAGGAAATCGTTATCGTCATCCGTGACCTGACCGGCGGCGCTGCCGAAGTCTTCGAGAAGCAGGTCATGCAGGGCACTCCCATCTCCGAGAACGCCATCCAGACTCCCTCCATGGGCGCTCTGGCTGCCAAGATCGCTGAGAATGAGTATGCCATTGGCTACGCAGGCTACGGTGTCTACAACCAGAACACCGACAAGCTGTCTGCCTTCAAGTTCAACGGCGTGGAACCCACCGAAGAGAACATTCTGAACAACAGCTACACCATCCAGCGTCCTGTCCTGTTCTGCATCAACCGCGAACTGGATGCCGCTGAGCAGGCTTTCGTTGACTACATCTTCTCCGACACCGGCCGTGCCATTGTCGAAGAGAACGGCTACATCCCCGCTTACTAATTCCTAAAAAACCGGCTGCCATTGCCTTGTGCAGTGGCAGCCTTTTTGCTATGATATAGAAAAACCTCTTATAAAGGAGGAATCCCTGTGAGAAAAACTGAAGACCGGATATTCCATGCCCTCATGGGGCTGTTTTCCCTGATCACGGTTCTGCTGCTGGCCTTTCTGATCTTCTTCATTTTCCGGGAAAGCCAGACGGCCATCCGGGAAGTGGGTCTGGCTGAACTTCTGACCGGAGATCAGTGGCGCCCCCTGATCTATAAAGATGCTCCCAGCTACGGCATGCGCAATATGATTCTCTCCACATTGTACGTGGCCGCCCTGGCGGTGCTGTTTGCACTGGTCATCGGTGTGGGTACAGCCCTCTGCCTGGCCTGCGCTGCCACAGACCGGCAGCGGACACTGGTGATGCCCTATATCGATCTGCTGGCCAGTATCCCTTCCGTGATTTACGGCTTCATCGGTCTGTACATCGTGGTGAAGTTCTTCGAAAAGCTGGGCAGAGCCACCGGTGAGTCCATTCTGGCCGGCGGCATTGTGCTGTCTGTCATGATCCTGCCCTATATGATCTCCTCCTGCTGCGACACCATGGTGCGCATCCGCAGCCGCTACGGCGATGCCTCCGCTGCCATGGGTGTCTCCAAATGGTACATGGCCGGGCAGATGGTTCTGCCTGCTTCCGTCCGGGGCATCCTCATCAGCATGGCACTGGCCACCGGCCGGGCCATGGGCGAGACCATGGCGGTCATGATGGTCATGGGCAACTCCATCGCCTTCCCCAAGCTACTGGGCAAGGGCGAGACCATCTCCGCTCTGATCGCCATGGAGATGGGCATCGCGGAAGTGGGCAGCACCCATTATTCCGCCCTCTATACCGCCGGTCTTGTGCTGATGGTGCTGCTGTTTGCCATCAACATCGTCTTTGAACTGCTGAAGAAACGTCTTGCAAAGGAGGGTGCGGTATGAAGCTGAAAACTGCTCTGGTCAAGCTCTGGGCTGTGGCCTCCTGCTGTCTCACCTTCGGCGTGATCTTCTTCCTCTTTGCCTATATCTTCGCCAAGGGCGCCGGAGCCATCACCTGGGAATTCCTGACGGAATCCCCCAAGGGTATGATCATCGGTACCGAAGGCGGTATCCTGCCCGCCATCGTGGGCAGCGCCTGGTATACCGGCATCGCCTGCCTCTTCGGCGCCACTCTGGGCATCTGTACCGCTGTCTATCAGGTCTATTACTGCCGCAGCCAGCGGCTGTCCAATGCCATTGCTCTGGTGATGCAGTGCATGGCCGGTGTGCCTTCCATCGTCATGGGTCTGTTCGGCTATACCCTGCTGGTACTGACCCTGGGCTGGGGCAAATGCATCCTGGCCGGCGGCATCACCCAGGGTGTCATGATCCTGCCCTTCATTCAGGTCCGGGCTGAAAAAGCCCTGCGGGAAGTGGATCAGAATCTGGTCCGGGCATCCTACGCCATGGGCATGTCCCGCGCCTACACCGTCCGCCGCATCGTGCTGCCCCAGTGCCTGCCCCAGCTGGTATCCGGTGTGATCCTGGGTGCCTGCTATGCCATGGGTGCCTGCGCACCCCTGATTTTCACCGGCGCTGTCATCATCGCCAAAGTGCCCAAGGATCTCATGAAGCCCGCCATGGCGCTGCCGTACCACCTGTACATGCTGCTGACCCAGGGCACCTCCTCGGTCAATGCCTACGGCACCGCCTTTGTGATGATGATCATTGTTCTGGTTACCAACAGTCTGGCAACCTGGTTTGCATGGAGGAATAAGAAATGAGCGACGCAATCATCAAACTCCACGACTTCGGCGTGGCATACGATCAGAAAACCGTCCTGTCCGGCGTGAATACTTCCATCCGGTCCGGACGGATCACCGCCATCATCGGCCCCTCCGGCTGCGGAAAATCCACCATGCTCAAGGCCATGAACCGGATGCTGGAGACCCAGAAGGACGCCGCCGTGTTCGGCTCCGTTCTCCTGAACGGCGTGGATATCCACACCATGGAGGCAGAACAGCTGCGGCGGAAGGTGGGCATGGTGTTCCAGACCCCCACCCCCTTCCCCATGTCCGTCTACAAGAACATGACCTATGCCCCCCAGTACTACGGCGTAACCGGAAAACAGGAACTCAGCCGCATCGTCCGGGAAAATCTGGAGGTCACCGGACTGTGGGAGGAAGTGAAGGACGATCTGAACAAGAGCGCCCTGAAGCTTTCCGGCGGTCAGCAGCAGCGGCTGTGCATCGCCCGGGCCCTGACGGCCCAGCCGGAAGTCCTGCTGCTGGATGAACCCTGTTCCGCCCTGGATGTGAAAAGCACCCAGGTCATTGAGGAGCTTCTGCTGAAGCTGAAGGAAACCTACACCATCGTCATCGTCACCCACAACCTGTTCCAGGCCCGCCGCATCGCCGATGACTGCATCTTCATGCTCAACGGCGAGCTTTGGGAACAGAACACCACAGAAGAACTCTTCGCCAATCCCCAAAAGAAAGAAACCCGGGACTATCTCCAGGGTGTATACGCATAAAGGAGAACGCCATGCTGACTATCAAAATCCCCGGCCGGGAGGAGCTGACTCTCAGCCATCTGATCCTGGACTACAACGGGACCATTGCCGAAGACGGCGAGATCATTGAATCCATCCGTCCCCGGCTGGCAGAACTGGCCAAGAGCCTTTCCATCTATGTCATCACCGCCGATACCCACGGCACCGCTGCCAAAAAGTGCGAAGGCCTGCCTCTGCAGGTGCTGACCTTCCCCACCACCGAAGTGGGTGCCATCAAGGCTCAGGAAGCAGGCAAATGTTCCGGCGGTGTCGTCACCATCGGCAATGGATTCAACGACATCCAGATGTCTGACGTGGCAGATCTTTCCATCTGCGTCATCGGAAAGGAAGGCTGCTGCGGCGCACTGCTGATGCATACCGACGTGGTGGTCACCTCCATTGGCGATGCCCTGGATCTTCTGCTGAAGACCGGCCGTCTGCGGGCCACCCTGAGAACCTAACTGCATACAAAAACCGCCCCGGCTCAGCCGGGGCGGTTTTACTGTTATTTGGCTGCGGACATGGCTTCCCAGGCCACCTGGGC
>JAFZGL010000044.1 GCA_017555395.1 Oscillospiraceae bacterium | reverse complement strand
GATTTTGTTCAATCTTCTGGATAACGCCATCAAATATAATCACCGTGGGGGATGTGTCACTGCCACAGTGGAGAACCGGGAGAATGCGGTTGTACTGACCGTAACCGACACCGGCATGGGCATCCCGGAAGCCCATCAGGAGCGGATCTTCGAACGGTTTTACCGGGTGGATAAGAGCCACTCCAAGGAGGTGGGCGGTACCGGTCTGGGACTGTCCATCGTCAAGCATGCGGTGCAGATCCTGCGCGCGGATCTGAAACTCAGCAGTGTCCCGGGATCCGGCACGGAAATCACCGTAATATTCCCCAAAAACGCGGAACAGGCAGCCAATTAAGGCTGCCTGTTTTTTAGTGGTCACAGTTCAGATCGGTATAGTCAAAGTCCAGCATTTCTTCATTCCGGTCATTCATGACGATGACGGCATTGCCCACCAGGCTCAGTGCCTCGTGCTTGCTGGCCGGGGTCTTTTTCAGTTCCCACAGATCATCGGTCACTTCGCCGGAAACGGCGTAGAAGGCCACATTATAGGTGGTCTCCTGACCCAGGAAGGGCTTATAGGCGGATTCGATGATGGCAACGGAAGGGGTGTTGATGCCGCCCTCGGTTTCCTCCAGGATGATCTCATGCATCTGCCGGTTTTTCTCAACCCGTTCCTCTGTGGTATAGCCGGTGGTGAGGGAAGTGGTGTCATAGTGATAGCCCAGATATCCGGCCACACAGCCGCAGCCAAAGACGAACAGAACAGTCAACAGAGCGATCTGTCTGCGGGTGAAGAGTCCCTTGTGTCCCAACTCACAGGCGGGCGCTGCTTTGGTGCCGGGATCGTAGGTCAGCTTCAGCCGGTAGGTGATTGGCTGAATGAAGGCCAGGAAAACAGTGAGCACCACGGACTCGATGGGGAACATGAACAGGTTCTTGATGATCTTGGGAACGGTGAGCACATAGCTGGATCCGCCCATCATCATTTTGTAATAGAGCATCATCAGCGGGGTCTGCAGGAACACATTCACCAGCAGACAGATGGCAAACCGGCTCAGGATCACTCTGGTGGGGGTCACTCTGGCCCGGTACAGGAACAGGGCGAAGAGCACGCTGCCTGAGATTTCCAGCAGCACCATGGGCAGGAAGTACACATCACCGGTGATGAGCACGCCCAGAAAATCCGACACCACGGCAGATACCGCGGCAACCACAGGGCCGAAAACCATGGCACCCAGGGCGTTGGCCAGGAAAGCGGTGTTGATCTTCAGGTTGGGGGCAAGGGGAATGGCCACCAGCTTCAGCGCTACCCGGATGGCGATCATCAGCGCGGCGAACACCAGCATTTTGGTGTCGCGCAGTTCCGCGCAGGCATCCCGCCAGTAGGCGGGGGTGAAGGGCGTTTTGTAGAGATTGTTGGTTTTGTTGACTTTGGACATGGATTTACCTCCTTTTGGGACAGACAAATCCACTGACACATCAGGACGCGCGGAATAAAAAACTCCCCGGCGGCAAAGCCGCAGGGGAGCATGAGTTTCCTTTGCGTGATCCTTCCCCGAGGGAAAGGCCTGTATGGCGCAGCGGGTGCGGATACCCCATCGCGGATCTTGCGATCCTTCGTCCGCCACACAACTCCCCATTCTGGCAGCACTTCACGCGAGGTTTCCTACTCTGTACGGGATATACTATACAGGAAATCCGGGAAAATGTAAATATGGGCAGACAAAAAATACTGTTGTACCGAAAGAGGTTAAAAATCCGGGATGAAGCCCTTGTCGGCGGAATCCTCCTCCTGGGTGAAGCCCTCCAGGTCATTTAAGTACATCCAGCTTAACACCGCGTCGTATTCGTCATCCGTGACCCGCCGGTCCAAGGGGGCGGGGAGTCCGCCCATGGGGGTATACTGCCGCATGAGGCTCACCAGAACTTCGCCGGGGGCGAAGGTGTCGCCGATCCAGTCCAGTACCTTTAAAGAGTTGTCCACAAAACCCGGCAGGATCAGGTGGCGGATGATGACGCCTTTTATGACCTTGTCGCCGTCCCACTGCACCGGGCCCACCTGACGGACCATCTCCCGGATGGCGGCGGTTGCCATGGAGAAATAATCCCGGGTGCCGGAGAGGGCAAAGCCCAGACGGTCATCGGCGTATTTCAGGTCAGGCAGGTAAATATCCACAGCGCCTTCCAGTTCCCGGATGGTTTCCGGTCGCTCATAGCCGCCGCAGTTGTAGACCACGGGGACGCTCAGTTTGGGGGAGAGGGCGGGCAGGATATCCGGCAGAAAATGGGTGGGGGTCACGAGATCAATGTTTTCGGCGCCCTGGGCGATGAGGTCTTCAAAGAGTGAGCGCAGCTGGGCGGAATCCATGACCTTGCCGGTGGGGTTGCCGCTGATGGCCGCGTTCTGGCAGTATCGGCACCGCAACGTGCAGCCGCCGAAGAAGACGGCGCCGCTGCCGCCGTTTCCCGCCAGGGCAGGTTCCTCCCATTTGTGAATCATTGCCTTGGCCACCAGGGCGGTGCCGGGGCAGCCGCAGAAACCGGTCTCTCCGGCGCTTCGGTTCACACCGCACCGCCGGGGACATAATTGACAGTTGACATAATCCATATGCGTCACATCCTTTGCAAATAGAATACCAGTTTTTCTGACTTTTCTCAACCCCGGGTTTACGGAAAGGGAAAACTGTGATATGATAAATTATTATGAGCAATCAGGAGGGCCAAAGTATGGAGATCCGTCTGGCCACAAAAAACGAAATTCCCGGTATGATCAACCTGCTGCGGCAGGTGGGGGAAGTCCACCATCAGATCCGTCCGGACCTGTTCCGCGGCGGCGCTCAGAAATACAGCGAAGCTGACCTGGAGCAGCTGCTGGAGGATCCGTCCCGTCCCATTTTCAGTGCCCAGGAAGAGGGAAAACTGCTGGGCTACTGCTTCTGCATCATCGAAGAGGTAAAGGATAATCCGGTTCTGTGCGATACCAAAACCTGCTATATCGATGACCTCTGTGTGGACGAAAACCGCCGGGGTCAGGGCATTGCCACAAAGCTCTATGACCATGTGTGCGGCTATGCCAGATCCATCGGCTGTGGCAGCGTTACCTTAAATGTCTGGTGCGGCAATGATAATGCCATGAAATTTTACGAGAGCCGGGGCATGAAACCCCGGAAGATCTACATGGAAGCATCTCTGGAGGGATAAACATGCTGATCAAAAATCAGATCTACGAAACGGTGATCACCGACTATACATCCGAAGGACAGGGCGTTGCCCATATTGAAGGCTGCGCTGTCTT
>JAFZGL010000043.1 GCA_017555395.1 Oscillospiraceae bacterium | reverse complement strand
TCCACCGGCAACGAGCTGTGCGCTGCTGCTGATCCCGGCATGGCTGCATGGATCGATGTTATCGGTTCCGCTAAGTTCTACCCCGCTGCCAAGGCAGAGTGGGCAGACGTCAAGCAGGGCGTCATCGCTGTTCAGCAGGAAGTCCTGCTGGGTGGCAACGCTCAGGAGCTGCTGGATGCACTGCAGGCTGAAATCGCCGGCTAATTCATCCACCATCTAACTTGATCAAGGCATAAGAAATGGGGCCGGGTCGCAAGGCCCGGCCCATTTTGATTGCAGCCATTTTCAAAGTGCGACCCATAACCGCATTTTGAAAGTGGCTGCACCACAAGTCACTTGCATGAGCATCCCCAAAATCCAACAAGGGAGGTACCCTCGTGAAAAAACCCTATACCCTGCTGAATAAGGCAGAGCCCTATCTGTGGATCCTGCCCAGTATCATCCTGATGAGCATTTTCATCATCATCCCCATCGGTTTCGTGTTCCGTATGTCCATCAGCCAGGTCACCAAGGCCGGCCTTGTCAAGGGCATCATCGGCTTTAAGAACTTTGAAAAGGTTCTCAGCGGCGCCAAGTTCGGCATGGTTCTGAAGAACACCGTTGTCTGGACCGTCTACGTCGTTGTCCTGTCCACTGTTCTGGGCTTCATCCTGGCTCTGCTGCTGAACAATGAGTTCAAGGGCCGCAAGATCGCCCGCGCCATCGTGGTCTTCCCCTGGGCAACCACTCTGGTCATTCAGGCCTCTGTCTGGAAGTTCATCATCAACATCGACTACGGCTCCCTGAACACCCTGCTGAAGACTCTGGGCATCATCTCCTCCAACGTCAACTGGACCCCCACTCCCGAGGCATTCTTCGCCTGGGAAATCGCCTGCGGTATTTTCGTCACCATCCCCTTCGTCTGCTTCACCGCCCTGTCCGGCCTGCAGTCCATTGACTCCAGCTACTATGAAGCAGCCATCGTGGACGGCGCCAACTACTGGCAGAAGCTGTTCAACATCACCATCCCCCTGGTCAAGCCCAGCCTGACCGTTGCAACCGTGCTGAACATCATCTACGTCTTCAACTCCTTCCCCATTGTCTGGACCATCACCAAGGGTGACCCCGCAAACCGTACCGACACCCTGGTTACCTACCTGTACAAGCTGGCCTTCTACAACGGCAAGCAGGGTGAAGCCGCAGCCGTTTCCGTCATCGGCTTCCTGATCCTGCTGGTCTGCGCCAGTGTCTACATGGTTTCCACCCTGAAGAAAGGAGACGAATAATCATGACTCTTGATTCCGCACGTATTAACTACGGCAAGCTGCTGAGCCGGATCCTGCTGTATTTTGTCGTCTCTCTGATCTGCATCGTCATCCTGTATCCCTACTTCGTCATGTTCCTGACCGCGCTGAAGAGCCGCGAAGAGATCTTCGCTCCCAACGGCACCATCTTCCCCAAGGTCTGGATGTGGGAAAACTTCGTTGAGATCTGGAAGCGCGCTCCCATGGCTCAGTACATGCTGAACTCCATTCTGATCGCTTCCGGCTCCACCGCCATCGCTATGGTCTGCGGTATCCCCGCCGCCTACGCTCTGGCCCGTATGAAGTTCAAGGGCCAGACCGCATTCCTGGGCTTCATCATCGTCTCCCAGATGTTTGCTCCCGTGGTTCTGCTGATCGGTATCTACAAGGTCATGCAGGTTCTGAACCTGACCAACAGCCTGCTGGGTCTGATCTTCATCAACGCCGCTTTCAACCAGGCCTTTACCATCTGGCTGCTGCGCGGCACTTTCATGAGCATCTCCGCTGAAATGGAGCAGGCCGCCACCATTGATGGCTGCAACCGTGTTCAGGCTATGTTCAAGATCCTGCTGCCTGTGGCAGCACCCGGCATCGTCACCACCCTGATCTTCATCTTCATCAACGCATGGAATGAATTCACCGTGGCTCTGTGTCTGATCTCCACCGATACCATCAAGCCTCTGACTGTCGGTATCAACATCTTCAACGGCTACAACATCATCGAGTGGCAGTACCTGTTCGCAGCCTCCATCTTCGCCATTGTCCCCGTTGTCATCCTCTTCATGTCCATCGAAAAGAACCTGACCAGCGGTCTGACCGCCGGCGGCGTGAAGGGCTAATCTCACTTACATATAGGGGAATCGTCACGATTCCCCTATCATTTTAGAAAAAATACAGATTCAGGAGGAATTTTATCATGAATGCACCTGTTCTTGTTGTTATGGCAGCCGGTATGGGCAGCCGTTACGGCGGTCTGAAGCAGATTGATCCCGTTGACGTCAACGGCAACATCATCATCCACTACTCCCTGTTCGATGCTTACCGCGCCGGTTTCCGCACCGCCGTGTTTGTCATCAAGCCCGAGCTGGAAGAGACCTTCAAGGAAGTCATCGGCCCCGATGTGGCCGCCAAGATGGACATCAAGTATGTCCACCAGATCTCCACTGATCTGCCCGAGGGCTACTCCGTTCCCGAAGGCCGCACCAAGCCCTGGGGCACCGCTCACGCCGCTCTGGCTGCCCGCAGCGTTGTTGACGGCCCCTTCGCCATCATCAACGCCGACGACTACTATGGCGTGGATGCCTTCAAGACCATCTATGACTACCTGACCGCTAATCCCGACAACCCCGAGTGCTATGAGTACGTCATGGTGGGTTACCTGCTGAAGAACACCGTCACCGAAAACGGCACTGTTGCCCGCGGCGTCTGCGAATCCACTGCCGACGGTTTCCTGGCCAACGTCACTGAGCGCACCAAGATTGAAAAGGGCGTCAAGTGCCCCCGTTACACCGAGGATGACGGCGCCACCTGGACTGAACTGGATGAGGACACCATCGTCTCCATGAACATGTGGGGCTTCCACAAGAGCTACCTGGAGGAAGCATGGGCCCGTTTCCCCGCTTTCCTGGACAATGCTGCCAAGACCAACCCCCTGAAGGGTGAATACTTCCTGCCCGCAGTTGTCAGCCAGCTGCTGGAAGAGGGCAAGGCAAGAGTCCGCGTTCTGTCCAGCGCCGACAAGTGGTACGGCGTCACCTACAAGGAAGACAAGCCCGTTGTTGTCAACGCTCTGGCTTCCATGCGTGAAGCAGGACTGTACCCCGAAAAGCTGTGGAAGTAATTCAATGATTCAAAGAGCCCCTCGAAAGAGGGGCTCTTTTCTTGTATTTTAAGGATTTCTGTGATACACTTGCATCAAATCAATACAGGAGGTTTTTCTATGAACTTTATGGAAATCGCCCAAACCCGGCAGTCCTGCCGCAGCTATGATGAGGAAAGACCTGTGGAACAGGAAAAACTGGAGGCTATTCTGGAAGCCGCACGGCTGGCGCCCTCCGCCTGCAACGGTCAGCCCTGGCACATCACCGTCTGCCGGGGAGATCTGGCAAAGGAAGTCGCTCCCCTCACCAAAGGCATGGGCGGTATGAACAAGTTTGCCATTCAAGCACCCATTCTGCTGGTCATCTCAGAGCAGCCCTATGTCAGAGCCGCAGGCCTGGCCGCAAAAGCCAAGAACAACGATTACCGCTCCATGGACATCGGCATCGCCTGCGCCTATCTCACCGCTGAGGCCACTGCCCAGGGACTTTCCACCTGTATCTTAGGCTGGTTCGATGATGAAAAAGTCAGAAAACTCTGCGGCATCGATCATCCCATCCGGCTGATCATCACACTGGGCTATGCCAAAGAAGGAGACATACTGAGAAAAAAGGTCCGTAAAGACCTTTCCGACCTGGTCACCTATAAGGAGTAACGGATGGAACACGCCATTCTTTCCGCCTCCGGCGCTATGACCTGCCACTGTGTCCGGCTGCACCGGGGTGACGATCTGCTGCTGTCCATCCGCGAACTGGCAAAGCAAAAAAACATTGCTGCCGGTGTGGTTCTCAGTGCCGTTGGCTGCATCTCAGAAGGCAGAGTCCGGGATGCCAGCGGTGTTACAGTCCGTGAGATCTTCGACCACTGCGAAATCGTCAGTCTCAACGGTACCGTCAGCGCTCAGCGGTGCCATCTGCACATTGCCCTGTCCAGGGTGGATCTGTCCACCATTGGCGGTCATCTCTGTGTGGGCTGCATCGTCAATACCACCTGCGAACTGGTGATTGCCGAATTGCCCGGTGTTTCCTTCGGGGTAGAAAATGACCCTGAGACCGGCTATGACGAACTGATTTTTCAGACCAAATAAATCCTTCCCTGCCCGCAGCTGATGCTGCGGGCAGTTCCAATATCTACATTTCACATTTTTGTTAATTGTTCTTGACACCGTCTATTATTTATGGTACGCTATATTTAACAATTAAGTTAAATGTCAAAGGAGGTATAGATATGGGTTTGCAGCAAACGCTGAAAGCATTGTCCGATCCAACCCGAAGAGAGATACTGAATTTACTGAAAACCGGAAAAAAGTCCGCCGGTGAGATCTCAGACCAGTTTGACATCACCGCCGCCGCCATCTCCCGGCACCTGTCGGTTTTGAAGGAAGCCGACCTCATCGAGGATGCCCGGGACGGCAAGTACATCTTCTATACTCTGAACGCCTCGGTGTTGGAGGAAATCATGCTCTGGATCACCGACCTGAAAGGAGAATAAGCTATGACCCCGAAGAATAAAAAGCTGATCATCATCACCTCTTTGCTGACCCTGCTGCCCATTCCTGTGGGTCTGGTGCTCTGGAACAAATTCCCGGAAACCATGGCCATTCACTGGGGTATCACCGGTCAGGCTGACGGCTTTGCCAGTGTTCCAACTGCCGTTTTTCTCATGCCACTGATCATGTTACTGACGCACCTGTTCTGCATTCTGATCTGTTTTCTGGATCCTGGCAACAGAAACCGAAATCAGAAAATCCTGCATCTTGTCCTGTGGACTGTTCCTGTCATCTGCAACATAAGCTGCTGCGGCATCTATGCCCTGGCACTGGGTGTGGAATTTTCCCCGGTGCTGTGGACCACGGTTCCCATGGGTCTGCTTTTCGCTCTCATTGGTAACTATATGCCCAAGACCCGTATGAACTCCACTGTGGGCATCAAGGTTCCCTGGACCTACACCAGCGAGGAGAACTGGAATGCCACCCACCGGCTTGCCGGTAAGCTCTGGGTTGGCGGCGGTATTCTCATGGCCCTGGGCGGTTTTCTGCCCAACGGCTGGGCTGTTGCAGTAATGTTT
>JAFZGL010000042.1 GCA_017555395.1 Oscillospiraceae bacterium | reverse complement strand
TCATCCAGAACCACCTGGGTCTCACCGGGGCGGTCCGTGAAGATCTTGCTTACATGATCAACCTTTAGCCTTACCATCTTTAAACCTCCAGCTTGTTACCTTACGTTCGATGAAGCGGATCAGCTGATCCATTGCATAACCCACGATTGCAGACATGATCATCAGAGCGTACAGTCTGGATGTCTGCAGACGTTCCTGTGCTTCGACCATCAGATAACCGAAGCCGCTGCTGGTAGCAATGAATTCGGCACAGATAACGCTCATCCAGCCGGAGCCGATGGCCAGACGCAGACCGGTCAGGAAGCCGGGCATGGCACCGGGAATGATAATATCCCGGAAAATAGCAGCGGTGGTGGCACCCATGCTGCGGGCAGCATTGAAGAAATTGCGGTCAATGTCGGTAACACCGGCAATGGTGTTGATAATGAGAGGGAACACCGCACTCATGAAAATCATAAAGATGGTGGGACCTTCGCCCAGACCAAACCAGATGATGGACAGAGGCACCCATGCCATGATGGGAATCTGGCGGATGGAGTTGATAAAGGGAGACAGCAGGGTCATCACCTTTTCAGAATAGCCCATCAACAGGCCCAGCACAGAACCCAGGATGAGGCCGTAGAAAGAACCTACAGACACACGCCACAGTGTCAGGCCCATATTTCTCATGATTTTCTTGTTAAACCAAGCTGTGCAGAACTCTGTCATGGTCTCCACAAAGTCAGGCAGAACAAGGGGTTTGCCAATGGCCCGGGCTGCAAAGAACCAGGCAACGCAGAGCATACCCATAACACCCACATTCATCAGCAGCATCTTGCGGGCTTTCTTTTTGTCCCCGTTTACAGGGACCCGAATTGTACGGTCACGGATTTCCAAAAGTCAGCTACCTCCTTCTGATTGTCTGTTTCCAGATACTCACATAACATATCAATTAAAACTGCCTCGTCAGACAGCTTTCCGACGGTTTCATTGCACGCTGTCACCAGTTCCTCCAGACGGGGATCTGACAGCAGATCATTTTGCACGATCACCACCGAAGTCACTTCACCGCTGGAGATGGATTTGGTGGGATAGTTCAGTTTCAGCGCCAGGGATGCATCCAGCATAATGGCATCCACGGCTTTGTTTTCCAGGGCGTAGGGCAGCGCCGATGCAAACATGGGCTGAAGATCCACTTCCTGCCCATAGACCTTTTCCAACAGATCCCGCTGTTCGTCACGGCCGTTCATGTAGCCGATGACTGCAAGGGTGTCGGGACTGTCCGGCCGGGTCACCAGCACATTTCCGTCATAAACCAGCTCGCCCAGCACTGTGTACTGCTTTCCGGCCTCTTTCAAATCATACATGGCATCGGGACACAGCACCGCCACATCCACCTGTCCGGTGGACAGGGCAAACTGAGCATTGGAGCCGCAGCAGTCACCCATATTGATGGCATCCAGCCCGATGTCTGCGCGCTCCGCAGGCAGATCTGCCAGTGCTTTCTGCAGGATAATTCCTGCAATATCATCGCCGTAAGCGATGACAAGCGGTTCCTCCAAAGCGTGCGAAGGCGCGCTCGTATGTTTCCACACGAGCGCAGCCATAATCATTACCGCAAGCACAATAGAGAGGAGACCTATTTGAGGCTTGCTGTTCTTTGTCATATTTTAGCGATCCAGCTCCACATACTCGGGGACATCTTCAGCCTTCATGCCGTCGATGGCCAGAGCACGTGCCTTGAAGCTTTCATAGTCCATATCCAGGGGGAAGACAGGATCGATGTTCTCTTCCAGGAACTGGACGAAGTCCTTTGCACCGCAGTTATTGAAGTAGGTCAGGTCAATGTAGTCATCCAGATTGACTTTGTTGATGTCATCACGGATGCCGTAGTGCACCATGGTGCCCAGCTGGTTCTGCATGTATTCCTTGTTCAGGTCCCAGCGGATGGTACGGCCTTCGTTGACGAACTTTCTCCAGTAGGTCATGATGGAAACTTCCACGGGAACGTTGTAGTAAGCGGAGAAGATCTCAGCTGCATAGTAAGGATGCATGTACATGAACTGCAGGCACAGGGTGTGAGCCAGCAGCATACGCTCTGCCAGAGCGGGATGTGCCTTGGCAAACTCGTAGTTCATAGCAACCTTGCAGCAGGTGCCGTGACCCAGCTCGCCACCGCGGTCGGTGTTCTGACGGGCCATGATCTTGCCTGCGCCGGTGTAGATAGCCATGGAGCCCCAGGGGTCACAGCAGTTGTAAGCATCCAGATCGCCGGCCACCATGGCCAGGTACTCATCAGCGTCACTCATGGAGAAATTCTCGTAGTTGGACATGTCGCGAGGAATGTTCAGCTCTTCGCAGTACTCTGCCCAGTTCAGGTTCTTGGTTTCAGCGTCGGCACCGATTGCAATACGCTTGCCAATCAGATCCTCGGGCTTTTCGATGTCATTGGCAACGACCAGGTACTCAGCGCCGCCGGTGTGGTTCTCAGCAGCGATGAACAGAGGAACATTGTTCTGAACAGCGCTCAGGGTGGTGGTCCAGCCGCAGTAAGCCATATCCATCTGGCCTGCGCTCATGGCTTCGGGAACGTTACCGTTGCCAGTGACCTTAACCTTCATGCCCAGCTTCTCAAAAATGCCGGTGTATTCGCCGACGGAAGCAGCCGCCATGTGGTCACAGTTGTAGTAACCCAGGTTGACAGTGTACTTCTTGTCCTCTTCGCTCAGTTCGGGCAGATCGTAGTCAGCCAGCAGCTCGTCAACGATCTCCTCGATGGAACGGGGGCCGTTGCTGTAGGGGGT
>JAFZGL010000004.1 GCA_017555395.1 Oscillospiraceae bacterium | reverse complement strand
GTCTTCACCGGTGTCGGCGAGCGTACCCGTGAGGGTAACGACCTGTACAACGAAATGACCGAGTCCGGCGTTATCTCCAAGACCGCCATGGTCTTCGGCCAGATGAACGAACCCCCCGGAGCACGTATGCGTGTTGCACTGTCCGGTCTGACCATGGCAGAGTACTTCCGTGATGTGAAGCATCAGGACGTGCTGCTGTTCATCGACAACATCTTCCGTTTCACCCAGGCTGGTTCTGAGGTTTCCGCACTGCTGGGCCGTATGCCCTCCGCCGTCGGTTACCAGCCCACTCTGGCAACTGAAATGGGTGCTCTGCAGGAGCGTATCACCTCTACCAAGAACGGCTCCATCACTTCCGTTCAGGCTGTTTACGTCCCTGCTGACGACCTGACTGACCCCGCTCCCGCTACTACTTTCGCCCACCTGGACGCTACCACCGTTCTGGACCGTGGTATCGCATCCCTGGGTATTTACCCCGCAGTTGACCCCCTGGACTCCACTTCCCGTATCCTCTCTCCCGAGGTTGTCGGCATTGAGCACTACGAGACTGCCCGTGCTGTCCAGTCCATTCTGCAGCGCTACACCGAACTGCAGGACATCATCGCCATCATGGGTATGGACGAACTGAGCGAAGAAGATAAGCTGACCGTTAACCGTGCCCGTAAGGTGCAGCGTTTCCTGTCCCAGCCCTTCTCCGTTGCTGAGCAGTTCACCGGCTACAAGGGCAAGTACGTTCCCCTGAAGGAAACCATCCGTTCCTTCAAGGAGATCATCGAGGGTAAGCATGACGATATCCCCGAGTCCTTCTTCCTGTTCGCTGGCTCCATCGATGAAGTCGTTGCCAAGTTCCGGGGCGGTGAGACCGCATGATGCCCTTCAATCTGAAGATCGTCACTCCCGACGGCCTGTTCTTTGACGGCCAGGCTGAACAGCTGATCGTTCGTACTGTCACCGGTGACATCGGTATTATGGCCCGTCACATGAACTACCTGGCTCCTCTGGGCATGGGTCGTGCTGTGGTCATTGCCGATGGCAAGCGCCGCAATGCTGCCTGTATCGGCGGCATGGTCAGCGTGGTCAACGGTGAAGTTACTCTGATGCCCACCACTTTTGAATGGGCAGAGGACATTGATGTTAGCCGTGCAGAGGCAGCTTTCCAGAAGGCATCCAAGATGGTTGAGGAGAACGCCTCCGAAACCGATGTCAAGGTAGCCAAGGCAAAGCTTTCCCGCGCAATGGTCCGTAAGGGCGTTGCCAAGTATCGCGTTGACATTGATCCCTCTCAGATGAGCAAGTAATGATCCCAAAGCGCCGGTACCCGCAAGGGTACCGGCGTTAAATTATTCCGTAAAAAAACACCGCTGCGAAGCCTGCAGCGGTGTTTTCAGTTATTTACGAAGTTTCTGACAGTACTGGGTACAGAGTTTATCGGTACACTCGGAACATTTCAGCGCCAGATTGGACTTATCCCAGAACCGCTCCGGATACATCATAATGCACAGTTCCCAAACCAGCCAGGCTACCGATGCCATCAGCGCCAGAGACAGGCCAAAGAAACCACCCATGAAGAACAGAGGAGAAAACATCATCAGATGATCCCAGTTGAAGATCCGGCAGGTGGTGCAGCAGCGTGTCTTCATCATCAGCCGGAAGGGGCACCAGATCAGCACACAGATCAGATCGCAGACATAAAAAGCTACCGAGATCAAAAACAGAATGGGTTTGTTCAATATCCCTGTGTAATACAGACCTCCGATCACCGCAAGCAGACCGCACCAAAGGATGAATACCTCGTAGGCAGAGCGTGTCGTGGTAACAATATAGCTGCGAAGTGCCTCATAATTAACCTTCTCCAGGATGGGACGGAAGCGATTGGAAAACAGCTTCATAGAACCAAGAGGCAGTTTATTTTTGATTGGAATGATCTGCTGGATCATATCAATCACCCAGATCATCCACAGAATGTGGAATGCTGAGAAGCCACGGAAGAAATTCATTCCTTCCAGAATCCAGAAACTCTCAGGATATATAAAATAAGCACCGATGCACAGAACCAGTATCATGCACCGCAGAATCAGCCTGACAATATATTTCTTTCTCGTTACCGACATATCATGACCTCTTTAAAAATATAGCGGATTATCATTACAATACCATAATTTCCGTTCGATTGCAATGTTTTCCGTATTCAAAAACCGCTGTCACGGGGACAGCGGTTTTTCTATTCCTGGCGGTAATAGTCCGTCTCCAGGATCAGATTGTTGATTGCTGTAAATTCTTCTGCCAAATCAGACATTTTTTCCTGTATCTGCTTCGTTACTGTGGGAATCCCCTCTTCCCTGTACAGGTGTTTTCCGGAAGATGCATCATAGGCCGTTTCCCCGCTGATCCAGCTGCCGTCAGAAAACAGGGCATATCCATTGTAGTTTTCATCAAAGGCATCATGTCCGATATACTCCCAAGGCGACTGAACACCCAGCAGATTCAGCATGGTGGGCAGAAAATCCGCGGTATTCAGGGTTTTTGTCACCTCCATTGGTGACAGACCGGGGCTCCAGATAAAGCAGGGTGTCTTCTCCAGCCACAGCTTCTCCCCTACCCCGGACAGTTCCAGAAGTGCCTTTTCATTTTTATAGCCGTAAGTATAGTGATCCGTGACACCGATGATCACGGTGTCCTGAAGCGTTCCCTCTTCTTCCAGGGCCCTCAGCAGTTCCCGGAACAGATCATCCACCAGTCTGGCTTTCACCAAGGCGCAGTCGGTTTCTTCATTGCCGGTGAGTCCCCGGTACTCCGGATATTTCCTCAATGCCCAGTTGCTGAGAACCTCATTGTATTTGTAGCTTAAATGTGCTGACCGGGTAATGATAAAATTCAGGGTTTTCTCTTCTTCCCGGAAAAATTCCTGACGAAGCTGCGGATCTGTCAGCAGGATCCGTTCATCATAGAGCAGCTGTTTCTGCTCATTTTTGCTGTATTCCCCCAGGAAATCCCCGTAATACACATAATCTTCGTACCCCATGGCCTCCGAAAATACATCCCGGCTGTAAAAACTGGGATCATTGTAGTGGAAGACCCTGGCACTGTACCCTTCCGCAGTCAGCAGAGATGCAAGCGACTGATTATATTCATTGGTCACATAATCAAACGCATAACCGCCGGCGCTGGAGAGAAAGGAACCCGTATTAATGCAGAATTCTGTGTTAAATGTCCGGATACCTCCATAGGGAGGCGTATAAAAATTCGTAAAATTGATGCCTTCTGCCATCAGTGTCCGAATGGTGGGTGTATGTTCGCCGATCATCCAGTCATCCATTGACTCCATCAGAACAAGGATCACATTTTTGTCCTTCAGGAGACCGGTCATGGCATTCTCACCAGAATCCTGTTCAGAAGAAAAATATGCATCGATTCTTTCCACCGCTGTGTCCCTTGCCCTTGAATAAGCCGGTGTCATGGGATACAGAATATTCCTGCCAAGATCCCTGGCTGCCGTATGGAACAGTCCGCAGACCTGATAGAGTCTGTACGGATTGAACATGTTTTCATATGCCGCCTCTGCCGACTGCATGCGGCCATAATCAGATTTGGCATATCGGATGGTGCTGTCCTTCTCAAAAACCCGCTGAGGCAGCTGGAGCAACCCCAGGACGCAAACAGCTGCCAGCACAGCAGAGCAAATCCGGGGCACCACCGGATACCGGAACCGTGGGTATCTCCATACCTGAAGAATTCCCAGCGCGATCAGTCCCAGAATCCAAAGATACCAGCCGGCCGGATAGCTGAGGATCACATCAATGTAGTCCGCGCCTTCCGCAGCATACCGGAATTCCGACAGCCACATCATCTCGGAAAACAGCAGATAGTATCCGGTCTGCCCAACACTGTAAATGATGGCCGCTCCATAGACCAGCGCAAAACCAATCCTGCTTCCCTTCCCGGGAAGCAAACGCAGGATGCTGCCCAGAAGAAGTGCCCAAAAGGCACCAAAATACACGGGCCAGGATGTTTGCGTTGCCGCTGACGTATGCAAATACGCAAATGCAAAATACTCCACCAGAAAGAAAGCCAGCGGGATCATCAGATATGGACATCGGACGTTTGTTCCGGAGGTCTTTTTTTGATATTTTCCTGTGTATGTGGTCATGGAAAATCTCCGAGTCTGTGGATTATGATTTCACATTTTATCACAAATTCTCATAAACAGTTGTTAAGAATTTTTTATTTTTTCATATCCTATGGATATTTTTCATAAAAACCGCATTTCCCTCTTGTAAAATCTCCCAAATTGGCGTATACTTACCCTATATTTCTAGCACGAAGAGAGGAAATGATTATGCAGCTTATCACCGTTCGTGACCTGTTCAAGAACACCGAAAAGTACGTCGATCAGGAAATTGAGATCGGCGGCTGGGTTCGCAACAAGCGTCCTTCCAAGCAGTTCGGCTTCATCGTCCTGAATGACGGTACTTACTTCTCCCCTGTTCAGGTGGTTTACAACGATTCCATTGAAAATTTCCAGGAGATCTCCAAGATCAATGTCGGCGCTGCCCTGATCGTCAAGGGCACCCTGGTTCTGACCCCCGATGCAAAACAGCCCTTTGAGATTCAGGCCAAGACCGTCACCGTGGAAGGTCCTTCCTCCGGCGACTATCCCCTGCAGCCCAAGAAGCACTCCATGGAATTCCTGCGCTCCATCACCCATCTGCGTCCCCGCGCCAACACCTTCCAGGCTGTGTTCCGTGTCCGCTCCCTGGCTGCCATGGCCATCCATCAGTTCTTCCAGGAGCGTGACTTCGTTTACGTTCACACTCCCCTGATCACCGGTTCCGACTGTGAGGGCGCAGGCGAAATGTTCCAGGTCACCACCCTGGATCTGAAGAACATCCCCCTGACCGAGGACGGCAAGGTCGACTTCTCCCAGGACTTCTACGGCAAGCCCACCAACCTGACCGTCTCCGGCCAGCTGAACGGAGAGACTTTCGCCATGGCTTTCCGCAACATCTATACCTTCGGCCCCACCTTCCGTGCCGAAAACTCCAATACCACCCGTCATGCCGCTGAGTTCTGGATGATCGAGCCCGAAATGGCCTTCGCTGACCTGGACGATCTGCTGCGTGTCGAAGAGGACATGCTGAAGTACATCATCTCCTATGTTCTGGAGCATGCTCCTGAGGAAATGGCTTTCTTCAACCAGTTTGTGGACAAGGGCCTGCTGGACCGTCTGAACAACATTCTGAACAACGACTTCGGCCGCATCACCTACACCGATGCCGTTGCCCTGCTGGAGAAACACAACGATCAGTTTGAGTATCCCGTATCCTGGGGCTGCGACCTGCAGACCGAGCATGAGCGCTACCTGACTGAGGTCATCTTCAAGAAGCCTGTCTTCGTCACCGACTATCCCAAGGACATCAAGGCCTTCTACATGAAGCTGAACCCCGACGGAAAGACTGTCGCTGCTGTTGACTGCCTGGTGCCCGGTGTCGGCGAAATCACCGGCGGTTCTCAGCGTGAGGATAACTACGAGGTTCTGAAGGCCCGCATTGAAGAGCTGGGTATGAACCCCGAGGATTACGGCTTCTACATGGATCTGCGCAAGTACGGTTCCTGCCGTCACGCCGGTTTCGGTCTGGGCTTCGAGCGCTGCGTCATGTATCTGACCGGCATTGGCAACATCCGCGACGCTATCCCCTTCCCCCGTACCGTGGGCAACTGCGAACTGTAAGCCGCAGTATATTCTTCAAACTTCAAGGCGAACCACCAAAAGTGGTTCGCCTTTTATTATGCTTTTTTCATGTACAATCGGTGTTTTAAATGGTATGATATAAAAAAATCAACAGGAGCTGATCGCAAATGACAAAAGAACAAATGCTGGAACTGCTTCGCAAAGATGTTGTACCTGCCCTGGGCTGTACAGAACCGGTCTGCGTTGCCCTCTGCGCCGCCAAAGCAGGAACCGTTCTGGAAGGCACTTTGGAATCTGTTTCCATTGAAGTCAACCCCGGTATCTATAAAAATGCCATGTCTGCCGGCATCCCCGGATGCACCAAGGTCGGCATTCCCTGGGCTGCCGCCATTGGTGCCCTTCTTCAGAACCCTGACAAAGGCCTTCAGCTTCTGGAAGATCTGACCCCGGATGTACTCTCTGCTGCAGGTGCTCTGATTGAATCCAACAAAGTAAGTGTTGCTGTTAAGAATGACGAAAAGAGCATCTACGTCAAGTGCATCCTGCGTTCTTCCTGCGAGAAAGTTGTCTGCATGACACGAAATGCCCACACCAACATCGTATTCCTCAGCCGGAACGGCGAGATCCTGCTGGAGAAAACTGTCACATCTTCCGCCGCTTCTGACGATCCCCTTGTAGATGCTCTGAAGGAAATGACCATTGCCCAGATCCGGCAGCTGGTATGCTCCGCTTCTGAAGAGGAGCTGGCCTTTATGACAGACGGCATCAAAATGAATGAGGATCTTGCCGCCTACTCTGAATCCAACACCATTGGCATCGGTCTGGCAGCAGTTCTGCGCTCCCAGAACGCCGCTTCCCTGTTGGGCAGTAATCTCATCAGTAAGATCACTTATGCCGTCACATCCGCAGCTGAGAGCCGTCTGGACGGCTGTCCCTTCCCCACCATGTCCAGTTCCGGTGCCGGCACCAAGGGGCTGGTGGTTATCCTGCCTATCTCCGAGACCGCCAAGGCTGTAGGCGCCGGCCGGCTGACCACTGTCCGTGCTG
This sequence comes from Oscillospiraceae bacterium, assembly GCA_017555395.1. Classification (GTDB taxonomy): domain Bacteria; phylum Bacillota; class Clostridia; order Oscillospirales; family Oscillospiraceae; genus Faecousia. The sequence continues at coordinate 9,461 of JAFZGL010000004.1, read as the reverse complement.
TGGCCTTCGGACATCTGGTGAACCGCTATATCAACGCCTATGTGGGCAAACTCTCCCCCATGTGCAGCTGTGTCATGTGCTCCTCCACGGCCGCGGCAGCCGGTATCGCCTTCCTGCTGGGCGGTACCGATGAGCAGATCGGTCATACCATCCGGAACATGTGCGGTACTGTCACCGGCATGATCTGCGACGGCGGCAAGGTTGGCTGTGCTATGAAGGTGGCCACCGGCTCCTTTGCCGCTCTGACCTGTGCCCTGCAGGCAGTCAGCGGCGCTGCTCTCCGTGTTTCCGACGGCATCTGCGCCGAAACTCCGGAACAATGCATCCGAAACATGGCCTCCGTCGGCATCAACGGCATGAAGGACACGGATCAGGAGATCCTGCGTCTCATGACAACATGCAAGTAATACTTAAGATTATATAAAGCTTTTTCCCCCCCTGTTGTGCTCCATCCCTATCTATGATATGATGGAAAACAGAGGGAGGGATTTTCGTGAAAAAGTTCATTATTGGTGTACTGATTCTGGTTCTTCTGGCCAGTTTTTGCGCATTGAAGTTTTTTGTTCTTGGCTCGCCGGCAAATGATGCTTCCCTTGCTGTCAGAGCGGAAGAGGGTGACGGACAGTTGGCCATCTATATCGAGTCTATGGATTCTGCCCATGCAATATCCAATATAGAATACCGATACAATGGAACTGCTTTGCATCTTACTGTCTGGACCGTTCTCTCATCTCCCTTAAATAATGATGCCGAACGCTGTCTCTACTATGAAATCACTGATGAAACCGAAATCTGGTTGGATAATAAACTGATCTGGTCTGCGCATTAAAAAAGAACCTGCTCTGTGAGCAGGTTCTTTCTGTTTACTTGGAGCGCTTGATTCCCAGATAGTGATCCAGCTTCTTGCGCATCTCTTCCGGCATCTCCCGGGGGAAGGGACACCGCTTGGCAGAAGCCATCCGCTTGGCGAAGGCCAGAACAAATTCAAAGTCTTCCACCATCTGTTCGCCGCTCATGCAGTACATATCATCATAGCGGTCATGATAGCCGGACATGGTTCTGGGAGAGATCCGGGCAAAGGAAACTGCCGGAATATTTTTATCCGCGAAAGGGGTGGAGTCGCTGGAATAGACACCCAGATAGACATCATTCTGGAAGCCCAGCTCATTGGACATGCAGGAAATGTAGCTGCTCATCCGTTCACCGGCGGTGACACAGCTGAGGAACCGGCCCATCAGGCAGCCAATCATATCCAGATTGATGTTCATGATGCAGTTCCTGATATTTTCTTCCTGGGCACAATAAGCCTTGGCACCCAGAAGCCCCCGCTCTTCACTGCCGCACCAGATGAAGCGCAGGCTGTAGTGCTGGGGATTTTTTGCAAAATACTCTGCCAGATACAGAAGGCCGGCGCAGCCGGACATATTGTCATAGGGGCCCACAGACAGATGGGTGGTATCATAGTGGGCGGTAAAAGCAATGTATTCATCCACTTCACCGGGAATATCCAGAATCACATTGTTGGACTCGCCTTCCCACTCCTTCTGCTTCAGGACGATATGGGCAGTCTTACCGTTTCTGCGGACAATGTCGATGGTATCTCTGACGTGGATATTCACCGCAGGCATCCGATGTCCCTGGTGGACAAAGGCCCGCTGCTCCTTCTGATCAATATCATTGTCATCAGAATAGACAGTGCCGTTGCAGGTGATGTAGCCCAGGGCCCCGGCCTTGACCAGATCCTGGTATTTCCAATAACCCACAACCGTATCCAGCAGAACAATCTTATCCTTGCACTGGGACAGAGAGAACTCGTCATCATGGCGCAGATAGTACAGAGGTGCCTCCACATCCCAGTTGCCGGCACAGAAATAACCTGTACAGGGTACAGAGATTCCGTCCACTGTCAGTTCTGCCGTCTGAATTTCCGCCATGGACACAGCAAAGGGCCAAAGTTCAGCCTTGCAGCCAAATTCAGAAACCTTATCCCGGATGTAGTTGGCGCAGCAAGCTTCTTCGGCTGTTCCGCTGGTGCGGATATACAGAGTATCCTCTAAAATTTGAATCAATTCCTTGGCGTTCATAAAACCGCCTCCTTTTCGCAAGGACAATTGTACACCAGTTCGACTAAAATAGCAACAGGAAAACCCCGGCTTCCGAGGAAGCCGGGGTTTGTTTCAGGGAATACTGTTCAGATGATTAGGGCAGCAGGGGCTCATTCATGTTGAACAGCAGGAAGTAAGTACCGGTGGAGGGAGCAACGATGAACTCCTCGGGGTACTCGGTCTTGACGGAAGGAATCTCGTTGGTGGGCAGAGATTCGACCAGACGCCAGGTGTCGTTCTTCCAGTTGGTCAGGATGTTGTTGTCGTCATCGGACAGGTACATCTTGATCTGGTTCATGTTGACGTTGTCGAAGTCGTGATAGTTCTCGTTCTTGTCGAAGACCATCAGAGCGTCATGCTCCCAGGAGGTCAGGGTGTAAGCACCGTTGCCGATGTAGGTAGCAGCCTCGGTAGCCCAGCCTTCGTCAGCGACGACGTCCTCACGGACAGGCAGGAAGTTGGTGAAGGCCAGCAGCTCATTCCAGAAGGGAACAGCGTTGTTCAGGGTAACAACCAGAGTACGGTCGTCAACAGCCTCAACAGCCAGAGTGCCGTCCTCGTTGCGCTTGACGTAGTCGAACATATAGCCGTAGTCAGCACCCAGCTCGGGGGAAGCTGCGCGGTTCCAGGCGAATGCGAAGTCAGCAGCGGTCAGGGCAACGCCGTCGGACCACTTCAGGCCTTCCTTCAGGGTGTAGGTGTAGGTAGCGGTGCCATCCTCATTGATGACGGGCTCAACCAGCTCTTCGGCGCACTCAGCGACGATCTTGGTGTAGGAGCCATCCTCAGCGGGAGCCCACTTGGCCAGGCCGGCCAGCAGGTGCTGGCAGATCATAGCGCCGTCGGTGGAGGAGTTCAGAGCGGGGTCGATGGTGTCGGACTCGGAAGCCAGGCAGACGGGGATGGACTCGTTGGAGCCATCAACGGAGGAATCACGGAAGAACTTGTAGCCGAAGGGGTTGACGCCAACACCTTCAACGGTCTTGTCCTGCAGGTAGTAGTCGGTGTAGTAGTACAGAGTGACCAGAGCGCCGGTGCCCATCAGCATGTCTTCAGCGTAGTGCATCATCTCGAAACGAACCTGCTCGTCGGTACAGGTCTTGATGGTGTTGATCAGAACGTCGAAGGTCTCAGCCCAGGTGCCGTTCTCAACCTTGATGTCATAGCCCCACTTGGTCAGGTCGATGGAGTAGACAGCCAGGTCAGCATGAGCGCCCTTGCCCAGCTGAGCGTCGTTGTTGCCGGATTCGGACATCCACAGGTCCAGCATGCCAACGGGGTCGTTGTAGTCAGCGAACCAGCCGTGACGAGCGATGGAGAAATCGCCAGCCTTACGGGTGTTCTGGAAGGTGTTCCATTCCTGGTTCTCCAGCATCAGGTTGATGCCAATGGAAGCAAAGACAGCCTGCAGGTGCTCACCAACAGCCTTGTGGGATTCCATGGTGTTGTACAGGTAAGTCAGAGTGGGGAAGCCGACCAGCATGCCGTTCTCGTCGACATCGTAGTACTTGGTCAGGATATCGTATGCCTTTGCGAAGTTATCTTCGTAAGCAGCGGCATCGGTGTTCCAGTAACCAGCGTAGCTGGCATCGGGGCCTGCGTTCTCATAGAACTGGCCGCCGACGTAGTCGGTCATACCGGAGGGGACAAAGGAGGAAGCGGGGGTCTGGCCGCCCTGAGCAATGTTCTCGATGATGTAGTTACGGTCGATCATCATGGACAGAGCCAGACGGATTTCAGCCTCAGCAGCAGCCTTCTCGGCTTCGGTCATGTTGGCAACATCGACCTTACCGGTGTCGGCAGCGGGAGCATCAGCTGCAGGTGCATCGGAAGCTGCGGGTGCGGAGCTGCCGCCGCATGCGGCCAGGCTCAGAACCATGACAGCTGCCAGAAGCAGAGCAATCAGTTTCTTCATGTTACATTTTCCCTTCATGATTAAGTTTATTCAAAATTTGCCTCTGATCTGTATTCGGTCAGAGGCAAATCGTGAATCAGATGGAATTAATCTACGTTCTCCAGGTTATGGCAGGCGCAGAAGTGGCCGGGCTTGACTTCCTTGAACTCGGGCATGCTCTGAGCGCAGACGTCAGTTGCATAGCGGCAGCGGGTACGGAAGGGGCAGCCGGAGGGAGCGTTCAGAGGGGAAGGAATATCGCCTTCCAGAATGATACGCTTGTTGTTGCGTGCGGTCTCGGGATCGGGCACGGGAACAGAGGACAGCAGGCTCTTGGAGTAGGGATGCAGAGGATGATCGTAGATCTCATCAGCATCAGCAAGCTCCACCATCTTGCCCAGGTACATAACGGCAATGCGGTCAGAAATATGACGCACAACCAGCAGGTCATGGGCGATGAACAGGTAGGTCAGACCCAGCTTCTCCTGCAGTTCCTGGAACATATTGATGACCTGTGCCTGAATGGAAACGTCCAGAGCGGAAACAGGCTCGTCACAGACGATGAACTCGGGATTAACAGCCAGTGCACGGGCGATACCGATACGCTGACGCTGACCGCCGGAGAACTCGTGGGCATAACGGGCTGCATGCTCGGAGTTCAGGCCAACATAGCTCATCAGTTCCAGAATTCTGGCCTGACGCTCTTCCTTGGTCTTGTACATCTTGTGAACATCCAGAGGCTCGCCGATGATATCGGCAACAGTCATACGGGGGTTCAGGGAGGAGTAGGGATCCTGGAAGACCATGGTGGCCTTGGTGCGGAACTCCTTGATGTCGGCAGCAGTCTTGATGGGCTTGCCGTCATAGATAATCTCGCCGGAAGTGGGCTTGTACAGGTTCAGGATGGTACGGCCGACAGTGGTCTTGCCACAACCGGACTCACCGACCAGACCCAGAGTCTCGCCGCGCTTGATGGAGAAAGAAACGCCGTCAACAGCCTTCAGAGGCTTGGTCTTCAGGCCGCTGACCTGAATGGGGAAATGCTCCTTCAGGTTTCTGACCTCAATCAGGGGGGTATCGTTTCTGATTTCACTCATTATTCATTACCGCCTTTCTGATTGTCCAGTTTGATGGTACCGTTGGCAATGCCTTCCTTCACGTTCATCCAGCAGGATGCATAGTGATTCTCATTGATCTGCATACGCTCGCAGCGCTCGCAGATGCAGATCTTCATGGCAGCATCGCAGCGGGGAGCAAAGGGACAGCCCTTGGGCATGTTCAGCAGGTCAATGGGAGTACCGGTGATGGGCTGCAGGCGGGAACCGTCACTGTCAACAGTGGGGATGGAACGCAGCAGACCCTTGGTGTACTCGTGCTTGGGGTTATAGAAGATCTCGTCTGCAGTGCCCTGCTCGCAGATGGAACCGGCATACATAACGATAACTTCGTCACACATCTGAGCGACAACGCCCAGGTCATGGGTGATCATGATGATAGCCATGCCCAGTTCTTCCTGCAGCTGCTTCATCAGATCCAGGATCTGAGCCTGAATGGTGACGTCCAGTGCAGTGGTGGGCTCGTCAGCGATCAGGATATCGGGCTCGCAGGCCAGAGCCATAGCGATCATAACTCTCTGGCGCATACCGCCGGAGAACTCGAAGGGATACTGGGTCATGCGCTTTTCGGGTTCATTGATATTGACCAGACGCAGCATTTCCACAGCACGGTCATAAGCTTCCTTCTTGTTGCGGTTGGTATGCAGCAGGATAGCCTCCATCAGCTGATGGCCGATGGTATAGGTGGGGTTCAGGGAGGTCATGGGGTCCTGGAAGATGATGGAAATCTTGTTGCCGCGAACCTTCTTCATGACTTCTTCGCCGGCACCGACCAGTTCCTGGCCGTCCAGCTTGATGGAACCGCTGACGATCTTACCGGTACCGGCCAGAATCTGCATAATGGAGTATGCGGAAACGGACTTGCCGGAGCCGGATTCGCCGACGATACCCAGGACCTTACCGTGGTCCAGGGAGTAGGAAACACCGTTGACCGCCTTGACTTCACCGGCATCGGTGAAGAAGGAGGTATGCAGGTCTTTAACTTCTAAAAGAGCCATTTTTATACTCTCCTTTCTTAACCGTTCAGCTTGGGATCGAATGCGTCACGCAGACCATCGCCAAACAGGTTCAGGGACAGAACGATCAGGGAAATAACGATTGCAGGAATGACCAGACGGTAGGGATAGGAGTTCATACCGTTCAGTGCATCGGAAGCCAGGGAGCCCAGAGAAGGCATGGGAGCATTGACGCCCAGACCCAGGAAGGACAGGTAGCTTTCGGTGAAGATAGCGCTGGGGATCTGCAGAGCGGTGGAGATAACCACGACGGAGATGCAGTTAGGCAGCAGGTGCTTCATGATGATCCACTTACCCTGTGCGCCGGTGGCCTGTGCAGCCAGGACGTACTCCTGCTCACGCAGGCTGAGGATCTGGCCACGGATCTGACGGGACATGGAGACCCAGTACAGCAGACCGAAGACGATGAACAGGGAGATCATATTGACACCCAATTTTGCAAGGACTGTACCTTCAATGACAGGAGTCAGAGCCTCCTTCATGACGGTGGACAGCAGGATGATCATCAGCATATCGGGCAGAGAGTAGATGATATCGACGATACGCATGATCACGATATCCACCTTGCCGCCGCAATAGCCGGCAATGGAACCGACTGTCAGGCCGATCACCAGAACGATCAGGGATGCAAAGAAACCAACAGACAGGGAAATACGGGCACCGTAGACCACTCGGATGAAGTAGTCACGGCCCTGTGCGTCAGTACCGAAGATATGGGGGAAGATGGTCTCGCCCTTTTCCATACGCTCCAGTTCCTTCTCGCCGTACTCGAAGGGAGCCAGGTTGTTGTAGGAAGCATTGACGGGACGGCCGGGGGTAACACCCAGCATCTGGTCATAACGGTAGGGCCAGAACATGGGCAGGATGATGGAGCTCAGGGTAATGATGACAATAATGATAAAGCTGACCACTGCAACCTTATTCTTCATCAGACGCTTCAGGCCGTCCTTGAAGAAGGTGGAAGAGGGACGCATCTGTACCATGTATTCCTTTTCAGCATCCGAAGCAGGTGCGAAGCAATCCAGATCGGGATGCATGGACAATTTCTTCAGGTTCATATTTACTTGTCCTCCTTATTCCAGATTGATGCGGGGGTCAACGACCTTGTACAGGATGTCACTGAGCAGGTTCATGACAACGATCAGGCAGGCCAGAACGATGGTGGTGCCCATGATCAGGGGGTAGTCACGGTCAGTGATGGAGCCGACGAAGGCACGGCCGATGCCATTGACAGCAAAGATCTTCTCAACGACAAGGGAACCGGTGACAATGTATGCCAGCATGGGTCCGATGTAGGTGATGACGGGGATCAGTGCGTTCTTCAGTGCGTGCTTGAACACGATCTTCATACCGGAAACGCCCTTGGCCTTAGCGGTACGGATGTAGTCCTGACCCAGAACGTCCAGCATGGAGGAACGGGTCAGACGGGTGATGTTTGCCATGGGGGACAGGGACAGGGTGATCACAGGCAGGATCAAGCCGTCGGCTGTTGTACCGTTTGCCGGGAACAGTCCCAACTTCAGGGAGAAGATCAGCAACAGGAACGAGCCCATGATGAAACTGGGCATGGAAACGCATGCAGTGGAGAACACCATGATGCTTCTGTCCAGAACAGAGTTGCGCTTCAGTGCAGCAACGGCACCCATGACGATACCGCAGGCAGCTGCGATACATGCAGCAGACAGACCCAGCTTGACAGAAACGCTCAGGCCGCGTGCAATGATATCATTGACATTCTGGCCGCGCTGCTTCAGAGAGGGACCGAAGTCCAGCTTGGTGACGATATCGCTCAGATAGGTCACATACTGCTCCATAACAGGCTTATCCAGACCATACTTGGCTTCCAGAGCTGCCTGAGCTGCTGCAGAGATTGCCTTTTCGCCGGTGAACGGGCCGCCGGGGACGGCACGGGAGACGAAGAAGGTAATGGTGATGACAACCCAAACCGTCAGCAGAGCCAGCAGAATACGCTTCAGGACGTACATCATTGTTTTGGAGTTCATTTTCATCTTCCTTTCGCACGGGACCTTCAAACCACCAAGGCTGAGATGGCAGGAAATAACCCGCTTCATATGTTTGTTTCCGGGAAAACAGCTTTGGGCCGTTTTCCGCTTTTTCCAAATTTTTCAGACTCATTTATTCAAAAATTTCGAAAAGGCATGGAAATATACTTTAGATTATAATACAGAATGTTCTTTTTTTCAACCTTGTTATTTTGACGAATAATCCCTTATTAAACCCAATCATTTTGTATGCTTTGCATAACTACGTATGTCCACCGTAGGACATACACCTGTAATGCCCCATCTTTCACTTTATCACGCTAATGTGGCATAAAATTTTGTAGCATTTTTCATAAAAGGTACAGCAAAAAATCTTTACCGATTATTCATCTGCTCCAAATCGCTCCTCTCTGATCGAAAGACAAATATTCAGTATTTTCCACAGTCCAAGGACATATGTAACACATTGAAATCCGATCCTCCCCTGTCGGATCTTCTCCACTTGTCGGATATATGCGAATATGCATCGGTTATATTCATTTATCCATTCTTGTTGCAGGATTTCATTGCAGAAAATTCATATTACGCCGGCACAGAATGCCGATGATCTTCAGGATACCTTCTCACTGCAGAATTATCAGGACTTTCTACAGCACTGGTCGACCAGCTTTTGATCTGGTCATCGTGACAGTCCACCGGACTGTCACATTTAGTCATTCAACTCCATTGTCCCACAACGCAAGAAAGTCCAACACCGAAAGGTGTTGGACTTTCTTGGCAAATGGCTATAATTAGGATACAAAATCGGAATGAGGATTTTGCAGTGAACCCCCTTTGGCACAGAGGGGGTTCATTTATGGTTTAGGGGATGCAGATTGTATTGTTTACTATTCTTTAAGCTAACTTATATCACCGTTCTGGTAAAAAGATTTATCCAGAAACATCACAGCTGCCATCAAGATCAGCAGACTACCGGACAGCATCATCAGTAATCGCATAGATGTTCTATCAGCCAGCAACCCGAATACGACCATGCCAATGGGCAGGAAGCTGGAGTAAGCTGCGCCGAACAATCCGAATATCCGTCCCGCCATTTCCGGTGTGCTGTTCTCCTGCAGGAGGGTGGTAGATGCTGTCTGCACCATGGTCAGCGCAACTCCGTAAACGGCCATCAGAGCAAGGTACACATAGAAGCTGTTTACCACTCCCATGAGGATGGCCAGCAGTCCAAAGGCCATCATTCCCACCAACAGCGTCTTGGTATGTCGTTTGAATCCACCCCAAGTACCGATCAGCAAGCCACCCGCCATCATGCCCAAAAAGCCGAT
>JAFZGL010000041.1 GCA_017555395.1 Oscillospiraceae bacterium | reverse complement strand
GACCGTCCCATCGGTCATACCCATGTGACCAAGGGCATCACACTGCACTATACCATCAATTATGGGTTCCTGCCCGGTACCATGGGCGGCGACGGAGAGGAACAGGATGTCTATGTCCTGGGCGTGGATGTGCCCCTGGAGACCTTCCGGGGACGCGTTATTGCCGCCATCCGCCGGCGGGATGACAATGAGGACAAACTGGTGATGGCATCGGAAGATGCGGTGTTCTCCGCAGAGGAGATTCGCGAAGCTACCTGGTTTGTGGAAAAATACTTTGACAGCACCGTCCAGACACTGTGGGAGTGATAATATGGCAAAATATTTTCTTCTGAGCTTTGATGACGGCACTGTCCACGACAAAAGATTCGTGGAGTTGCTGAATCGGTACGAGATTCCCTGCACTTTTAACCTGAACACCGGTCTGGAGGACTTCGTCTGGGAATTCGAGGGACATCCTGTGGTGCGGCAGCATCTTGCGGATACGCTTCAGCAGTACCGCGGCCATGAGATTGCCAGCCATACCCTGACCCATCCCAGACTGGACAGTCTGCATCCGCCCCGGCTCCGGAGGGAAGTGGAGGAAGACTGTACTGCCCTGAAGAAGATCTTCGGCGTTCAGGAGATCGGCTTCGGTGTGCCCTTTACGGTCTGCGGCGAACGGGAGATCCGTATCATCAAAAAATACGTCCGGTATATCCGTCTGTCTGAGTACGCGACTTCCTTTGCATTGCCGAAAGATCCGTATCACATCCCCATCCATGCCCTTTACAATGATCCGGATGTGATGGAAAAGACCGCTGCCTTTGCAAAGAATGATCTTCCGGATTCTCTCTTTGTCATGGCAGGCCATTCCTACGAACTGGAATTTTTAAACCACTGGGACTATATGGAAGAGCTTCTGAAGTACATCAAAGGCTTCGGCTTTGAAATTTGCACAACAATGGAATTTGTAAACCGCTGCTATCCGCAGAAATAACAGGAGGTATATGTATGCTTGAAAACCTGAAGGAACGCCGCTCTATCCGTAAGTACAAGCTGGAACAGGTAAGTGATGCGCACCTGGATGCCATTCTGGAGGCAGGTCTCTATGCTGCCAGCGGCATGAATACCCAGAATACCGTTATGGTGGCAGTCCGGGACAAGGCGACCCGGGATCAGCTGTCCCGGATGAACGCGGAAGTCATGGGCACAACCGCCGATCCCTTCTATGGAGCACCCTGCGTTGTGGTGGTTTTGGTGGAGCCGGAGCGCTATACTGCTGTGGAGGACGGCAGCCTGGTCATGGGTAATCTGATGCAGGCAGCCTACGACATCGGTCTGGGCAGCTGCTGGATCCACCGGGCACGGCAGATGTTTGAAAGCGAAGAGGGTAAGGCGCTGCTGCACAAGTGGGGTCTTCGGGAAGATCTCATCGGTGTTGCCAACTGTGTTCTGGGTTATCCCGATGAAGTGCCTGCCCCCAAGCCCCGCCGTGAAGGAAGAGTTATCAAAGTATAAAAAGAAAGGCTGCCGAAACCGGCAGCCTTTTCATTTACTTCTTTTCTTTGAACAGGAAGATGGCGATCATGGAACTCACCATCAGCAGGTAGGGATAGAACAGATACTGCATGATCTGGAAAGCGGAGATGGTCAGACCCATTTCGGCACAGGCAGAGATGGCAACCAGCATCTGAGCACCGTAGGGGATCACGCCCTGGAAGATGCAGGAGAAGGTATCCAGGATGCAGGCAGCGCGCTTGGGGCTGATGCCGTAGTCCTGGCTCATTTCCTTGGCAATGGGGTTTGCCATAACAATGGCAACGGTGTTGTTGGCGGTGGCGATATCCATGGCACCGACCAGCAGGCCCATGCCCAGCTGACCGCCCTTGTTGCCCTTGAAGCCCTTTCGGATGAAGGCGAGCAGCGCATCAAAACCGCCGTAAACCCGGATCAGAGCGCACATGGCAGCCACCAGAATAGCCACCATGCTGGTTTCGAACATACCGGAGGCACCGGTACCCATGGCGGACAGCAGATTGATGGCCTCAATCTGACCGGTCAGCAGCATGATCAGGGCGCCGGAGACAATGCCTGCAATCAGCACCACAAAGACGTTGATGCCGACGATACCGCCCACGAGAACCAGAACGTAAGGAATGATCAGGATCAGATCATAGCTGCTGGAAATAATGGAGGCGTTGCCGTTGACAGAGGAGCACAGAAGAATCAGTGCCAGAGCGGTAATGGCGGCGGGCAGGGCGATCAGGAAATTGCCCTTGAATTTATCCTGCATGGCACAGCCCTGGCCGTTGCAGGCAGCGATGGTGGTATCGGAAATGAAGGAAAGATTGTCGCCGAACATGGCACCGCCCATGACGGATGCCACACACAGAGCACCGGAGAAACCGGCGGCAGTGCTTACTTCCACAGCGATGGGAGTCAGCAGGGTAATGGTGCCCACAGAGGTACCCATGGCAGTAGAGACAAAGCAGGCAACCACAAACAGGACGGCGACTGCATAGTCGGCGGGAATGAGATCCAGCAGGAAGTAGGCAACGCTCTGGGCAGAGCTGCGGCCTACCACGCCCACGAATGCACCGGCGGTCAGGAAGATCAGCAGCATGGTGATGATGTTGGGATCACCCACACCCTGTCCCATGATAGCGAGTTTATCGTTGAAACTTACAGAGCGGTTCTGAAGACAAGCCACCAGAATGGCAGCCAGGAATGCGATGATAATGGGAATATTGTAGAATCCCATGGCAATATGCAGTACATATTCAAATGTCAGACCCAAACCTAAATAAATTGCCAGGAAAACGCCGATGGGCAGCAGCGCGATCGGATTGCCTTTCTTCATTTCTTTCCTCCAAAATCATTTGTTTTTCGTATAAATACCAGTAAAAATGTATCACAGCTTTGCTGTAAAGTCAAGAAATGGAAAAGCCGGACAGGAAATTTCCTGCCCGGCTTCTGTTTAGATTCGGTAAATCAGCTTAGGATCGTATGCTTATGCCAGGATGGGCTTCAGTGCAGCAGCCAGAACATCCTTCTGGGCCTGTGCCTCAGCCAGATCCTTGCCCAGGGTGGTGAAGTAGGTCTTGATCTTGGGCTCGGTGCCGGAGGGACGGACGATGACGGTTGCGCCGCCGTCCAGGGTGTAGACCAGAACGTTGGCTGCGGGCAGACCGGTTGCTGCGGAATCAGCGTAGTCAACGACCTTGGTCACAGCATAGCCGCCGATCTCAGCAGGGGGATTCTGACGCAGACCAGCCATGATGCCTGCCATCTTGTCCATGCCGCTCAGACCGGGGAACTCGAAGGAGTCGACCTTGTTCAGGTAACGGCCGTACTTGGCGTAAATGGCCTCCAGGCGCTCCTTGATGGAGGAACCGATGCTGCGGTAGTAAGCAGCCATTTCGCAGATCAGCATGGAGCCGATGATGGCATCCTTGTCGCGGACGTAAGGGCCGCCCAGGTAGCCGTAGGACTCTTCGAAGCCCAGGATGAAGCGCTCGACTTCGCCGGCAGCTTCCAGACGGGCGATCTGATCGCCGATCCACTTGAAGCCGGTCAGCACGTTGCGCATTTCAACACCGTAGTTGGCAGCCACAGCGTCAGCCAGAGGCGTGGAGACCAGGGACTTGACGGCGACAGCGTTCTTGGGCATGGTGCCCTTCTCAATGCGGCCCTCGCAGATGTAGTCCAGCAGCAGGACGCCCACTTCATTGCCGGAGACCAGCTCGTAGGTGCCGTCGGGACACTTCATGGCGATACCGACGCGGTCAGCATCGGGGTCGGTGGCCAGCATCAGGTCTGCTCCGGTCTCGGTGGCCAGCTTCAGACCCAGCTCCAGAGCCTCGAAGATTTCGGGGTTGGGGTAGGGGCAGGTGGGGAAGTTGCCGTCGGGATACTTCTGCTCGGGAACGATGGTGATGTCATCGATGCCGATGTC
>JAFZGL010000040.1 GCA_017555395.1 Oscillospiraceae bacterium | reverse complement strand
CAGCACCACTTCTTCGGCTACGAAGGCCGCTGCGCATTCCCCTCCAACTTCGACGCTGACTACTGCTACGCACTGGGCTACAATGCAGCAATGCTGATCCAGTACGGCTTCAACGGCTACCTGTCCAAGGTTTCCAACCTGTCCAAGCCCGCTGAGGAGTGGGTCGCAGGCGGTATGCCCATCACCAAGATGATGAACATCGAGCGCCGTCATGGTGCCGATAAGCCCGTTATCCGCAAGGCTCTGGTTGAGCTGGACGGCGCACCCTTCAAGTTCTTCGAGGCCAACCGCGAAAAGTGGGCTGTTGAGACCTGCTTCACCTATCCCGGTGCCATCCAGTACTACGGCCCCGCTGAAGTCTGCGATCTGACCACCAGAACTCTGGCTCTGGAAAAGGCCTAATTCCTTATCTGCAAATGAAAAGTGCTGTCACGGAATTCCGTGACAGCACTTTTTTGATTATTTTACATATTCCATGCAGATCCAGCCCTGGCTGATCCGTCCCCAGGTGACGGAACCGACTGCTTTGGTTTCCAGAACGGTAACAGTGTCGCCGTCGTACAGGAAACCGACGATTTTATTGTTGGTACCTGCATCGCTGCGGATTCTCAGGCAGTCCGCACGCACGGTTTTGGTGCTGTTTCCAACGGGCTCCCAGTACTCAGCGCCGGGAGCATCGGAAGAGAAGTAGTCCATGCTGATCCAGCCCCGGTCGGTTTTTCCCCAGGTGACAGAGCCCACACGGACTTTCCCGGAAACAGTAACGGTATCGTTCTGATAATAGAAACCGACAATGGGATTTCCGGTGCCTGCGCCGGAGCGGATCCGAAGAGCATCTGCAGTGATTTTACCACGGATGGAGGTAGATTCCACCGTCGTATTGGAATCTGCGGGTTTCTGGCTGGTGCCGGTGTCGGCAGAAGCATTGCCGGTTGTGATGTAGTCCATGCAGACCCAGCCGTTGGAGATTCGGCCCCAGGTACGTCCCTCTGCAGTTTTCTGCTCCAGGATTTCCACCCGGTTGCCGTTAAACAGGAATCCCACGGAAGGGTAAGATGTTCCGGCACCACCGCGGATGATCAGATAATTGCTGACCTTTACTGTACCGGTAACGTAAACGGTATTGTCCGGGACAGAAGGGGTAGTGTCCGGGACGGAAGGGGGATTGTCCGGAGTAGTATCCCAATTGGAATCCTCCTCATCCCACCATTCGGCACCGTCAGGAGATGTGACGGTGTTTCCATTTCCGCTGACCACATCGTCGTAATTGGTGAAGTCCAGACAGATCCATCCGGCAGGGATCTTGCCCCATTTCATATTGGTCAGGTGGGTGATATGGGTTACAGTCACTGTTTCATTCCGGTAAACCCGTTTCACAACCGCGTAATTGGTACCGGGACCGGTTCGGACATTCACGGCATCGCCGGTCACTTTGACTGTGGTTGCAGATCCATTCTGATCGGTATTGTTTTCATCGGACAGCCAGTGGGCAAACAGGGTCTTGCCGGTCAGAGCACCGTTCAGAGTATCCACCTTGGTGCCGCCGGTCAAGTCCGTATACCAGCCCAGGAAGGTATCTCCGCTCCGGGAGGCAGCAGCCGCGGGCGCGGTGTTACTCTGGGCGCGGTATCCCTGGACCCGGTATTCCACGCTGCCGCCATTGGCATCGTAATACACATAGCCGTACTCATTGCTTAACGCTTTGCTGTATCTTCCGTTCAGATACATATCGGCTTCACACAGCCGTCTGGTGACCAGGCCGGGCAGATATTTTCCGCCGGCGGTGCAGTAAAGACCAAAGGCATATACCAACTCATCGCTGTCTGCGTTTCTTAAAATCGCATTTCTCAGGGAACTGTCATAGGTGATCCAGCCGGGACCGATGTTATAGGAGAAGGAAACCAGAGCGTCGAACTGATGCTGGGAAAATGCGAGACCATAGGGACTGATGAATTTTTGGTTGAGGGTTACCTCAATCTCCGTGATCTCTTTTTGCAGCAGTGCTTCTGCTTCTTTTTTGGGAATGCCGTTGGCTTTATACTCAAAATATTTTTCGGTGGGGCACTGGGTTCCGTAACCGACGGTGTACTGACCGTAATCATAATAGGGCACGGAAGAAAAACCCTCCACAGCCTTGATAAATTCGATGCAGGAATCACTGGCCTTCATCTCGGAGGCAGCATTCGCGTTGAGAATCAGATTTCCCGAACAGCACAGAAGACACAGACAGATGACTGTAAAGACCCAGCGTTCGAGCTTTCTGAGTACAGGATTATGTAATATTTCAGTTGAAACTATCTTTTTCATAATTCCTCCAGGTTCTTTTTTGCACATTATACATGCTTTTCCGGAAAGTATCAACTGTTTTAATAAAACTTTAAAGAGAGACACTGTAAATACAGTGAATAACAGGCCTGATACATGAGAACGCTGTTGATATATAATTTGTACTTCCCGATGGAGCATAAAAAGCCTCCGGTATTTAAACCGGAGGCTTTTTTCTCGTCAAGGGGTATATACACGGTACATTTCCATGATCTGACCGCCTTCAACACGGATGGTGGTGTTGTAGGGTGTGAAATTATAATCGGTGACTTCTCCAATCAGGAAGCTGCCGGGGTAATACAGGATCTCTCCTGCCTCCGGATCAGAAGTATCGTGGTATTCAAAATCCACGGACACCCGAATGGTGGCCTGACCGATTTCGTACCAGTTCTTTGCGTCATTGTAGCCCCGCTCATAAAAAATGCCGGTTTCATCGGTGATCAGGTCAAATCCGTTCTCATCCAGACCGCCGTTGATCAAAACGGCACCGCTTTCTGTTCTCGTTAGGGCGGTGATCTCCACTTCACCGGTATGGGTGACCAGGATGTCTCCGACTTTCAGCATGGAAATGTCAACCATGTCGTACTTGTCGTAGGTGTATATTTTCACATCCATCTGCATTTTGCCGGTGTCGTCAACATATGCGTTGCCTTCCTCCAGAGATACAGAAAGAACAGCATCCGTCATATTCTCCATAGAAGTATCGGGCAGGGGATAGATTCTGGATGCGGACTGCTCCGCTGCGGCAGTTGTGGAAATGGGTTGCGTTACATCAGGTACTGCATCAGATCCATTTCCGCCATCCCGGCTTTTGCAGCCGGTCAACAGAAAACAAATCACAAGTACAGCAATCAGGATTTTTTTCATAGGCACGATCTCCATATATCCAGGAAGTTAGGACAAAACTTTACTCAGAAAGAATCAGCGTCAGAACAAACAGCACAGGACCGGCAAACGGAAGGAAAAATCCGGTCTTTGTGAATCTGATGCGGCGAAGGGCAACGGATGCGGCCAGTGTGAATGCGGTAATGGCTGGAACACACAAGGCAATCTGATACACCGGATCATCAATGCTCACCACGATCTGCATGAGGAAAATGATGAAGGTCATAAAAGGAATGGCCGCCAGACAAATGAGGATGTTCAGCAGGATGGAAACCTTGTCGAGGGCATTGTAGGGAACGGTTCTGTCCCGCTTTACAAAAATCAAGCAGGCAAGCAACGTCAGAATGCCGACCGCCAGCATGGCGAACATGCTCATATCGTGGAGCTTGGAGAAGCCCATGAACCTGAAGGAATTTGCAATGGGTTCGGGGCTGACCCAGTCAGTGATCTCAGCGTCAAACCGGCTGAGGGTTTCCTCGTCGGTGTATTCGACTCTGTCACGGTCAAAGACAGCCAGGTAAGGCTCGAAACAGAAGGTTCTGCCGTCAGCATCGCCCATCAGACAGGGATCGGAGAAATAGGTCACGATGCATAGTTCGAGATCATCTTTCTGTGCAATGGTGTATTCTGAGGGATGTTCTTCAGAGGGGTTCGACAGGTGTTCACCGCTGTAGTATCTTTCCTGAGGTTCGTCTCCCTTTCCGGTGGATTGGAAGCAGCATCTGTAAACACCGTCAAGGGTCTTGGTTTCACCGTCCAGCTGATATGTCACCGCAAAGCTGAACTCGTGCTCGGTGATGACCGGGGCTTTGACAATACCGGTAAGCAAACATGCCGCAATGGTCAGGAGAAATCCCACAGGAAGAATAATTGCAGTGGTTCTCAGGCTTTTCTGTTTCATAAGATTCATCCTTTTTATAGCAGAATATCTGCCTGGGCTTTGCGGAGGATCTCAGCAGGATCGTTGCCAAAGATGTCCAGACCTTCGGCTGCATAGCGGCGGACAGTCGGGATTCCGAAGAAATTTCGTGCCAAGGCATCAATATAGGAATAACCAAAGTCGTTCTGGCCGATATATCCGCCGGAAGTGGTTACATAATCCAGCGTTTTGGCCCGGCACAGACCTTCCGGTCTTCCGTCGGAAGTGTAGCGGAAGGTAACATCCGATACCGTGATGTTTTCCAGATAGAGCTTCAGCACACCGGGGAACATCAGATCCCAATAGGGTGCGGCCACCACAATGCGGTCGGCGGCGGCGAACTGCTTGGCAAGATCAAACACCGGATCGGAAAAATCCCGGTTGTGCGCTGCCTGCTCCCGCTTTTCGATACCCTCGGCGTCAAGGGCGGTGAGGGTTCTGTCATACAGCCAGACTTCCTCAACCGAACCTTCCAGTTTGTCCAGCACGGACTGTGTCAGCTGCCGTGTCCGGGAGCCGGACCGGGCACAGGCATTGATCAGTAAGATTTTATCCATGATCAGAATACCAGCGTGTCGACCTTGTTCAGCAGAATGCCAAGCATTTCCTTGCATCTTGCGATCTTTGCAGGGCTCTCTGCCTCGTGGGGACGGCGGATTGCACGGCGGAGCATGCGGGTGTAGCCGATGATCATGGCTTTTTCTGCCACAGCCTGGCAAACAGCGTCATCCTCAGTGCCCAGATACAGTTTCAGGGACATATCCCAGAACTTTTCTGCAGCTTCATGGGGATAGCCGAAGAAATTCATAGTTACCTGGTGGTCCAGCTCAGAATAGCCGATGAAGGCATTGAACATGGAACCCAGTTCAAAGACGGGATGACCCATGCACAGGGTGTCCATATCGATGAGCAGGGGTTCGCCGTTCTGGACCATGATGTTGTTGGTGTGATAGTCACCGTGCATCAGGGTGTTCTGCTTGGGAACGGCTTCGACAAGTGCACGCAGCTTCTTTGCCTGATCTTCCGGCAGGTGGGGGGCCACAAAATTAGCCCAGGCCAGAGCGGTTTCCTTCATATCGGGAACTTCACCGTCTTCCACCTTGATAACATGAATGCTCTTCAGCATATCGATGTAATACTTGGCAGCGAGGGACATATCTTCGGTGTTCTGGCGGATCAGCTTGGTGACACTGACAGCATTCAGCAGTTCGGTGATGGTGCCATAGAGATCACCCACCCGGACGATGCCGTAGGGAATGGCAGTGTTGATGCCCAGAATAAAGGCGCGTCTTGCGTTCTCACGCTCCTGCTTGATCTCGGGCAGTGCGTCCTTGGCGAAGTAGGTTTTGATGATGGTTTCGTCATCATAGCGGTAGACAGCACCGTTGGCGCCCTTGGCAATGAACTCGCAGCCTTCCACACTCATTCTGGGATATGCCTTTTCCACAGTGACCATGTCAGTGAAGCCGGTCATGTCAAAGACCTCATAAACGTCGGCAGCCACATTGATGATTGCCAGCTTGGGCTCAGCCTTTCTCAGTCTCAGGATCACTCGAAGACCGGCGGAGGAAATATAGGCCAGCTTGTCGGCGTCGATCACGGTATGCTTACCGGGGTTTTCATTCCGGATGGCAAAGATCTGTTCTTCTGCGGCACCAGCGTTGGAAGCGTCGATCCGGCCGTCGATGGCGATGTACAGAATGTCTTTATCTACGCGGTAGGTAATTTCCATATGTATGCACTCCTTTTCAGATATCAGTATTATTTATTCGATCACCAGAATGTCGGCAAAGCCGGTCATTTCGAAGACTTCCATGACCGCCGGGCAAACGTTTAAAACTTTCATAGAGCCGATCTTCTGCATTTTTTTCTGAGCACTCAGCAGCACACGAAGGCCTGCGCTGGAGATGTAGTCGATGTCCTTGATGTCCAGGATCAGATGGCTGACACCGTTGATGTCCTCGTTGATGGTCTTATCCAGAGCAGGTGCAGTGGTGGTATCCAGTCTGCCTGCAACACAGATGGTGGCAGAGTCTGCATTCTTCTTGATTTCGATGGTCATATCCTTCAGTCTCCTTTATATTTTTTTGATCATGGTCAGAACATTTTCGCCGTTTACGTAGGAATAGGTTAAGGCGTCCATGGTTTTCTTGGTGATGAAAATGCCAAGACCGCCGATCTCACGGTCTTCTGCGGACAGAGTGATATCCGGGTCCGGTTTTTTCAGCGGATCGAAGGGGATGCCCTTGTCTGCCATGCGGAAGGTGACTGTTCGGGCGGTTTCATCAAAGCCGATACCCAGGGTCAGATCTCCTTCACCGTCACCGTAAGCGTAGTGCGCCACATTGACGAATACTTCTTCAATGGCCACGCAGACTGCCATCTGGATCTTCATGGAGCATCCATAGCCTTCCAGGGTTTCTTCCACAAAGCCCAGGATGTCCGGCAGGGCATCTGTCTTCGCGGGGAATACTTGCGTTGTCATTGACGCACCTCCTTCTTTCGGTTTGTAGTCAAACATGAGCATGGTAATATCATCGAACTGGGGAGCTTCGCCCACAAATTCGTCGATATTTGCCTTCAGCGCCGGCAGAAGCGCTGTGGCCTCCATGGCGGCATTCCGGTTCATGAAGTCCAGAAGCCGCTCCTCACCGTATAGCTTGTTTTCCGTGTTTGTTGCCTCCGGGACACCGTCGGTATACAGGAAGAGCCGGTCTCCGGGATACAGGGTCATCTCGCCGATGCGGTACCGGATTCCCTCCATGCCTGCCAGAACAAAGCCGGCACGGGTTCTCAGGTATTCAAAGGATCCGTTGGCCCGTTTCAGCAGCGGGGGATTATGGCCGGCATTGGCGAACTTAACCTGACCGGTGGTAAGATCCAGAATGCCCATCCAGGCAGTGACGAACATGCCGGATTCGTTGTTTTCGCAAAGTTTTTCGTTGGCCTGGGTGAAGATCTCGTTGACTGCCAGGCCTCTTTCCGCCAGATCCTTGATGATGGTCTTGGCAGTCATCATGAACATGGCAGCGGGGATTCCCTTTCCGGAGACGTCAGCCGCCAGGAAAGCCACCGTTGTATCGCTGAGTTTATAGAAATCATAGAAGTCACCGCCCACTTCCTTTGCTGCGATCATCTGGGCATAGATGCTGTAGTCATCGCCGTTGGGGAAGTTGGTGGGAAGGGCGGACAACTGGATCTGCTTGGCGTATTCCAGTTCCTTGTCGATCCGCGCGGCGGCCTCAGCGATATAGCGTTTCAGTGTGGTCACAGTGGAGTTGATATCATCGGACAGGGAAGCAAACTCCGTGTTGGAGCGGACATCCACCGTTACATTCAGATCGCCCTTGGTGATTCGGGCCAGAGTGTCGTTGATCTTTTTAAGATTGTTGATGATGACCCGTTTGATGAGGATGTAGATGAACACAAAGAGTGTCGCGAAAATCAGCACCTGCATGAAGACACTCGTGAGCATGGAAGCGTCCCGCATGAACATGGCTTCCGTGACAGGCATGGCAGCAATCAGGCAGTAACCTTCAACAAATTTGAAGACATACATATACTCCGCACTCAGATCACTGATGCCGTCCACAATGTCGGCACTGTAGAGTGCGGTAGCGGTCCGACCCTGCTTCATTTCCTCAGGGGGAATGATTCCGATGGATGAAATATGCTTGCCTGCATACTCGTTATCGATCACCATGCAGAGATTTTCATCCAGGACGGCAACAAAGCCGCTGGTACCCACATGGCGGTTCTTGGTAACATCCACCACAAATTCATTGAGCATCTCGTGGAACTGTTCAGGGTCATACCCCACCTGGATAAAGCCGCCGTCACTGAGATTTACAGCTGCGTATTTTCTCCATACAGATTCATCCTTGCCTCTGGGAGAATATTCCTGCACAAAGGAATCCTGAACCTTCAGCATGTCAACAAATTCCTTGGACTGCGCCTTGCAGTTCATATCATAATTGTTGATCACATCTGCTTCTGTGGAGTTGATGATCATGCCGGTATCATCCACCACATTGATCTCAACAATCCCGTGCTTTTGCGCAAGAGCCTGCAGGGAAACGGAGGGATCATGTTCATATTCCTGTTGGACCTGCTCAGCGAGGGACAGAAGCTGGTGGTTGGATTTTTCTCTTACATCCGACTCGATGTCGTTGATTGCAACGGTAAATACTTCCTGGGTTTCGATCTGAGCCATACCGTTCTGGAGAACCAGGGTAAAGGTGCTGGTGATGAGATAGGCGATGACGATGCAGCTGAGAAGTCTTCTCTGGAAGGTGTGGGCAATACCTTCAGAAGATCTTTTCCTGAAAAAATTCTCATGGCTGAAAAGAGAGACGATGATGATAGATATACCCACAGCCAGGGAGTTGCCCAGCATCATGGGCGCTGTGGCACCCTTGACAAATTCAAAGGCCTGGGAAGAATTATCCATGTTGGTCAGGAAAATCAGGATCATATGGATCACTTCGCACACCACGGCAATGCAGATGCCATAGCCCCAGGTGGGCTTTTTGTTGTCAAACATCAGCTTGCGCAGTCCCGCGGCCATGAAACCTGCCAGGATCGTTGCGATGCTGCAGGCAAGCCGGGTATACATACCGCCGCCCCAGTACACGCTGAACCAGCGGTACAAGCCTCCAATGAGGCCGGAGATGATACCGGCAGGGGAACCGAAGATGAGACCTGCGGACAGAGGAGCGGCATCACGGACATTCACAGTCGTACCCAGCCACTGCACACCGTAGCCGGAGGCAAAGGCTGAGACAGCACCGAAGAGGATGCCGATGATGATTTGTTTGGGGATGTCGTTCGGTTTTTTGACGGGAGTATGCTTGTCTGCCATATATACGGCCAGGACAAGCATGCAGTTCAGCGCAATGGGGATCAGTAATCTCATTGGGCCACCTCCTTACAGAAACCAGCCGAGCCAGTATTGAACAGCACTGGCAAGCAGATTGCCGATGACGCCGATCACTGTAAGCAGAACCAGGTACAGGAACATGCTTTCACGGCTTACGGAATACCGGGCAATACTGTAGTAGAAATTAAAGTGCCCCCGCGTGTTATAGTCATGGCTCTGATTCCAGTGATAGGTGATGACATCTTCGCAGGGATAATTTTGGGGAAGGAACGACTGGTACAGATTTTCTTCCAGACGGCGAATCCGGTAACAGCCGCCGTCATTGAGTTCATAGCTTTCGTTTATGGAAATGGTTATAACCGCTTTCTGCAGTTTCTGACGGTGGAAGGCACCGATTCGGGTGACTTCTTCCGGCAGGAGTCTCGATTCGTTGATCCGGATGGAGTAACCGTACTTTTCGGATACCACAGGCGTGGTGATCAGATCCCGCAGGCGGTCCAGAGCGTTTCCCACATCCATACGGGGCTTAAAGACTTCGTCCAGCGTCTTGTGTGGCATGCGCCAGGTAAAGTAGGCTTCATCATTGTCAAGAAAGGGCTGAAGTTTTTCCAGGTCAATACGGATGAGAGTTCCTTCTGAAAGCAGCTTCAGCTGATGTTCCAGTGTGCTGATGTGTACGATATCTACAGTCTTGCCGTTATAGGCAATTTCTGAGGTATGTGCATTCTTTTTATAGTCCACGATACAGGCGGCACTGAAGGTTGCCTGCAGGATTTTGGTATCATGGAACTGCAGCGACACATCTTCAATTTCATCACAGGTAATGTGAAACGGAATATACACAGACAAACCGGTGCTTGATTTTACACCCCGGATACGGACAGCCAGATCCACATAGCTTTTTCCTTTGGGGTTGATCCAGTCGTTGATATAAACGGTGCTTGTATCATCGCCGTCGACCCAGACGGCCCATCCGTCATCCGTAAATTTTCTCTGTTTTTTTGGCATTCCAATACCCCCTTAGATTTGTATTCTCTTGCCGGCTGCGTATTTTGCCGTAATGTTCTTTTCGTCCAGTCCGAGATATACCGCACGTTCCATCCGCTGGGCAAGATTCAGACTCTGGGGATGGGGGAGTACGCGGTCATCCAGCACAACCGCATCAAATTCATAGCCTTTTTCGAAGCAGCCAACCTTTCCGAAAAACGCGCCGCCGCCCATGGTTGCCAGATAAAATGCTTCCGGGAATATCAGCGGTCTGACGGATTCATCCACCATCCGGAAATACATCTTGGATACCTGAATCGCATCGGTAATGGCTCTGAAAATGGAATCGCTGTGTCCACCGGCAATATCGCTTCCAAGGCCGATATTCAGTCCGAGATCCAGATATTTGCGGATCGGTGCAATGCCGGATGTCAGATTCATGTTGGAAGCAGGACAGTGGGCTACAAACACACCGTTTTTGCGCATCAGGGAAACTTCTTCCTCCGTTGACCATACACAGTGCGCCATTACAGTCCTGACATCCGTGTCAATGTCATCATTTTTTCCGAAGAGGTCATAGTCGTTATAGACATCTCCATAGAAGGGATCATCCGGATGGAGGAATTTTACAAAGTCTATTTCTCCCTTGCTTTCGGATAAATGGGACTGCACAGGAATGCCGCAGGCCATCTGAATCTGACGTAATTTTTCCATCAGCTGATCGGTGCAGCAGGGGATGAATCTTGGGGTCAGAATGGGCCTGGTATTTTGGAAATTATCTTTTACCGCATTGATCCACTCAACTGTGGTATCTGCGGAGATCTCCGCGCTTTCTTCGGTCAGAGCTTCACTTGCCTCTCTGTCCATGTTGACTTTGCCCACGAAACTGATCAGGCCGCTTTCTTCCATCAGCTTCATCAGAAGCTCGGTGGCGGGCCGGTGACGGGTGGCAAAGATGCATGCTCTTGTGGTTGCGCCCTTTTTCAGGGCATCCACGAACATGCCGTATGCTTTCTCAGCATAATTGAGATCCTCGTATTTTTCCTCTTCCGGGAAGGTGTACTGATTCAGCCAGTCCATCAGCTCCAGATCCATGCACATACCGCGGAATGCATACTGGGGCGCATGGACATGAAGATCCACCATACCGGGGAAAATCAGCGCATCGCCGTAATCGTAAAGAGGCAGCGCCGCATATTCCTCCGGCAGGACATCAAAAACGCCTTTTGAAATGCCGTCGATGCATACTGCATAGGCATTTCCGTGCAGATCAAGCTCCGTTGGCGTTACGGTCTGGCAGATGTTGCCTTTCATTACAAAACTGTTTTTCATAAGCTCTCCGTTCCTGGCTTTCCGGCGTGGGAAAGGGATAACTGTATGTTATTGTGTTATTTCTGCTTTTTGGCTGCAAGTCTGTCAAGTCCGAAGAACGCGAATCCAACAGACACAAAAGCGACGAACAGAATGCCGATCCACATCAGAACGCCCATGACACCCTGGGTCTCGAGATTGACAAAGAAATAGGGATAGATCAGGGGAGTGGTGGTACTGGGGATCAGAATGGAGGAGTCAAACTTCAGGATGGTTGCCTGAATCAGAAGGAATACCATGTACGCAGAGGGAAACGCAATGGAGGCAATTGGATAATACCACTTGCACTGTCCGCGTTCATAAAACAGGAACCAGTCGGCGATGTACAAAATGGGAAGCACAACATGGGCAAGGATACTGCTGACACGCCAGTTGGCCTGGGGATCGCGGCCTTCCGCACCGGCCAGCAGGATGTTGAATACCAGGAAGGTAAGCAGAATGGCAAGCATGCCAATGAACTTCAGCATAGGGGCGGTGGTAACGAAGCCGTCCTCCTTCCGCTTCGCCGTCTGGATCAGGGCAGCAAACATCATGCCGGTGCAGAAGTAATTGCTGATGTTGGTGAAGTGTACGTAGAAATCCCAGCGGATCAGATTAATGTTGTCGAAGATACCGAGGCTTGCGATGAAACCAACAATACCCAGCGTGCAATAGACAGTCTGAAAAATCAGCTGCGCAGTTCTGTTTTTGATCATAATGAACACCTTTTCCTGATGGGATACAGTTTAAATCCGGTTATCGGGATGCAGCGCCTGCTGCTGTTTTACAATCCTGGATGTCTCCCGGTAAAAGGGAGTCAGCCCCTGAAACTCGGCGTCGCCAATGCTCATGTCTGCCCGGACCGCGGATGCATACAGGGATCTTCCAAGAAATGGAATTTTGATTTTTGCCATGGGTGTTAAGAATTTTGCATGATACTCCACCTCAGCGGCAAAAGAATGCACGGATGTATTTCCGGTATGGGTCGCCAGAATGGCAGCCGCTTCATAGGGAGTGATTTTTAGGGGATTTTTAATATACAGCCAGTCCTCGTCGCAAAGGACATATCCGGCCTTCGCATTCAGTTCTTCGATGAAAACCGGCAGCCTTGCCAGTCCTCTGGAATTCCTGCATGCTTTGTGCCGCTTTACGATTTCCTTGTAATGCTCAGGAAGGTTCAGTCTGCCGTCTTTGGCGAAGGCGGCGATGTGTGTGGGATAAAGTCCGGCCACCAGGTAGGAACCCTGGGATGCGGGCTCCGCAAAATACCGCTTTAATACATCGTGATGGGTTTGTCCTCTGCGGGCTACCACCCGGTTGATTTCACCGTCCAGTTTCCGGCGGTTTTCATCCGAGGGATCTGCAATGCATTCCAGCAATCTTTCACAGGCAAAGGAAATAAAGGAGATTGTCACACCGGGAGTATCGCCGTCGGCAGGGGAGCCGTCCTGCAGATCGTATTCCTGCTCCCTGAACTTTAACAGACTGTATGTATGATCCGCTCCATTGGGAACAGCATACAGAAACCAGTCGTCATAAAATCTGCTGCACAGGAGCCGGCTGCCGTCCGGATCCGGAAAATCAAGGATCTCCTTTTCGGACAGGATATCGGCCAGGGATTTGTATAGCAGTTGGAAGCCGTCCTGTGTTTTTATAATATCGAATTCCTTTGCACAGCCTTCAGTCAGCAGCTGCCGGAAAATCTTGGGCATGGTCAGGATATCGTTCATCTTTGATTGCCTCTCATACGTTGATTTACGCCACCGGATACCGCAGGTTCTGCAGTTCATCCAGAATCTGCGCGCTTGTTGCTTCCTTGGTCAGATATCCGCTGGGTTTCAGTGCCAGGACTGCCTTTGCGTGTTCGCTTTCCGAACAGACAGTAACAAAAATAATGTTCACCATGGGATTGAGCTTTTTCATTTTTTCCGCAAGGAAAAGACCTTCCAATCTGGGAGGATTGATTTCACACAGGAGCACATCGCATCCGAACTGTTCTGCATACTCCAGTGCCGGTGCTGCAGTGGGGAATGTCTGCACATCCGCATAAGGATACGCGCTCTGGGCATTTTCTTTCAGCGACTGCAGCATGATCGGTGTATTGTCGACACATACAATGGTCATATGTATTCCCCCTCATCATAATTCTCTATATTAATGTGTATTCTACAGCAACGGACGTTACAAGTACGTTACATACAAAAAGAGCGGCAGAAAAACTCTGCCGCTCCGGTGAAGTTATATTTCGTAGTTTTTGTCGTGTAAACAGTCTCCGGGCAGGCCATCAGTAGCTGGGAAAGAACAGAAATACGATAGATTGGCGCGGATCAGTTCAGAGGCCGAAGCAGATTTCCGTAGAAAAGAAAGAACAGGATCAGGTTGACTGCAATACCGAGAACGCCGGCGAACTGGACAGCAAAGCCTAACCTGGACTTGCCTTTTTTTCGCAGTGCAGCGGAAAAACCCAGGCCGAGACCGCAGGACAGAGGCGCCGCACCCATGATAATGGACACGAGCCATCCCAGAATGCCAAGAAAGCCCTCATAACGGGGTCGGGCGATCATGGCCAGGAACAGATACAGGGGGGCGAGACAGATATAAAGGAGGAGAAGCAGAATGTTGGTGATCCGTCCTGCCTTGTCCAGTCTGGTGTAAGCAACATCCTCGGCCTTTTTCGCGGATACCGCAATGAGAATGCCTGCGATTACCGCGGCCGCAGCCATGATGACGGTGTAAAGAAACATGCGGATCCCCCCTTTCTGGATGCCATCATCATATCGTTCACTGTGTTACAAACGCGTGACATAAGAAAACGGCAGACGTTTTGTCTGCCGTTTAATAATGATGTTTAAACTGGAGCATGGCGCAGGTGGATTCCGCCCAGCTGTACTGGGTCATATATTCCCCGTGAAAGTTCGGTTTTCCGGTGTCCAGATAACTGAGGTAATCGCATCTGACCCATTTGGGATCAATGCGGTAATAGGGACTTTCATGGCAGAGAACATTTTCGGCGCCGACGGTTTTCAGTGTGGTCTTCAGATCCAGAATCAGCTGGCGCAGATAAGCGGAATTTTTTGTGTCATCTGTGTCATCGGGAAACAGAACCGCGCAGATCTGCTTTGCCGTCACGCCAGCACCGGTCCGGTCCACCAGAACCGCCAGAAGCTCTTTCGCTTTTTTACGCTTGAAGGGCAGGCTTTTTCCGTTATAAAGAACTTCGAAATTTCCGAAGCACTTGATCGTCAGAAGTTTTTCTTCTGCCTTTACACCCTTTATGTGGTCGATTTCTTTCTGTACCGCCTCCGGGGTGATGGGTTTCATCAGGTAACCGGATACGTGAAGCTGAAACGCGGATACCGCATACTCTTCATAACCGGTACAGAATATGATCCTGCACCGGGGATACAGCTCCATCAGCTTCTGAGCAAGGCCAAGGCCGCCAATACCGCGCATGTTGATATCCAAAAATGCAATATCCACCGGATGCTCTGCCGCATAGGCAAGGGCTGCAGAACAGGTGGAGAATGCTTCTACTGTTTCAATGTCAGAAGATGCACTTACTGCCTCCTGCAAGGTTTCCAGCATATAAATCTCGTCATCTACTGCAATTGCTTTCATACGGTCACTTCCTTCGGGATCATAATAACAGCTTTGGTGCCGACACCGGGTTTGCTTTCCAGGATCAGTTCACCGTTTACCATTGCCTTCAGTCTGCCGCGGATATTGCGCAGGCCCACATGCTTTTTTCCGTCAACGGGTGCACCGGTGTCAAATCCGACGCCGTCGTCTTTGACCGAGACGCAAAAATGCGTCGGGGTTTCGTAAGAGCGGATTACGACCGTACCGCCGGTTTCAAGACGCATCAGACCGTGTTTGATGGCGTTTTCCACAAGGGGCTGAACGGACAGTGCCGGCAGAACAAATTCAGTCGCTTCCACATCATATTCAATGTTCATGTCCGGAAAACGAACCTTCTCAATATTTACATAATACTGGATATGCTTGAGCTCTTCTTCGAACCGGATCGGCGCAACGGAGTCCAGTTCGCTGAAATTGCCGCGCAGATACAGACTGAAATTCCGCACAAGTTCGAAAGCTTTCTGGGGATCTCTGAGGCACATACGTTCGATGGTTCCCAGCGTGTTGTAAATAAAGTGGGGCTGGATCTGGGAAAGCATGATGGAAACACGGCTTTCCTTCAGTTCGGCTTCAATGATATTCTTTTCAGCTTCCAGGCGGCTTCGCTGGAACTCAAGCTCCCGGGCGTTTGCCGCGGCATTGATGCCTTCGGGAATGATCCGCAGAACGACGATCAGCGCAATGACAAACAAAACAAAAAAGACATATCTGGAAACAAATCCGCCCTTCCAGGCACCGGCGGCAGTTCCAACGGAATCTGCTTCAAACGCAATCACCAGCAGTGCCATTCCCATGTGGATCAAGCGTTTCTGCTTGTCAGTGGATATGGACTCTTTTATCAGGCAGGCCAGCAATACAAGATTCGCTGCACTCTGTGTGATGATCCAGGGCAGCCAGGTATCGTAGAAGTGGACCTTTGTCAGCACAGGCAGCAGGAAGAATAATCCGTCTGCAATGCCGAGGGCAGCCGTAGTCATTCGGCCGATGGGTTTTGTTTCTTTCAGGAAACAGGTGATCAATCTGACAATGAACAGCATATAGAACATCATGGAAAAGCCAAGAACGCTGGTATTTACTGCGATGAATTCGCTCCAGAAGGACACCCCTGGGGCGCTGTATGTCAGATAAATACCGGCAGAAAGGATCGTTGCGCCCAGCAGCCAGATGACATGGTTGTTGGGAATATGGAGCAGTGCGGAAAACAGCGCGGAGCCCAACAAAACCAGAGAAACAATGATAAAAAACAATCCGGTACTTCTCTGCCCCGAGCCGCTGGACAGGATTTCTCTTTCAAAATCAATACCTGACCATAAAGCGACATTGGACAGCAGTTCATCAATCGCTGTTTCATTTCCGAAGGGGTGGGGATTATGGATCAGGATCTCGATGGGGTCCTCTCTTCCGATGGGAAATAAATGGGCACCCCATGCAGCGCCGCAGGCCGAATCACCAAATGCCGGGTTTTCCATGTCCATAACATAGGGCTTCGGACCGCCTTCGAAAAAGGTCAGGTTGATATGGTCTGTATAAAAGGCAATGGGAAGATCTCCGCTGTAAATGCCCACATATTCACCGTCTGGTGTCAGCATGTGAAAATTGCCCCGCAGCGTCACATCACCGGAGGTTGCGGGAATATGCTGTCCTTCTTCGATCTCCTGCCAGGGGCCGTCGCCGATGCGGTATTCACCGTAAAAACGCACCTGCGCAATGAGAGCGCTGACTGCCTGGTTGCTGTTGGCATGGTTGAACCAAAGCAGCAGCACGGCAAGGAAAATCAACACCAGAATGCCGGTCAGCTGCGGCCGGAATTCGGCATTTTTATGGGATCTGTTTTTTAAGGCAGGCATTCAAAAAACCTCCGGGGTCTGCAATTCATGCTGATTATTCTTTCTGAACCTTTATTATACAATATCATTTGCTTTTTGTGAATAGTCTTATCAGCGTGATTCAGTCCAGGGAAAGAGAAGAATACTTCCTGATAAGTGACGGAAGATTCCAGATATTCAGAAAGAAAAAGTGGTCTGAAATCCAGGGATTTCAGACCACTTAGGTTCAATATGTGATTATTCCCACTCTAGCCCTCGTCCTTGATTTCTCGTTAAAAAACACACTTTTTAATATGGTTTTGTTCGTAAAAATCCAGGTAATTCGGATAATCCGCATCGTTCGCAAATCCTTTGTAGCCAAAATGTAGCCGTGAAAATAGCTGTATTTTTGGTTCGTTTAGTCCCTAATATCCAGCCTTGTGGTGCACAAGGCCGGACAGGGGAATAAGTAGGAATAATGGTCATACCCTCCCATGTTTTGATTCACCTCACTCAAAATATCAAGGAGGATTACACCATGGAAAAGTATTATTACAATAACGAAAATGGATTTTGGTATGAATTGCAAGGAGATTATTACATCCCGTGTCTGACCTTGGGCGAAGATGATACCCGGCCTATCGGAAGGTGGGGGAGGAAACATCTGCGGTATCTCAAAGAATACCGTCCGGTTTTGTACACGGTGTTGCTTCTCGGCGGCAAGCTGAGTGGTCATCTGGCTGAGATCGATACCAGAGCCACAGAAATGTATGAACTGCTTATGAAACAACTGGCTGGGAAGGAAGGTATCAATGAACAGCTGAAAGCAAAAGATCCCATAGCCTGGGTTGGTGCTATGAATAACATTCGCAGCGCAGCAGAAGAAATTGTCAATGCGGAGGTGATTTTTGTATGATTGAGAAATACATCCAGGCACTGAAGAAATTGGCATTGTCTGATGGATTGAATTTGGGTGATGCTGATACTGTCTTGGAGATGCGCTATGAGTGCTATAATGAAAATCATCCCTATGACAACGAGGAAATTAAAGCTGACTTCAATGAACTGTACCGACAAATGAATGGAATGCCATTGCGGGAAATGGACAAAGTTATATATCCTGTCTGTAAGCTGTGCCGGGATCATGAAAAGACTGGATTCGTAGAAGGTATTAAAATTGGAATCCGGTTAGCAAATGAATTGGTATAGCAAATGGCCGCTGATGTATGGTTGCATCAGCGGCCTTATATTTATTTAGATGCTAAATTAGGACTTTTCTTTACAAGCATTTTTAGCTGAATAACATCTATAAGAAATTCATTTTTGCATTTTGGGCAGAAAAGCGGAAAATTGATCAGATAAGTAGATGCGTATACTTTTGTTCTTGTTTTTCCTTTGCAGATCGGGCAGCGAATCCAACGGGATTCAGTTAGCTCTATTTCCATCTTAATCTCCTGAGATCTATCCGTTTTATCTTCTTTCACCAAACCCTCCAAAGGGATTTCCGGGCTGCGCAAACTGTCCCTGGGGCAAGGTTTGGGTCCGCTGGGTTTCTTCGTTCGCCAGAGCGGATTGGATCTGTTCACCCACAGTAATCGTGAGTGTGAGGGTTTCTCCCTGGCGATAGATAGCCAGATGCAGTTCATCACCAATGCCGGAACTGCCCACAAAGTCCACAAGGGTACTGCTGTCCATAGCCGTATCATTTACGGCTGTAATCACATCGCCAACCTTCACACCGGCAGCTTCCGCAGGAGAACCTTCTGCGACAGATTGAATCGCTATACCCGCAGGGATGCCATACAGCCTCATTTCTTCAGATACATCCAGAACGGATACACCGATGTAGGGACTGGCAATATAGCCCTTTTCGATGATGCTTTCTACGATTCCCCGGATGGAGTTGATGGGAATGGCAAAGCCGATGTTGTCAATGGATGCCTCGCTGCTGGAAGAACTGGAATATTTGGCATTGGTGACACCAATGACTTCTCCATACAGGTTAAACAGGGCACCACCGGAGTTGCCGGAGTTGATGGCGCAGTCTGTCTGGATCAGATTCATGGTTACGGTACTGGAAAGGGTAACTTCCCGATTCATGGCGCTGACAAGTCCGGAAGTGAGGGAGAAGGTCAGTTCGCCCAGAGGATTGCCAATGGCAAGTACCTGATCGCCCACATTCAGATGGTCGGAGTCTCCCAGAATAACAGGGGAGAGGTTATCTGCATCCAATTTCAGAACGGCAATATCGTTGCTTTCGTCATAGCCGATCAGCGCAGCATCATAGGTGGTTCCGTCAAACAGGGAAACAGTAATGCTGTCGGCATCATCGATGACGTGATAATTGGTCAGAATGTATCCGTCAGAAGAGATGATAAATCCGGAACCGGAGGCGGCGGAGGTGGTCTGGAACCCCCAGATGTTTGTTGTTACAGAGGTGGTGATACCCACCGTGGAGCCCACATTGGCTGCGTAAACTTCAGCCGGTGTCATCAGCTGACCGGTACCGGCTTCCAGGATTTCGATGGCAGTATTCTCCCGAATGCTCTGCATCATGTAGGAAACATCGGTTTCGGATGGCTCTTCCGCCTGCATATGCTGCATCAGCAGCACACCGCCTGCACCGGCGGCACCTCCAAGAAGTGCACAGATCAGGGCAATCACCAGAATCAGACCCCAGGGTAGTTTTTTCTTTTTCTGCTTCGATACATAACGGGGAACTGGAGCTGTGACAGGATGGCCTGCATAATAGGTGTAAGGGTCCTTTGGGTCGGGCGGATTCTCAAAAATCATTTCCGGGATAGTTTCATATTCGCGCATAGGCAGTTCTCCTTTTGGTTT
Source organism: Oscillospiraceae bacterium (assembly GCA_017555395.1). Taxonomy (GTDB): domain Bacteria; phylum Bacillota; class Clostridia; order Oscillospirales; family Oscillospiraceae; genus Faecousia. The sequence continues at coordinate 10,756 of JAFZGL010000040.1, read as the reverse complement.
TGTTTACTTCCACGCTAACATGATGGATTGAAGCCTGGCTGAAGAAGCACTTGCGCTTCTGTAAACGAACTGTGAATTTCTGTTTCTTCAGCTTTCCTTAAGGTTGGAGCCGTACTATAATGGCAAAGAGTACCTTCGGAGGGTGAGCATATGAAGATTTTGGTCATTGAGGATGAGAAGCTGCTGGCGGATTCCATTAAGTACATGCTGGAGCGCAAGGGATTTCAGGTTGAGTGCGTATATGACGGTGAAAGCGGCAAGGAATATGCGGAGCTGGGGATTTATGATCTGCTGATTCTGGATGTGATGATGCCCAAAATGGACGGCTTTGAAGTGGCCCGGCAGGTTCGTGGAAGCAGATGCAACACGCCGATTCTGATGCTTACTGCACGAAGTGATGTAGCCGATCGGATCGCTGGTCTGAATGCCGGGGCTGACTATTACTTAACGAAACCCTTTGATTCCGGGGAGTTGCTTGCCAGCATCAATGCGCTGCTCCGGCGGCAGGCAGGACAGGTCAATGAGATGGTGTTCGGCAATACGGTACTTGATCTGAGCACCAGCACCCTGCTGTGCGGCGGAAAAAGCGTCCGGCTGTCCGCCAAGGAATTTGATGTGATGCGGCTTCTGCTGCGCTCCGGAAAACGGAATCTGTCCAAGGCTGCGATTCTGTCCCATATCTGGGGACTGGAATCCAATGCGGTGGAAAATCATGTGGAGGTGTATGTGGCAATTCTGCGGAAGCGTCTGAGTTCCATTTCCTCCAATGTAAAGATTGTTTCCATCCGCGGCCTGGGCTATCATCTGGAGGTGAAGGACGCTTGATCAGGAAACTCAGGATCAAATTTATCTGTGTCATTATGGTGATCGTTATGGTGCTGCTGGGCAGTATCCTGGGTGTGGTGATCCATTTTACCGGCCAGAATATGGAGATGCAGAGCATCAGCATGATGCGCACCATTGCATCCAGTCCTTTCCGGCAGGGTATCCCGGGAAAAAACCATGATGACCAGGTTCGTCTGCCGTTCTTTACGGTACAAATCAGCAGCCGTGGTGAACTGATCGCTGCCAGCGGCGGTTATTTTGACCTTACGGACCGGGCGTATCTGCAGGAAATCGTGAACAGCGCACTGGGCTCTGACCGGGAAATCGGCGAACTGGATGCCCATGATCTCCGGTATTTTAAATCTGCATCACCAAGGGGATTTACCATTGTCTTTTCCGATACCACTACGGAAAGCTCCACCTTAAAGCATCTGTTTTACAGCTGTCTGGGGATATTTATTGTTGCCATGATTGTGTTTTTCGGAATCAGCATCCTGCTTTCTCACTGGGTTATCAAGCCGGTGGCGACTGCCTGGGATCAGCAGCGGCAGTTTGTTGCCGATGCCTCCCATGAACTGAAAACACCCTTGTCCGTCATCATGGCAAATGCGGAATTGATGCAAAATGAAGAAACCGGCGAAGAGGACTGTGCAGCCTACTCCCGCAATATTTTGAACATGACCTATCAGATGCGCACACTGGTGGAAAATATGCTGGAAATGGCCCGGGTGGACAATGGTGCAGTGAAGATGGTTTTTTCGGAGGTGGATTTCAGCCAATTGGTCACGGATGCGGCATTGTCCTTCCAGCTTCTCTATGAAGAAAAGGGCATGGGGTTACGGTGTGCGGTTCCGGATGGAATCCTTCTGAGAGGAAGCGAGCATCATCTGTATCAGATGATGGATGTGCTGCTGGACAATGCTTTAAAGTATTCCACACCCGGCGGTATGGTCAGCATGAATGTGGTAAGCACGGGGCGCAGCTGCGTGTTGTCGGTGGCAAGTCCCGGCGAGGAAATTTCCCAAGAAGATCTGAAGAAAATCTTCAAACGGTTCTACCGGGCAGACAAAGCACGCTCCATGAATGGCAGCTACGGACTGGGCCTTTCCATTGCAGAATCCATTGTGGAAGCCCATAAAGGCAAAATCTGGGCAGAGAGCGGGAACGGTTACAATACATTTTTCGTTCAGCTGCCCATACTGAATTGAATACGGTATTTGCCAGGAAAAAGCGGCGGGATTTTGTATCCTGCCGCTTTTTTGTTTAGAAATTATTTACAAACACCTGCTTCTTTTTTCAGTTACACACAAGGTTGCGTTTTTAAAATGATAGGGTAATCAGTTTTTGTAACCACGAAAGGAGCTTTTCAATGGCGAATAAGGATAAGCAAATGGGTATGCCCGATTTGCAAAGGGATGATGCCCTGTTTGAAACACTGGGCAAACAGAAAAAAGCGAAAAAGAGAAAGATTATTCGTACCGTCGTGATCATTCTTGTGATTCTGGCGGTGGTTTTGGTTGCCGGTGTCAGCATATTACAGAGGAAGGTTCGGCAGCAGTTTGCTTCCTCGGATGAAGAGGTGCTCAGCGCAGCGGCAGAGCGGGGAACCATCAGCACTGTGGTCTCCGGCTCCGGTATGCTTCTGAATGTGGATACCGAGGTGGTATCCGTTCCTGACGGTGTTGAGGTCACGGAAATACTGGTGGCCTATGGTGACACGGTTGAAAAGGGTGATCTTCTGGCTGTTGTGGATATGGCAACGGTCAGAACGGCTATGTCCACGCTTCAGGAAGAAATTGATGACCTGGATGACGAGATCTCCGGAGCAAAAGGGGATACCGTCAGCAGCTATGTTTCTGCCGGTGTTATGGGTCGTGTGAAGATCATCTACGGTGAAACAGATATGCTGGTAGAAGATGTCATGGTGGATCACGGCGGACTGGCGGTTCTGTCTCTGGATGGTTATATGGCCGTGGATATTGAAACAGAGTCCTTGCGCGAAGGTGACAGTGTCATCGTGGTTTTATCCGACGGTGAAGAAAAGACCGGCACGACCCAAAAGATCGTAGGCAAGACGGCCACCATTCTTGTCGCAGACAATGGTCCTGAATTTGACGAAGAAGTAACCGTTAAAACAGAAGCTGGCGATGAAATCGGCAGCGGCAAGCTGTACATCCACAATCCCCTGATGGTTACCGGCTATGCAGGCAAGATCAAAACCGTGAATGCTAAGCTGAATCAGAAGGTATCCTCTTCCACAACCCTGTTTACGCTGACGGATACGTCCTCAAGTGCCAGCTATGATGCGCTGCTTCGCAGCCGCGGTGAAAAGGAAGAGGTTCTTTTGGAACTGCTGAAACTGCAGCGGTATGGCGGTTTGACTGCGCCCATTTCCGGCAGCGTGTATTCTGTTGCGGACCTTGATGCGGAGGAAGAAGATACCGAAGCCGAGGCAACCTCGGATATCGTGACCCTGTCTCCGGATGTCAGCATGTCTGTTACCATCAGCGTGGATGAGTCCGATATCCTCTCCCTGGCTCTGGATCAGACAGCAGATGTGACGGTCAGTTCCATCGGTGACGAGGTCCTGTCCGGTATCGTTACCGAGATCGATAAGACAGATGCCAGCGGTGCATATACGGCTGTTGTAACCCTGGATAAGGTGGAAGGCATGCTGCCCGGTATGACCGCCAGCGTGGATGTGCGGATCGAAGGTGTTGACGATGCAATTCTGATTCCTGTGGAGGCCCTGCATCAGACCAGTTCCGGCTATTATGTCTATACCTCCTACGATGAGGAGTCCCAGGAATATGGCGGCAGAGTGGATGTGGTTCCGGGTCTGAGTAACGATAACTTCGTGGAAATCAAATCCGGACTGAATGAGGGCGATGTGGTGTATTACACAGAGGATGATCCCTTTGCCAATATGTTTGGCGGCATGGGCTTCGGGAATATGCCCGGCAGAATGCCGAACATGGGCGGCAATTCCGGCGGTATGCCTGACTTTGGCGGCAATGGCAGCGGCAGCAGACCCAGCGGCATGCCCTCCGGCAGTGGTATGCCGAACTTCGGCGGTGGTGGTATGCCTTCCGGTATGCCCGGCGGTCGTGGATAAGAGGAAATGCATATGATCAATATCAAAGACCTTTGCAAGTATTATCTTGTGGGCGAAGAACGGGTCCGTGCATTGGACCACGCCACACTCCACGTCCTTCCGGGGGAATTTGTCAGCATCATCGGACCCTCCGGCAGCGGAAAATCCACGCTGATGAACATTATCGGCTGTCTGGATATTGCGGATGCGGGAAGCTATCATCTGGATGACCTGCCCATTGAAAGTTATTCGGAAAACCAGCTGGCCAGAATCCGGAATGAAAAAATCGGTTTTGTGTTCCAGCAGTTCAACCTGATTCCCAAACTCTCCGCGGAGGAAAATGTGGAACTTCCTCTGATTTATCAGAAGATGCCCAAAGCCCAGCGGACAGAGCGTGTCAGGGCAGCACTGGAACGGGTGGGTCTTACCCAGCGGGCAAAGCATCTGCCTACGGAGCTTTCCGGCGGTCAGCAGCAGCGTGTAGCCATTGCCCGGGCCATTGTCACCAATCCCAAGCTGATCCTGGCAGACGAGCCTACCGGCGCTCTGGATTCCAAAACCAGCCAGGAGATCATCGATATTTTCCATGAACTGCACCGGCAGGGAAATACCATCGTACTGATTACCCATGACAATGATGTGGCAAAACAGGCATCCAGATCAATCCATATTCTGGATGGCCGGATTACGGAGGTGACACTGTAATGCTTTCTTTCAGAATGGCACTTCGCTCTATCAGCTCCAATAAGCTGCGGGCAATGCTGACAATGCTGGGTATCATTATCGGCGTTATGGCCCTGGTGGTTCTGGTGAGCCTTGTCAGCGGAGCGACTACCTCCGTTACAGATACGATTTCCGGTCTGGGCAGCAATCTTCTGACAGTTACCATTGAAGATGACAAGGGTCAGCCCATTACTATGGAAACCCTGGAAAACTGGACGGAAACAGAAGAATCCTTTGGCCTGCTGGCTCACTATGCCAGTGATTCTCTCACCGGCAGCGCCAAGGGCGAAAGCGGTACCTTCACGGTCTACGGAACCACCCCGGACTACTATGACATTCAGGGCCTGCAGCTGGCAATGGGCCGATTCCTGAAACAGTCGGATATGGAGAATCAGACCTATGCCTGTATCATCAACGAAACCGCAGCGGAAGAACTGATCGGCTATGTGGACTGCGTGGGACAGGCGATCTCTCTGAACGGTGTAAAGCATACCATTGTGGGTGTTCTGCAGGATGACGAAGATAACCTGACCAGTGTGTTTTCTTCCGGATCTCTGGTGGCATACGTTTCCTACGGCTCTCTGCTGCGGCTTTCAACCACAGTGGCTTCTGATATTACCACCTTCTATGTCAGCGCGGCAGAAGGTAAAACCATGGAAGATGCGGAAGCTGCCATGACTCAGCTGCTGATGGAACGCTTTGAACTGGATGAGGATGCTTTCACAGTATCTACCCAGGATGCGCTGGAGGATACCATGAGTTCCATCACCTCCATGCTGACGGTGATGCTGGGTGGCATTGCAGCCATCTCTCTGGTGGTGGGCGGTATTGGCATTATGAACATTATGATGGTCACGGTTACCGAGCGAACCCGTGAGATCGGCATCCGCAAAGCCATCGGTGCAAGCCGGGGCACGATTCTGACACAGTTCCTGATGGAGGCGGTGGTGCTCTGCATGATGGGCTGCTGCCTTGGTATTTTTATGAGCTGGGCGATTTTGCAAATCGTCAATACCGTGGTAGTGAGCCTGAATATGCACTTTACGCTGAATGTAACGGTGGTAATGATTGCCGTGGCATTTTGCTTCCTGATCGGCATTGTGTTTGGTTTGTATCCTGCCAATAAGGCAGCGAAAATGAAGCCCATCGACGCCCTGCACTATGGAGGATAATCAAGTGGAACAAAACAAAACGAAAAAAGCGAAATCCGTCCGAAAGCAGCGGCAGAAAATACTTACCTGGGGCGGCACTCTACTGCTGGTGCTGATACTGGCAGTCCTGCCGGTTCTGGCTGCCAACAAAGATTCAGACCAGGAGCAGCAGGCAAGCATTCTGTCCGGTACTGTGGAATACGGCAGCATTGAGACAAAAATCGTTGGCGGCGGTCAGCTGGCCAGTGAAGCCGCTGTCAAGCTGGAGATTCCTGAAGAAGTCAAGCTGACGGAATACCTTGTGGGTAACGGTGATACGGTTTCCGAAGGTGACGCAATTGCAAAGGTAGATAGGATCAGTGTGATGACCGCCATCACCGGCGTTCAGGATACGCTGGATGAACTCTCCGGGGAAATTCTGGATGCAGAAGACGATCAGGCTGCGACTGCGGTAAAAGCCAAGGTCGGCGGTACGGTGAAGGTCATTTACGCACAGGTTGGAGAATCTGCCCAGGATGTAATGCTTGCACATGGTACGCTTGCTGCCATTTCTCTGGATGATGTAATGGCAGTTCAGATTCACAGGGAATCTGAACTGGATGCCGGTGATCCGGTATCCGTCTCCTTCCCGGACGGAACAGAAACCGATGGCCGCGTGGAGCAGAATCTGGAAGGGGTACTGACCATCACCATGGATGACGATGACTATGCCGTGGGTGCAGAAGTAACGGTTCTGACCGAGGACGGCGACCGTCTTGGCAAGGGAAACCTCTATATTTTCAATCAGTGGAATGCTACGGCCTATTCCGGAACCGTATCCGGTATCCTGGTTAAAGAAGGCTCCAAGATGTATACGGGACAGGAAATGATCCGGCTGGATGATCCGGGACATACCTCTGAATTCCAGCGGCTGATCGACAAACGCCAGGAATACGAGGAGTTGATGCAGGAACTGTTCCGGATGTACCGGACGGAAACCATCGTGGCTCCCTGTGACGGCATCGTCTCCGGTGTGGACAAGGATGGTGTATTCCTGTTAGCAGATAACAGTGATGGATTTGTTGTCAACCTTCTGATCAATCTGGTAAGCGGCAGACGGAATCTTTTTGAAGCCTACGGTGTCCGTGTGGAAGCTGTTTCAGGTGATGGGATGCAGATGCAGGTCAACGGAAAGCGATCCTGGGTGGAAGATTTGTCCGACCTGTCTGCCATTTTCGTGAACCCGGAGAAAATGACGCAGCCCTGGAACTATACCGGTGATACAACGGTCTATGTCCAGGACGAGGATGGTCTGCTCCGTGCGGACGGAACTGCCAAACCCGGGGACATCCTGCTGGCGGTTGGTGATGCGGAAAGTGTACGCTGGTTTGTCCGGGTAAACGGTACCGGCGGAAGCGAGAGCGGTGCTGAAAACGGGTATGGTGTTTCGCTGCTTTCCTCCCCGGCTCCCCAGATTGATCTGAACATCGACAATACTTCCGGTGTTTCGGGCTATGCGTTCTCCGGAAACCTGACAGCCACATCGAAACAGGGTGCGTGGTCCATTACAGGGGAAAGCTACGGCTTCGTGATCTATCAGAATATGCTGTATCATGCAGAACCCAAGGCGGGAACCTATCCGATCACCGTGACTTATCAATACGGTGAAGGCGAAAATGACAAAGCATCCGAAACCTTTGAGATTACCATCAATCCTCCCTACACCATTCTGACCGAAAGCCTTCCGGACGGTGTCAAAGGCGCACCCTACAGCGGGGCGACCCTGGAGGTCAGCGGAACCGGCGGTCAGTGGATGGGACAGAATATGGCGGGACTGGTGATCGATCCGAATACCGGTGTCATCTCCGGTGCCCCGATCATGTCCGGCAACTTCACTGTGACGATAACCTACACGTATCCCAAAAATGAGCAGAAGAAAGAGTATATCACCGTTGAAAAGGAACTGACGCTGAAGATCGGGGAAGAGCAGTCTGGTCAGCAGGGCGATTTCCCTGGCGGTGATATGTCCGGTGGCATGGGTGGTATGCCCAGCGGTGGTATGTCCGGGGGGATGCCCTCTGGTGGTAAGTCCGGAAGTATGCCTGCCGGCAGTATGGTGCAGGAAGAAGATTCCTATTATTCTATGGAAAAGCTGACCATTGCTTCCGTAACCTCTCAGGAGCACATGACGGTGGAGATTACCATCGATGAGCTGGATATCTCCAAGGTCTATATTGGCCAGAGTGCAACGGTAGCTATGGATGCATTGGCGGGAGAATCCTTTGCCGCAACGGTCACAAAAATCGCAAACAGCGGCGAGAATGAGGGCGGAAACAGTAAGTTCACTGTGGAGCTGACACTGGAAAAGAGCGGTGATATGCTTCCCGGTATGACTGCCTCCGCTGTGATCGTGCTGAATACTGTGGAGGATGCTCTGTGTATCCCCGCTGCTGCTCTGAGCGAGGAAAACGGAAAACTGATTGTATATACAAGCTACGATTCTGAAAATGAAATCCTGGGCACACCGGTGGAGATTACCATTGGCGCAGCGGATGCGGATACCGTTCAGATTCTGTCTGACCTGGAGGAAGGCAGCACGTTCTACTATGCCTATTACGATACCCTTGAAAGTGAAAGAAAGCCTTTCATGGGAGCAAGACCTTTTGGTTAAGGGAAAGGATGAAATTATGAAACAATGGATTCGGAAAAGCAGTGCGGTTATGTGTGCACTTGCGTTGACCATTTCTCTGACTGCCTGTGGTCAGGATAACAAGACAGTTGCGTCTGTGGTATCTGCAACAGATACAGATGCAGTTGCTGTACTTACGGATATGTCCACCACACAGTATTTTACAGAGGAAGCAGTACCCCAGAAGCACATAGAAACCATTGTCCAGGCTGGCATTAACGCACCCAGTGCCATGAACGGTCAGCCCTGGCATTTCAGTGTGATCACAGATGCAGAGGTTCTGCAGCAGATCTCTGAGGGTATGGGCGGCGGAAGGGGCTTCGGCAGCCGTCCCCAGGGTGCACCGGATGGAGAGATGACCTTTCCCGAGGGTATGACACCTCCGGAAGATCGGGAAGGCAGAAGACCTGAAGGCATGGAGCCCCCGGAAGGCTTTACGCCTGATGGAACCATGCCGGAAGGAATGGAATTTCCCGGGATGCCGGAAGGTATGGATTTTCCGGAGGGACAGCCGCCAGCAACTCCCGGTGGTGGAAGCATGAATAAGGCCGGTATTACCGACGCGCCTCTGGTGATCGTGATCTCCTGCAAAGCAGGTTCCGAACTGGATGCCGGCCTTGCCTGTCAGAACATGTCCGGGGTTGCACAGCTGTTGGGCTATGGAACCAAGATTGTGACCTCTCCCATCATGGCACTCAACGGTAGCGAACAGGATACCTACCGAGAACTGCTGGGTATTCCGGAAGGATATTCCGCAGCAGCAATCCTGCTGATCGGCCATGAGGACACTTCTGTTGATGAAAGTGTGGACGGTTATACCGGAGCAACCACCAGATATTCTGCAAACGATATGGTTACGTACATAGTTGTGAACTGAAAACAAGCATCAAAATGGAGCCGCCTGGTTGGGCGGCTCCACTTTAATGCTTAGTTTGCTGTTTTGAATAGGCTGCAGTTAAGGTCTGCTTCTGTTGTGTATAGTAAAATTTATTAAGTCCCCATCGCATATTTTGCTCGTCTGGTGTAAGTCGCTTCTCATACCTTGGCAGGGGAGCCAAACAATTAATATCCTGATAGACCAAATATAAACAAATATATCGCCTCAATGTCTGCTTGCTGCATTGATCCGCAAGAAAGGATATCATTTGACTCCGTTTCTGTTCATCACCAATAAAGGGGAGAATACCGGCAATCATAGTAAATCGATCTCGGGCAATTCTCAGATCTTGGGAACTTAGTTGGCGTGCATAAGAATATTTGGTTTCTGCGTACATTGACAATTCCGTGCATTCTTCAAAATCAGATAGGGAAGCGGTAAGAATCCACTTTGGCATCGTCCGCCTAATGCAGTCAATGACCAAAGATTTGTCATCCTGGTTTTTCAGAACACGGAAGATTGTATCATTATTCCTTAGTAGCATCAGTCACAATCCCCCAATCTTTCACACCACGGCGCAGCCAGTATGTACGGCTTAGATCTAACAATTTTGCCATCTGTGGTCTGGACAGTAGCTTATGACTCATGCACTCTCTGACCATCAGTTCACCATCTGTTTTGATGCAGACAAAATCTGTCATGTACTCACTACAATCTTCACCATCCAGAACAACGTTGCATCTGGCCTCCACAATATCCTGGCTTTTAGCTAGGATGTTAGCATAGACAGATTGTAATGGTTCGCAGGTTTTGCATACTGTAGTAAATTTGTCTAGGGATTGTTTGTCGCAGCGACCTTTGTAAGTTTTCTTTCTCATTGTAAACCTCCTTTGATTCACTGATTTCTTCCCGACTTTCTCCCAACTTTCCCCCCACTTTCTCCCAATTTTGAGTGCATTTGATAAAATGGGGTAAAAAGTTGCGAATATTATGCATTTTAAGGAGTTTTTACATCCCAAAATCAAGGATATGGAAATCCTATATGTCCTGAGACAAAGCCGTTGGTTCTCCCAGGGACAAAATCCTTGATCTTCCGGCAACCCTCCAAATTCCGCCGTTCAGAGCATATACCTCCCCATTTTATTATAGTTTCGCGCAAAAAATAGGGAGGGATTTTCCAAACTTTTTAAGAGAAAATTGATGGGGTTGATGGGATGGGTCAGGGGACTGCGTAGTGGCCCGATTTAATTCCAAGCAATCCACTTCATATACTTCTTGTAAATATTTTTGAAGTTTTTTCTCAATTTCCCTCCCGTATTTTTACTTTTAACTAAAATATAATGGGGGAGTGTTTGGGCTTGAGATGGAGATGTTGGGGATGGAATGGGGAAGTAAATCAGCATTATTTAGGTCAATAT
>JAFZGL010000039.1 GCA_017555395.1 Oscillospiraceae bacterium | reverse complement strand
CGCTTCTTCATCTTGCGGCCAGCGAAAGCGTAGTTGCCGGACTTCATGACCTGCTGCTTGGCCATCTTGAAGTGCTTGGACTTGGAACCCCAGTAGCCCTTAGCCAGCTTCAGGGTAGCATTTCTTCTCTTGCGCGTCATCATTGCGCCTTTAACTCTTGCCATTTTTCAGTATCCTCCTCTGCGATTACTTGTAAGGAATCATTTCCTTGATGGCGCTGACGTTGGTCTGGTCAGCGTAAGCGGTAGCGCGCAGATGGCGGGTACGCTTGGTGGTCTTCTTGGTCAGGATGTGGCTCTTGTAAGCGTGAGCTCTCTTAACCTTACCGCTGGCGGTCAGGTTGAATCTCTTCTTTGCACCACTATGGGTCTTCAGCTTGGGCATAGGTAGGTTCTCCTTCCATTTCATTGGTATCAATTTTTCAGGCATCCTCAAAAAATGCTTTTGAGGCGTCCATAATTTACTTGCCGGTCTTGGGGGTCAGGAACATTGCCATGAATCGGCCTTCCAGCTTGGGATTCTTCTCCATGCCGGCGACCTCAGCACATGCATCTGCAAAGTCCATCAGCAGCTTCTCACCCAGGTTGGTGTGGGCCATTTCACGGCCGCGGAAGCGGACGCTGACCTTGACACGGTTGCCGTCTGCCAGGAACTTCTGGGCAGCCTTGACCTTGGTGTTGAAGTCGTTGGTGTCGATGCTGGGGCTCATGCGGATTTCCTTGATTTCCACAACCTTCTGGTTCTTCTTGGCATCCTTCTCCCGCTTCTTCTGATCGTAGCAGAACTTGGAATAGTCCATGATTTTGCAGACGGGGGGAACAGCATTGGGAGAGATCTTAACCAGGTCCAGACCCTGTTCTTCTGCCATGGCGTTTGCCTGGGCAGCGGACATGATACCCAGCTGGGCACCGTCGTCACCGATCAGACGAATCTCCTTGTCGCGGATCTCCTCATTGAGCTGATGATCTAACTTTGCGATGGTAAGCACCTCCAAATAAACAACAAAAAAGCGGACGCCAAAGCATCCGCACATACCCGTACCTATCCCAATGGATAAGTGGAATATTGACCGTTTTGCCGTTGCTTACGGTGAGGCGGATGTTCAGCCTTCTTTATTACCCGTGCATTTTATCATGGGTATTTCAAATTGTCAAGTACTTTTTCCCTGATTTTTTATATTTCCAGTACCTTATGCAGGTAATTCAGCACCCTCTTTTTATCGGCGGACCACAGCGGTGCGATCAGATCCTTCTTTGCACCGTCGCCGGTGATCCTGTGTACAACAATATGCTCCGGCAGGCAGGAAATGCATTCTTTCAGAACTTCGCCGTATTCTTCCAGTGTAAAAACCGGCACCTTTCCCGCTTCATATTCCCGTGCCAGATCGGTTTCCCGCAGCACATGGAGCATGTGAAATTTGATGCCGTCGGTTCCGGCCAGCACCGCCTTGCGGGTAGTTTCCATCATCATCTGCACGGTTTCTCCCGGCAGACCCAGAATAATATGGGTCACCACTTCCAGCCCCGCCGCCTTCAGCCGCCGGACCGCGTCATAATACACCGCCGTGTCATAGCCCCGGCGGATGTATCGGGCAGTTTCTTCATGGACGGTTTGCAGGCCCAGCTCCACACTGACCGGCTTAACGGCATTGATCTCCGCCAGAAGGCAGATCACATCATCCTCCAGACAGTCCGGCCGGGTGCCGACAGAAAGTCCCACAATGTATTCGGGCGCAACGGCCTCGGTATAGAGCCTGCGCAGATACTCCATCGGAGCGTAGGTATTTGTGAAAGACTGGAAATAGGCAATATACTTTCCTTCCTTATTCTTGGACTCCACCCGCCGCTTTGCCTGTTCCATCTGCTGAAGCAAATTTCCGCAGGTGCCTTCCGCGAAAGCACCGCTGCCGTCACCGGCACAGAAGATGCAGCCCCGGGTCCCGCAGGTACCGTCCCGGTTGGGACAGGTAAAGCCGCCGTCCAGGGACAGCTTATACACTTTGCAGCCGAATTTCTCCCGGTAATGTTCCGACAGCATCTTCATTGCGGTTTCCCTCCTAATGATGTAAATGATCGTTTAGCGGACTAACGTCCGAATGCAAAATGATGAATGCTGAATGCAGAATGATTATGGCGCACCTCATTTTGCATTCATAATTCTGCATTCTGCATTTCGCCAAAGGCGGATAAACGATCATTTACCGACACTATACCACCTTGCTGATGCAAAGGCAACATGTGAATGAACCGTAAATTTTCTTTGGACTGTTTCTGAAACACCATTCCTTAACTTGCCAAATCTTTATTCAGTGCTATAATAAACAAAATGAAAAACCTAAGCGAATCGAGGTCAGCACAATGAAGAAACTGCTCTTTATTGTCAATCCCATCTCCGGTCAGAAAAAAGCTGTCAAATTTCTGCCGGAGATCATCAGTCTGTTCAACCGCGCAGATTATGAAGTGATCACCTACATGACCGGTGCCCGGGGCGATGCCACAAGAATGGCTGCTCTGCGGGGCGGCGATGTTGATCTGGTGGTCTGCTGCGGCGGCGACGGCACCTTCAATGAAACCATCACCGGTCTCGTGGAAAACCACATCCACGTTCCTGTGGGCTATATCCCTTCCGGCTCTACCAACGACTTTGCCTCCAGTATGAAGCTGTCCACCAACCCCCTGAAGGCAGCCCAGGACATTCTGGAGGGCACCCCCTTCTCCTACGATGTGGGCAAATTCGGAAGCCGTTACTTCTCCTACGTTGCTTCCTTCGGTGCTTTTACTCAGACCAGCTATACCACCCCCCAGAGCATCAAAAACATTCTGGGACACACCGCCTATGTGCTCAGCGGCATCTCAGAACTGTCCCAGATCCGCAAGGAGCATGTCCGCATGGAAATCGACGGAGAAATCGTGGAAGATGATTATCTGTTTGGTGCCATCAGCAATTCCACCTCTGTGGGCGGTGTTCTGACCCTGGATCCCAGTCTTGTGGATATGGGCGACGGTTTGTTTGAGATCTTACTGGTGCGGGCACCAAAAAATCTGCTGGAGATCACAGAGTGTCTCCAGGCACTGCAGACCCAGGATTACAGCAACTGCGCCATGGTCACCTTCCGCTCTGCCCGAAAGGTGCGGATCCTGGCGGATTCCAGCATGCCCTGGACTCTGGACGGCGAACGGGAAGAAGGACACTGGGAAGTCTATGCGGAAAATCTCCACCATGCCATTCAGCTGGTAAAGCAGGTGAACTGATATGATCAATTCCACCCTGTGTTACATTCTCCGGGGAAACGATGTTCTCATGCTCCACCGGGTCAAAAAGAAAAACGACATCAACAAGGATAAGTGGATCGGCATCGGCGGAAAGTTCGAGGACGAAGAAAGTCCCGATGCCTGCCTCCTTCGGGAAGCCATGGAGGAGACCGGTCTGACCCTTACGTCCTGGTGCTGCCGGGGCATCGTCACCTTCCTGAACGACTGCTGCGAAGGGGAATACATGTACCTGTTCACTGCCGACGGCTTTGAAGGCGATCTGAAGGAATGCGACGAAGGCGACCTGCAGTGGGTCAGCCGGGAATTCCTCAACGATCTGCCCAAATGGGAAGGCGACCAGATCTTCCTGGATCTGCTGTGGCAGGAGGAGCCTTTCTTCCTGCTGACCCTTCGCTATTCCGGCGACACCCTGACAGAAGCCATTCTCAACGGCAAAAAAGTGCGCTAAAGGAGATTTTTATGGCAAAACTTCTGGAAATCTGTGTAGATTCCCTGGCCTCCGCCCGGGCTGCCATTGCCGGCGGCGCTGACCGCCTGGAGCTGTGCAGCGCCCTGCTGGCCGGCGGCCTGACTCCCTATGAAGGATTGCTTCGCCAGATCCGGGAAGAATCCGACATCAAGATTCGGTGCCTGATGCGCCCGCGCCCCGGCGATTTTCTCTATACCGCCGAAGAGCTGGAGCTGATGCGCCGGCAGATTCTGTCCCTGAAAACTGCCGGTGCCGACGGTTTTGTCATCGGCTGTCTCACTGCTGACGGTGATCTGGATACCGCTGCCATGCAGCCTCTGGTGGATGCCTGCGCAGGCTGCGGCATCACACTGCACCGCTGCATCGATGTTTCCCGGGATCCTCTGGATACCTACCGCCAGGCTGCCGCGCTGGGCATCGATACGGTGCTGACCTCCGGTGCTGCTTCCAGCTGCAAAGCAGGACAACCTGTCATTGAGCAGCTGATTACTCTGCGTGACAGTGAACATGGCCCCGAGGTACTCATCGGCGCCGGTGTGAATGCCTCCGTCATCCGCCATTTCCGAAGCACTGTTCCCGGTTCCCGGGCCTTCCACGCCAGCTGCAAAACCGAACTGGAAAGCGCCATGGGTTTCCGCCGGGAGGGTGTCCCCATGGGACTGCCGGGTCTTGATGAATGGCACATCCAGCAGACCGATCCTGATGCCGTCCGGGCCGCCAGAGCCGCCCTGGACGAAAAATAGCATACAGCAAAAAGCCCTGCGGAGCATTCCGCAGGGCTTCTTTTTTAACACTTGAGGCACTTCCGAACCGGTCGGTACCCAATGGTGTAACGATGACCGCCGCACCAAAAGCTCGAATTGCCTGCCGGGGCATCCCGGCTTAGCAAAGCTTTGCGCCGGCGGGGATGGCGTCGGAAACCATCAGCAGGTTCAGCTTTTCCTCACCATTCTCGGTGTGGACAGCGGAGATCAGCATACCGCAGGACTCTCTGCCCATCATCTTTCTGGGAGGCAGGTTGGTGATGGCCACCAAGGTCTTGCCGATCAGTTCCTCAGGCTTATAGAACTTGGCAATGCCGGAGAGGATCTGGCGGTCGGTGCCGGTGCCGTCATCCAGAGTGAACTGCAGCAGCTTGTCGGACTTCTTCACATTCTTGCAGTCCTTGACCTTCACGGCGCGGAAGTCAGACTTGCAGAAGGTCTCGAAATCAACCTTCTCCTCGCTGTAGGGTTCGATTTCCAGAGCGGGCTTGGCAGGCTTGTTCAGCTCTTCCAGCGCAGCCAGTTCCTTCTCCATGTCAATTCTGGGGAACAGGGCAGGACCTGCAACACAGGCGACCTCTGCATTCAGGGCACCGTAGACATTCAGGCTGTCCCAGTCCATGGCAGCGCCGCCCAGACGCTTGGAGATCTCCTCAGCGGTGGCAGGCATGAAGGGGGTCAGCAGACCGGCACAGATACGGACAGTCTCCAGCAGATTATACAGAACCTTTGCCAGACGGGGCTTCTGTGCCTCGTCCTTGGCCAGTGCCCAGGGCATATTCTCGTCGATATACTTGTTGGCACGGGAGATGACCTTGAAGATCTCAGCCAGTGCATTCTGGAACGCAAACTTCTCCATGTGCTCTTCGTACTTATCCCGCAGACCGGAGACCATGCCGACCAGCTCGGCATCCATCTCGGGATTCTCGGTCTGCTCAGCGGGCAGCTTTTCGCCGAAGTACTTCTGAGCCATGGCTACGGTACGGGACACCAGGTTGCCCAGGTCGTTGGCCAGATCCACATTGATGGTGTTGATCAGGATCTCATTGGAGAAATTGCCGTCGGAGCCGAAGGGGAAGGAACGCAGCAGGAAGAAACGCAGGGCATCCACACCGAAGCGCTCGGACAGAATGTAGGGATCCACCACATTGCCCTTGGACTTACTCATCTTGCCGCCGTCCAGCAGCAGCCAGCCGTGGCCGTAGACCTTCTTGGGCAGGGGCAGACCCAGGCTCATCAGCATGGCGGGCCAGATGATGGAATGGAAGCGGACGATCTCCTTGCCCACGAAGTGGACATCGGCAGGCCAGAATTCATTCACATCATTATACTTGTCGTTCTCAAAGCCCAGAGCGGTCATGTAGTTGAACAGAGCGTCGATCCAGACATAGACAACATGGCCGGGGTCGAAGTCCACGGGAACACCCCAGGTAAAGCTGGTACGGGAGACACACAGATCTTCCAGACCGGGCTTGATGAAGTTGTTGACCATTTCATGAACACGGCTTCTGGGCTCCAGGAAGTCGGTGTTCTCCAGCAGATCCTGGATCCGGTCAGCATACTTGCTCAGACGGAAGAAGTAAGCCTCTTCCTCGGCATCCATGACTTCACGGCCGCAGTCGGGGCACTTGCCGTCCTTCAGTTGGCTCTCGGTCCAGAAGGACTCACAGGGCTTGCAGTACTTGCCCTTGTAGGCGCCCTTGTAGATATCGCCGTTGTCATACATCTTCTTGAAGATCTTCTGGATGGCTGCCACATGGTAGTCATCGGTGGTGCGGATGAACCGGTCATAGGAAATGTTCATCAGCTTCCACAGATCCAGAACACCGCCTTCACCCAGAACGATGTCATCCACATACTGCTGGGGAGTGACGCCGGCTTCCTTTGCCTTGTCCTCGATCTTCTGGCCATGCTCGTCAGTGCCGGTCAGGAACTTGACGTTGTAGCCCTGCAGACGCTTGTAGCGGGCCATGGCATCGGTTGCCACGGTGCAGTAGGCATGGCCGATGTGCAGCTTGGCGGAAGGATAGTAGATGGGAGTGGTAATGTAGTAATTACCCTTGCACTTTTCGCACATAATTTTCTTACCTCCTGAAAATAGAAAGCCGCCCCCGGATTTCTCCAAGGGCGGCAATTTTACAAATTGACGCGGTACCACCTTGTTTCTCGTCAACGCACAAGCCCCACCGCTCCATTTCCTGCAAGCAGGAAATTCCGCCAGTAGCTTGGCATTTCCTCTTCCCCACAAAGGCCATCCGCTTTTGCGGGGGCCCCGTTTTTGGGATCAGAGAATCATGACGACTCAAAACGCGTTAACGG
>JAFZGL010000038.1 GCA_017555395.1 Oscillospiraceae bacterium | reverse complement strand
GACGGGGGATTCGCTCTTCAGTTCCTCCAGAGCATCCTGCCGCCGGGCAATGGCCCAGATCTCGTCTGCCTTTGCATAGCTGTGGAGTTGTCGGACAAATTCCCGGCCCATGCCGGAGCTGGCACCGGTGACAATGGCAATGTTCATCATTAAGTCTCCTTCTCCAGGGCAGCGGTCAGAGCTTCCCTGGTATTTTCGCACTGTTCCTCCAGAACCAGATTCAAAAGCCGGTTCAGTTCCAGGCCGATGGCCTTGCCCTGATAGCCCAGCGCCATGAGATCATGTCCGTTCAGCGCCAGATCTTTCAGGGCAAGGCAGGTATTCTCCGCCTGAATTTCAGAAAGAATGGCGCGGACATTGGAAAATAGGGTCAGTTCCATATCATGGGTAGTTCCGGTGGCGTGGGTATCCGCCTCCTGGAGGGTCAGCAGGTTTTCCATGGTTTCTGCGCCCAGCTTGCCAAGATGGCGGCGCAGGTATTTTTTCTCCGGCTGGGGCAGCATCATGTGTTTGGCAATGAGGGTAACCACCTGCTCCCGCAGGGCAGTGGGGGCTTTCAGCCGGCGGAGCACGCCGTCCGCCATCTCGGCGCTGACGGCGGCATGGCCGTGATAGTGAGCCTGACCGTCTTCCCCCAGGATCATGACCTGGGGCTTTCCGATGTCATGGAGCAGTGCCGCCCACCGGAGAGCCAGATCATTGGGGCAATGGTGCACCACCAGAGCAGTATGAGTGTAAAGATCGTGGATATGATGGCGGTTTTTCTGGTCATATCCCACCATGGGCTTCAGTTCCGGAATCACCCGGCACAGCACCGGGGCAAATTCCAGCAGATCTGTAGCCTTCATACGGGGAAGCAGTTTACATAACTCGTCATAGACCCGTTCCCGGGCCAGATTGTCCATGAGATGCGCCTGGGAATCCATGGCGGCCAGGGTATTCTCCTCCACCGCAAACCCGAACCGGACCGCAAACCGGACGCCTCTTAAAATCCGCAGGGAGTCCTCCTGAAACCGCTTTGCAGGATCACCCACGGCACGGAGGATCCCGTTTTTCAGATCCTCCCGGCCGCCGAAGGGATCGGCAAAGCCTCTGGTGGGAGAATAGGCCATGGCGTTGACGGTAAAATCCCGCCGTGCCAGGTCTTTTTCAATATCGGTGACAAATTCCACCCATTCCGGATGCCGGTTGTCCAGATAATCGCCTTCCGTCCGGAAGGTGGTGATCTCCACCACTTCCCCATCCATGACAACGCCCACAGTACCGTGCTTCTTTCCCGCCAGCACCAGCCGGTAACCGGCAAACACCGCCTCGGTTTCCTCCGGTAGGGCAGAGGTACACATATCATAGTCGTGGGGCGCAAGTCCCAGGCAGGCATCCCGGACACAGCCGCCCACCACATAGGCCTGAAATCCGGCTTCTTCCAGAGCACGGATACAGGTGAGAATCGAATCAGGCAGCTGCATGGTCATCGTCCTTCGGGATCAGATTGGTCAGCGCCCAGACTGCGCCGCCCAGATAGAGCATGCTGCTTTCCCGGGCAATGGCGCCGATGCAGAAGAAGGCGGCTGTCAGTCCGGTGAGCTGCTGGGTGCGGCGGCTTCCCAGATTCACATCGAAGGCCGCCTGCTGATAGGAAAACAGGGTCAGCAGCACGGATGCTGCCATGGGGAAGAGCCAGTTCAGCCACTGGGGCTGGCTGCTCCAGATCTGATAGTGGCTGACCGTGTGCAGCATCAGATACAGGCAGACCAGTCCGTGAACCGGCACTCTGGGCTGTTTGCCGGAAAACCGGATCAGACCCGCCGCGATCAGGGCGGGGATCGTCAGAATGCCCAGCACATTGCTGATCTGCTCCATCCGTGCCCAGGTGCCGAAGCCGGAGACCACGGTCACAGTGATGCCGCCTGCCAGGGCAAAGCAGCCGATGGCTGCGCCGGCAGAGGGGGCAAAGTTGTCCCCGTAGGCATCGGAACCAGCATTTCTGCGCAGGGGCAGAACCGCCGTCAGGCAGGCGATGGCCGTGACGGCAGCCAGCATCATTGCCAGCGGATGCATGAAGATCAGCAGGCCCTTTTCATCGGTGCCCCACAGGCTCATACCCAGATGCAGACCCAGGGCAATGACACCCAGGGCTGTCACAAGGATTTTTTTCTTGGAAATCAGGTTCATAACGTTCCCTCCCGGGAGATGAAAAATAGATAATTACAGGGCAGCCGCGCTGTTGGCCTCTTCCTCCAGCACCCGGTAAGCCACCTTGCCCACCAGGGTCTTGGGCAGCTCGGTGCGGAACTCCAGTTCCCGGGGCATGGCGTACTTGGCGATGTGGCCGCTGCAGTAGTCGAGGAGTTCGGCCTTCAGTTCTTCCGTGGGTTCCACGCCGGGCATGGGCACCACATAGGCCTTGATCCGCTGACCCCGATAGGTATCCTTCACGCCGATGACACAGCTGAGCAGAACTTTCTCGTGGCCGTCGATGATGTTCTCCAGCTGGGACGGATACACATTGTAGCCGGAGGTAATGATCATCCGCTTCATGCGCTGACGGAAGTAGACGAAACCGTCCTGATCCATATGACCCAGGTCGCCGGTATGGAGCCAGATCCGGCCGTCGTAATGGCGGCGCAGGGTATGGGCGGTCTCCTCCGGGTTGTCCATATAGCCCATCATAACGGTGGGTCCGGAGATACAGATCTCGCCTTCGGTATTGGCGGTCACTTCCTCCGTGGTTCCGGGGGTGACTACCTTATAATAAGTATCCGGGAAGGGCACGCCGATGGAGCCGCTGCGGGCATAGTCCTTGGGGGTCAGGCAGGAGGCGGTGACGCACTCGGTGGTGCCGTAGCCCTCCCGGATCTGCTCGGAGCAGTTATGATCCCGCAGGAACGCATCCACTTTCTTTTTCAGTTCGGGACTCAGGTTGTCTCCGCCGGAGAAGATGCCCTTCAGGAAGCTGAGATCCTGTCCCTCCAGATTTTCCGCCCGGAGCAATGCTTCAAACAGGGTGGGAACGCCGGGGATCAGATTGGGCTTCTGCTTCACCAGTGTTTCAGCATAGGTCTTGACGCTGAACTGGGGGATCAGGATGCAGGTGGCGCCGCCGATGAGGGCGGTATGGATGCCGATGCCCAGGCCGAAGCCGTGGAAGACCGGCATGACCGACAGCATTTTCATGCCGGCGATTTCACCATAGCCGGAGGCGGCAATGGTCTGCAGACCCAGGGCATTGAAATTCAGATTGGAAAGCATGATGCCCTTGGTGGTGCCGGTGGTGCCGCCGGAATAGAGGATGGCGCCGCAGTCGTCAAATTTTCCGTCATGGGGCGGCAGAACCGTATCCTTGCCCGCCTTCACCATATCGTACCACAGGGTATAGCCGGTTTTGGGGAGTTTTTTGACGGCTCTTGCGCCCTTGGTCATGGGATACAGGGCATTTAAGGGAAGGGGCAGCTCGTCCGCCACCTTGGCGATCAGGATCTCGGTGGGATTTTCCAGTTCCGGAAGGATTTCTGCTACCTTATAATAGAACTGATCCAGGGTCAGGATGGCCTTGGATTTGGAGAAATTCAAGTAGAAGGCGATCTCTTTTGCCGCGGACAGGGGATGGATCATGTTGGGAATGGCACCGATCCGGTTCAGGGCATAAAAGCAGTCCAGGGCCTGAGGGGTATTGGCCATGCAGACGGTGACCCGGTCACCTTTGCCGATGCCCAGCTTCACAAGTCCCTTGGCGGCATCCTCGATCCGCTTCATGAATTCTGAATAGCTGGTCTTCTTACCCATAAAGATGTAGGCAGTCTGCTTGGGATATTTTGCCGCGGTCTGGGAGAGCATCTGATACATGGTCAGGTGCGGATAATCAAGAGAGGCAGGTGTACTGCCGTAATAGGCGCGCCAGGGGGCGGATGCGCTGAGTCCCATAGAGGATATTCCTTTCTGTGTCTTTCTTTCCGATTTTATATTATACCAGTCCTTCGGACTGATTTCCACCCCCTGACGGAAAAATAGAGGCTAAATAATCGTCCCTCTTATCTCTCTTTCGCCAAAGAGAGAGGGCAGGAGATGAGCAGTCTTTGTGGACATTTCTGAATTGTTTATTCCGGAATAAGAAGGTATAATATGGCTATATTCTTATTTTGGAGGAAATTTTGTGCTTCTGAAATGTATCACCGGAATCTCCCTGCTTCTGTCGGTGATTCTGTTTGTCTGTACCAATGCGGCACTGTGGCTTCTGCCGGTCCTTTTTGCCGGTTTCTTTGTGCTGGGCGTGCTGCTGGCAGTGGGCTTTTTGTGGATCTGCTGCGCCCGGGTAGACATGTCCGTTCCCCAGGAAGAGGACAGCAACTTCTACCGCCGCCTGATGCACCCCTATATCGAAGCCCTGATCACCCTGGTGGGTGTCCGGCTCCACACAAAGGGTCTGGAAAACACCCCGAAGGACGGCCGGTTCCTGCTGGTGTGCAACCATCTGTTCATCGCTGATCCCGGCATCGTGCTCCACTGCTTCAAAAACAGCCAGCTGGCCTTTGTCACCAAGCAGGAAAACCAGAAACTCCCCATTGTGGCCCCCATCATGCACAAGATTCTGTGCCAGCCCATCGACCGGGAAAATGACCGGGCCGCCCTGAAGACCATCCTCAAGTGCATCTCCCTGCTGAAAGAGGACAAGTGCTCCCTGTGTGTTTTCCCCGAAGGATACACCAGCAAGGACGGAAAGCTGCATCCCTTCCGGGCCGGCGTTTTCAAGATCGCCCAGAAGACCAATGTGCCCATCGTTGTGTGCACCATTCAGAACACCCGGCCCATTTTTAAGAACCTGGCAAAACTGAAAAAAACCGACGTGGAGTTCCATCTGGTGGACGTTATTCCACCCGTGGAAACCAAAGGTCTTTCCACCGCGGAGCTTTCGGACCGTATTTATGAGTGCATGATTGCTGATTTGGGCGAGGAATTCCGCTTTTAATTGTTGAAAAGGGCAAAAGTATCAGCAAAAATTATAAATACCTTGATTTCCATTATTTCTATGTTATAATGATAATCCAATATCGAAATACACCTCTCAAACACATCAATTACCAATGAGAAATTGGAGGAAATAAAATGAAAAACATCGACAAGACCATGGACCAAATTTCCAACCTGTGCAAGAACCGCGGTTTCATCTTCCCCGGTTCCGAAATCTACGGCGGTCTCGCCAACACCTGGGACTACGGTCCTCTGGGCGTTGAGCTGAAGAACAACGTCAAGAAGGCATGGTGGAAGAAGTTCGTTCAGGAGAACCCCTACAACGTCGGTATGGACGCTGCCATCCTGATGAACCCCCAGACCTGGGTGGCATCCGGTCACGTCGGCGGTTTCTCTGACCCCCTGATGGACTGCAAGGACTGCAAGGAGCGTTTCCGCGCTGACAAGGTCATCGAAGACTGGTGCAAGGAAAACAACTTCGACCTGGGCCACAGCGTCGACGCCATGAGCCAGGACGACATGGTTGCTTTCATCAACGAGCATCACATCGGCTGCCCCACCTGCGGCTCCTTCAACTGGACCGACATCCGTAAGTTCAACCTGATGTTCAAGACCTTCCAGGGTGTTACCGAGGATGCCAAGAACGTCGTTTACCTGCGTCCCGAGACCGCTCAGGGTATTTTCGTCAATTTCCAGAACGTTCAGCGTTCCACCCGCCGCAAGTTGCCCTTCGGTGTCTGCCAGATCGGTAAGTCCTTCCGTAACGAGATCAGCCCCGGTAACTTCACCTTCCGTACCCGTGAGTTCGAGCAGATGGAGCTGGAGTTCTTCTGCCAGCCCGGCACCGAGCTGGAGTGGTT
>JAFZGL010000037.1 GCA_017555395.1 Oscillospiraceae bacterium | reverse complement strand
TGACATTTCGGAAGATATCCGGTATAATACACCCAACTTCATAGGACAGTTCGTGACCATCCTGTCGGTAAACAAAACTAGGGATTCCGATGGGCGCAATGCGCTCATTTTTTATTTGGGTGGGTGCGTGCTGCGCCCATTTTTTGCTGTAAGGAGATTTTTGCAATGAAGCAGCGCTCCCGTCACCTGGCTCATGCCGCCATCATCGCCGCACTATATGCCGTACTGACCCACATGCAGAATCTGCTGCTGCCCGGCAGCGCCACCTGGGCTATCCAGATGCGCCTGAGTGAAGCACTCTGTGTGCTGGCATTCTTTACACCGGCAGCGATTCCCGGTCTCGCGGTGGGCTGTCTGCTGTTCAATATGACCTTCGCCGCGGCCCTTCCCCTGGATTTTGCCGTGGGCACTCTGGCCACCTGGCTGGCCGCCAGAGGTATGTGGCTCACAAGAAAAATGACCGTCCGTGGTCTTCCCCTCTGGGGACTGCTGATGCCGGCGCTGACCAACGCGGTGCTGGTCGGCTGGGAACTGACCGCCTACATCGGCGGCGGATTCTGGTTCAATGCCATGTGCGTTGCCGCGGGCGAGCTGGCGGTACTGCTGACCCTGGGCAGTGTCCTGTATCTGACCATGACGCGGCGGGGATTGGCCGGCAGGTTATTCAGATAACCCGTCAGCATCCGTTTTATTCTTTTTCCGTATAAAAATCCGCAGGAAATCCTGCGGATTTCTTTCTTTTCCCCTCCATCCGCCATTGACATCTGTATTTCTCAGGTGTATAATCATACCACTTTCGTTATTTTGGAGGAAAAAATGGAACGTGAAAAATTAGGAAGCCGTCTGGGCTTCATCCTGCTGAGTGCCGGCTGTGCCATCGGCATCGGCAATGTCTGGAAATTCCCCTACATCACCGGTCAGAACGGCGGTGCCATCTTCGTTCTGGTTTATATTGCATGCCTGATCCTGCTGGGTCTTCCTGTCATGTCCATGGAATTTGCCATGGGCCGCGGTGCTCAGAAGAGCCCTGTCAAGATGTATCAGGAACTGGAGCCCAAGGGTTCCAAGTGGCATATCCACGGTTATCTGGCCATGGCCGGCAACATCATCCTGCTGATGTGCTACTGCACCATCGCCGGCTGGATGATCCAGTACTGCATGGATACCGCTGCCGGTAAATTTGCCGGTCTGGATGCCGCTGCTGTAGGCAATATGTTTGGTGCCATGACTCAGAATACCGGCGCCATGGTTTTCTACACCATTGCCACCGTTGCATTGGCTACCATTGTCTGCTCTTTCAGTCTGCAGGGCGGTCTGGAGCGGGTCACCAAGTGGATGATGCTGGCACTGCTGAGCATCATGGTGGTTCTGGCCATCAATAGCTGCCTGCTGGACGGTGCCGCAGAGGGTCTGAGTTTCTATCTGAAGCCCAATCCTGCTGCTGTTGCTGAAATCGGTCTGGGCAATGTGATCGTTGCCGCCATGAACCAGTCCTTCTTCTCCCTGTCTCTGGGCATCGGTTCCATGGCCATCTTCGGCAGCTATCTGAAGAAGGACCGCAGCCTGATGGGCGAAGCCGTCAATGTCATTTGTCTGGATACCTTTGTGGCACTGACCGCCGGCCTCATCATCTTCCCTGCCTGCTCTGCCTTTGGCGTCCAGGCCGAAGCCGGTCCCCCGCTGGTCTTCATTACCCTGCCCAATATCTTCAACAACATGGCCGGCGGCCGCCTGTGGGGCTGCCTGTTCTTCCTGTTCATGTCCTTCGCCGCCCTGTCCACTGTCTTTGCCGTGTTTGAGAACATCGTGGCCTGCGTCCGTGACCTGACCAACTGGGAACGCAAGAAGGCCAGCTGGATCTGTGGCATCTGCCTGATGGTGCTGTGCATGCCCTGTGTGCTGGGCTTCACCGTCCTGAGCCATGTACAGATCCTGGGCCTGAGCATTATGGACTTCGAAGACTTCCTGGTCAGCAATATCCTGCTGCCTGTGGGTTCTCTGGTGTTTGCCATCTTCTGTGTCTGCCGTTATGGCTGGGGCTGGAAGAACTATACTGCTGAAGCCAACACCGGAAGCGGTCTGAAGGTTCAGGGATGGATGCGCTGGTACATGACCTGGGTTGTTCCTGTCATCATCACCTTCATCTTCGTTTACGGCCTGTACAACTTCTTTAAGTAAGATTTACACAAATGCCCTGAAAGTTTATCGCTTTCAGGGCGTTTTTCTGCGCCACTGTCAAGATACACATGGCTGCGGGTCAAAAATATTCAGAAATTGTAGACTTGCGAATTGACTATTTCTTAGGAAATGTTATAATTAATTTATAATTTTTGAAAACCCTTATGACTGACGGATCAGTGGAGTACCACACGGAGTAAGGGCGTTTTTTTAGCCGTCCGTCTGGGCACACTTTCCTGTCAGGGATTAGTGCGCCCTTTTTTGTTTTCTATTTTTAGGAGGTTACACATGAAAAAAGTTGGCATCGTCATGGGCAGCGACAGTGATCTGCCGATCCTGCGCAAGACCATGGACACCCTGGCCTCTCTGGAAATTCCCTTTGAGTGCCATGTTTACTCCGCTCACCGCACCCCCGAGGAAGCCCGCGATTTCGCACTGAACGCCCGGAAGAACGGCATCGGTGTCATGATCGCCGCAGCCGGTATGGCTGCCCACCTGGCCGGCGCCATCGCCGCCAATACCACCCTGCCCGTCATCGGCCTGCCCTGCAAGGGTCCCTGCTTTGACGGTATGGATGCCCTGCTGTCCACTGTGATGATGCCCTCCGGCATTCCTGTGGCCACCGTGGCTGTCAACGGCGGTGTCAATGCCGCTCTGCTGGCTGCTCAGATCCTGGCTGTCGCCGATGAAGAACTGGCTGCCCGTCTGGATGCCAAGCGCGCATCCGATGCTGCCGCTGTTCTGAAAAAGGACGCTGCTCTGCAGGAAGAACTGAACAAGTAAGTAATCCCATTCACATAAAAACATTCACACTCACATTCAGAAAGAGGTACTAAATTATGGAAAATCTCGAACTGCTGTACACCGGCAAGACCAAGAACGTTTACAAGCTGCCCAACGGCAACTGCCTGCTGCTGTTCAAGGATGACTGCACCGGCAAGGATGGTGTCTTCGATCCCGGTGAAAACTCCGTCGGCCTGACCATCGAAGGCGTGGGCGACGTGAATCTGCGTATGTCCATCTACTACTTCGAGAAGATCAATGCCGCCGGCATCCGCACCCACTATGTCAATGCTGACCTGGCAAACACCACCATGGAAGTTCTGCCCGCAAAGGTCTTCGGCCAGGGTCTGGAAGTCATCTGCCGCCGCAAGGCTGTGGGTTCCTTCTTCCGCCGCTACAACCAGTACTGCACCCTGGGTCAGGATCTGCCCTACTACGTAGAGACCACCTTCAAGAACGACGCTCTGGGTGATCCCCTGGTCACCAAGGACGGCCTGGTCGATCTGGGTGTCATGACCTCCGAGCAGTACGACTCCCTGAAGGCTCAGACTCAGGCAATCACCAAGATCGTTGCTGACGACCTGGCTGCCAAGGGCCTGGAGCTGTACGACATCAAGTTCGAATTCGGCTACGATGCTGACGGCAACGTTATGCTGATCGACGAAGTCGCTTCCGGCAACATGCGTGTTTACAAGGACGGCGAATACATCGATCCCATGACCCTGAACGGTCTGTTCTTCGCTTAAGTGACCTTCATCGGGGGCGGCAATCCCTGCCGCCCCTGATTGGTCTGTTTATAGCTTCCATTATTACAAGGAGGAAATTGAATTATGGGTGGTTTCTTCGGGGCTGTATCCCGTAAAAACTGCAAATATGATGTTTTCTTTGGTACGGATTACCATTCCCATCTGGGCACCAAGCGGGGCGGCCTGGCATTCTTCGATGAAGAAAAGGGCTTCCAGCGTCAGATCCACAACATTGAAAACACCCCTTTCCGCACCAAATTTGAGGGTGATCTGGTCAAGATGAACGGCACTGCCGGCCTTGGCTGCATCTCCGATACCGATCCCCAGCCCCTGCTGGTCCGCAGCCATCTGGGTATCTTTGCCATCTCCATTGTCGGCCTGATCTCCAACAGCGATAAGATTGTGGAAGATACCTTCTCCGGCCCCGGCCATTACTTCATGTCCCAGTCCAACGGCAAGGTCAACTCCGCCGAACTGGTAGCCGCTCTGATCAACCGCTGCGACAATCTGGTGGATGGCATCAAGTACGCCCAGGAGGTGATTGAAGGCTCCTGCACCATTCTGCTTCTGACCAATGACGGCATCATTGCTGCCCGCGACAAGCTGGGTCGTCTGCCCATCGTGCTGGGCAAGAGTGATGACGGTCACTGTGTCTCCATGGAGTCCTTTGCCTGCCAGAAGCTGGGTTATCAGACCTGCTACAACTTAGGTCCCGGCGAAATCGTAAAGATCACCGCTGACAGCTACGAGCAGCTGGCTACTCCCGGCGACAAGATGAAGATCTGCGCTTTCCTGTGGAGCTACTACGGTTATCCCAACTCCAACTACGAAGGCCGCAATGTGGAAGTCATGCGCTGCCACAACGGCGAGATCATGGCCCGGAATGAAGAAGCAAACGGCACTATGCCCGATGTGGATTACATTGCCGGCGTGCCCGATTCCGGTCTGCCCCACGCCATCGGCTATGCCAACTATTCCCACAAGTTCTTTGCCCGTCCTTTCGTCAAGTATACCCCCACCTGGGCCCGGTCCTTCATGCCCTCCAACCAGGAGATGCGCAACGTTGTTGCTGAAATGAAGCAGATCCCCGTGCCCGAACTGATTGAAGGCCAGAAGCTGATGCTGATCGACGACTCCATCGTCCGCGGCACCCAGCTGCGGGAAACTGTGGACTTCCTGTACAAGAACGGCGCCAAGGAAGTGCATATGCGCTCCGCCTGCCCCCCCATCATGTACAGCTGCAAGTACTTAAATTTCTCCAGCTCCAACTCCCAGATGGAACTGCTGACCCGCAAGACCATCCAGCGTCTGGAAGGTGAAATCGGCCAGCAGCATGCTTCCGAATACGCCGATGCCAAAACCGAGCGCGGTCAGTGCCTGCTGAAGGCCATCTGTGAAGAAATGGGTTTCGACTCCCTGGGCTATCAGACTCTGGACGGCCTGCTGGAAGCCATCGGTCTGGACCGCAGCAAGGTCTGCACCTACTGCTGGACCGGCGAAGAGTAATGCTTCGCAAATGTTGAATGCCGGATGCAGAATTATCTTCCTTTATTCTACATTCTGCATTCTGAATTCTGAATTCCGCATTATAAAAAACTATAACTTCTGCAAAGGAGCTACATAATCATGGATCACAAGAATTCTTTCTCCGCCAGCTACGCAGCTGCCGGTGTTGACATCACTGCCGGCTACCGCGCCGTGGAGCTGATGAAGAAGCATGTTGCCCGTACCCGCAACGAAGGCTGCCTGGATGATGTGGGCGGCTTCGGCGGCTGCTTCGGCCTGGGCAGCTTCGCCGGCATGGAGGAGCCCGTTCTGGTCTCCGGCACTGACGGCTGCGGCACCAAGGTCAAGCTGGCCATGCTGATGGACAAGCATGACACCATCGGTATCGATGCCGTTGCCATGTGCGTCAACGATATTATCTGCGTGGGTGCAAAGCCCCTGTTCTTCCTGGACTACATCGCCTGCGGCAAGAACATCCCCGAAAAGATCGCCACCATCGTCGGCGGCGTTGCTGAAGGCTGTGTTCAGTCCGGTGCTGCCCTGATCGGCGGCGAAACCGCTGAACATCCCGGTCTGATGCCCGTGGACGAGTACGACTTGGCCGGCTTCGCTGTCGGCATCGTGGACAAGAAGAAGATCCTGGACAACACCAAGATGGAAGCAGGCGACGTTGTCATCGCCCTGCCCTCCACCGGTATCCACTCCAACGGCTTCTCCCTGTGCCGCAAGGTTTTCGACATCGACAACAACAACCCCGAGCTGTATGTTGCCCGGGAAGAGCTGGGCGGCAAGACCATTGCCGAGGCTCTGCTGGTTCCCACCAAGATCTACGTCAAGCCTGTTCTGGCTCTGCTGGAAAAGGTCAACGTCAAGGGCATCAGCCACATCACCGGCGGCGGCTTCTACGAGAACATTCCCCGTTCCATCCCCAACGGTCTGTGCGCCAAGATTGACAAGTCCGCTGTCAAGGTCCTGCCCATCTTCGACCTGATCGCCAAGTGGGGCAACGTTCCCGAGCGTGACATGTTCAACACCTACAACATGGGTGTCGGCATGAGCATCGTGGTTCCCGCAGCCGAGGTCGAGCTGTCCCTGAACATTCTGAAGGACAACGGCATCGACGCTTACGTCATCGGCGAGATCATCGCCCACGACAGCGAAAAGGTGATCCTGTAATGAAGAAGAGAATCGCGGTTCTGGTTTCCGGCGGCGGCACCAATCTGCAGGCTCTGCTGGAGGCCGAAGAGGCCGGCAAGATCCCCCACGGTGAGATCGCCATGGTGGTCTCCAACAACCCCAACGCCTACGCTCTGGAGCGGGCCCGGAACTTCGGCGTTCCCGCCGCCTGCATCAACAGGAAGGAGCTGGGTTCCCAGGCTGCCTTTGAAGCAGAGCTGCAGGCTGTTCTGGAGCGCAACGGCACCGACCTGATCATCCTGGCCGGTTTCATGTGCATCCTCAGTGAAAACTTCACTTCCAAGTGGCCCAAGCGAATCATCAACGTCCACCCCGCTCTGATCCCCTGCTTCTGCGGCGAAGGCTATTACGGCCTGCGGGTTCATCAGGCAGCCCTGGACTACGGTGTGAAAGTTACCGGCGCCACCGTCCACTTCGTCAATGAGATCCCTGACGGCGGTGAGATCATCGCCCAGAAGGCCGTTTACATTGAAGAAGGCGACACCCCCGAGATCCTGCAGCGCCGGGTCATGGAGCAGGCCGAATGGATCCTGCTGCCCGAGGCCGCTGAAAAGGTCTGTGCATCCATGTAATTTCCGTGATTTCCCAATAAAATTTTTGGAGGACAATCCGATGAATGTTTACGAGATCAAGTCCATGGCCGAGCGCCTGGACGGCAATACCTATCCCGGCCGCGGCATCGTTCTGGGTGTCACTGCCGACGGCAAGAAGGCTGTGGCTGCCTACTTCATCATGGGCCGCTCTGTCAACTCCCGCAACCGCGTCTTCATCCAGGAGCCCGATGGCATCCGCACTGAGGCTCACGATCCCGCTCTGATGAAGGATCCCCACCTGATCATCTATCATCCCGTCCGTGAGGCAGGCCGCGGCCTGATCGTCACCAACGGTGACCAGACCGATACCATCTGGGAGTTCCTGGCCAAGGGCGAAAGCTGGGAAGCTGCCCTGCGTACCCGTCAGTTCGAGGATGACGGTCCCAACTGGACCCCCAGAATCTCCGGCATCCAGGCCATGGACGGCTCCTACAAGATGTCCATCCTGAAGGCTGCCGATCCCGAAGGCAATGCCTGCGCCCGCTTCTTCTGGGAGTACCCCGCAACCTGCGGTCTGGGTCACTTCCTGCACACCTACGTCTGTGACGGCAACCCCGTGATCCCCACCTTCCAGGGCGAGCCCGAGCGGGTCTCCATCCCCTGCTGCATCGATGCCTTCACCGAAGAGCTGTGGACCAACCTGGACGAGAACAACAAGATCTCCCTGTTTGTCCGCTACACCGACATCGCCACCGGCGAATACGAGCAGCGGATCATCAACAAGCACTGCTAATAAAGGAGTTACAGAAAAATGACTAACTTTGAACTGAAGTACGGCTGCAACCCCAACCAGAAGCCCGCTTGCCTGTACATGGTCGACGGCAGCGAGCTGCCCTTCGAGATCCTGAACGGCCGCCCCGGCTACATCAACTTCATGGACGCTCTGAACTCCTGGCAGCTGGTCAAGGAGCTGAAGGAAGCCACCGGCATGCCCTGCGCCACCTCCTTCAAGCACGTCTCCCCCACCTCCGCCGCTGTCGGCAAGGTGCTGCCCCTGGAACTGAAGAAGGCCTGCTTCGTTGAGGACGTGGAAGGTCTGGACGAGAATCCCCTGGCCTGCGCTTATGTCCGCGCCCGCGGCGCTGACCGTCTGTGCTCCTTCGGTGACTGGGTCGCTCTGTCCGACGTCTGCGATGAGCTGACCGCAAAGCTGCTGGCTCCCGAAGTCTCCGACGGCGTCATCGCTCCCGGTTACACCGACGAGGCTCTAGCCATCCTGAAGGCCAAGCGCAAGGGCGGCTACAACATCGTCAAGATCGACCCCAACTACGTCCCCGCTGAGACCGAGACCAAGCAGATCTTCGGCATCACCTTCCAGCAGGGCCGCAACAACTTCAAGATCGGTGAGCACCTGCTGGAGAACATCGTCACCGCCAACAAGGAGCTGCCCGAATCCGCAAAGATCGACCTGATCGTCTCCCTGATCACCCTGAAGTACACCCAGTCCAACTCTGTCTGCTTCGCTTACGACGGCCAGGCCATCGGTGTCGGTGCCGGCCAGCAGTCCAGAGTCCACTGTGTGCGTCTGGCTGGCGGCAAGGCCGATACCTGGTTCCTGCGTCAGCATCCCAAGACCCTGAACCTGCCCTTCCGTGCCGATCTGGGCCGTCCCGGCCGTGACAACGTCATCGACGGATACATCAACGGCAACGAAGAGGACGTCTGCGCAGAGGGCATCTGGCAGAACTACTTCACCGAGCGTCCCGAGCCTCTGACCGCTGAAGAGAAGCGCACATGGCTGGATTCCCGCGATGCTGTCGCTCTGGGTTCCGACGCATTCTTCCCCTTCGCCGACTCCGTCAAGCGCGGTGTCGCTTCCGGCGTCAAGTACATCGCCGAGCCCGGCGGCTCCATCCGCGATGACCTGGTCATCGAAGAGTGCGACAAGAACGGTATCGTCATGGCCTTCACCGGCATGCGTCTGTTCCACCACTAAGATATTACCTCAGGGGACAGTCCAAAATGGGCTGCCCCCTGTCGGTGCGTTTTAAGTACCACAAAAATTCCCTGTTTTAGGAGTAATATATGAAGCTTTTAGTTGTTGGCGGCGGTGGCCGTGAGCACACCATCATCCGTTACCTGAAGAAGAATCCCGAAGTTGAAACCATCTTCGCCTGCCCCGGCAACGGCGGCATGGCTGATGACGCTGTATGCACCGGCATCGGCGCCACCGATATTGAAAAGATCGTC
>JAFZGL010000036.1 GCA_017555395.1 Oscillospiraceae bacterium | reverse complement strand
GTTCTGTCCGGCGCTGGCGATCAGCAGCTGGATGTCCTGGTTGCAAAGCTGAAGAGCCGCTTCGGTGTCGACGCCGAGCTGTTCCCCGCCAAGATCGCTTACCGTGAAAAGATCAAGAAGACCGTGGAGGCTCACGGTCGTCACAAGAAGCAGACCGGCGGTTCCGGCCAGTTCGGTGACGTTTGGGTCCGCTTCTCTCCCCAGGAAGAGCAGGACGAGCTGATCTTCGACGTGGAAGTCGTTGGCGGCGCCGTTCCCAAGAACTTCAACCCCGCTGTTGAAAAGGGTATCCAGGAAGCAATCCTGAAGGGCCCCCTGGCCGGTTACCCCATGGTCGGCCTGAAGGCTGTCCTGTACGATGGTTCCTACCACCCCGTTGACTCCAACGAAATGGCATTTAAGCTGGCTGCCATCCTGGCTTACAAGGAAGCTATGCCCAAGGCTATGCCCACTCTGCTGGAGCCTGTGGGCGCTCTGGCTGTCACCATTCCCGATGCCTACATGGGCGATGTCATCGGCGACCTGAACAAGCGCCGCGGCCGCGTCATGGGTATGAATCCCGACAACTCCGGCAACACTGTCGTTGAGGCTGAGGTTCCCATGGCTGAGATGGCTACCTACGCCATCGACCTGCGTGCTATGACCCAGGCCCGTGGTTCCTTCACTCTGACCTTTGAGCGTTACGAGGAAGTGCCCAAGCAGTATCAGGACAAGATCATTGCTGACGCAAAGAACGACGACTAATGAACAATAATAAAGCGGCACGGAGAAATCCGTGCCGCTTTTCTTTGGCATATTTACTTTTTGTAGAGCATTCTGATGGAATTCAGCACGCACAGCATAGCCACGCCGGAGTCCGCAAACACCGCCAGCCACATGGAAGCAAAGCCGAACAGTCCCAGCAGCATGACCGCTGCCTTGATCGCCAGTGCAAAGACAACATTCTGCCAGGCAACCGCCAGCGTCTTCTTCGCGATTTCCAGGGATTCCGGGATCGCGGAGGCATCGGAGGTCATAAACACCACATCCGCCGCTTCAATAGCGGCATCGGCACCGCTGCCCATGGCACAGCCCACATCGGCACCGGCCAGCACCGGAGCATCATTGATGCCGTCGCCCACAAACATCACCGCGCCGTTTTTCCGGCGGATGGCCTGCAGCTTTTCCAGCTTTTCATGGGGCAGAAGCCCTGCATAAACGCTGTCCAGACCCAGCTGACCTGCCACCGTTTCTGCTGTTTCCGCTCCGTCACCGGTGAGCATTGCCGTATGATAACCGCTGTTTTTCAGTTTTCCGACCGCATCTGCAGCGCCTTCCTTCAGGGTATCCGAAATCTGGATATGGCCGATATAAACGCCCTCCACCGCCACCAGAACCAAGGTTCCGGATTCATTTATAGGTGCAAAGGCAATTCCCTTCTCCTCCAGCAGCCGCGGGCTGCCGCAAAGGATCTCCCTGCCTTCCAGAACTGCCCGGATGCCGCGGCCCGGAATTTCCTCCAATACTTCCGGTGTCTTCAGCTGCAGTCCCTGCTGTCGGGCTGCAGCCGTAATACTGACGGCAATGGGATGGGTAGACTGCTGTTCGCAGGAAGCGCAGAGGCGCAGCAGAGATTCGTCGCCCGCTACCTTCTGCACAGCGAAATCACCTCTGGTCAGGGTTCCGGTTTTATCCATGACCACCGCTCTGACATTTCCCATGGCCTCCATAGACTGGCCGCCTTTGAACAGGATTCCCTTTTTGCTGCCCACGCCGATACCCGCAAAGAAGGCCAGGGGCACACTGAGCACCAGGGCGCAGGGACAGCTCATGACCAGAAAGGACAGGGCCGTATAGACCCAGTAGTGCCAGTTTCCGGTAATCAGGGGAGGAATCACTGCAACGGCAGCTGCGCTGAGCACCACAACAGGCGTATAGATCCGGGCAAACCGGGTGATGAATCTGTCAATTTTCGGTTTGCTGGCAGCCGCATTTTCCACACTGTCCAGAATCCTGGTGACCATGGACTCTGCCAGAGGCTTTTCCACCTTCACCGTCAGCTGACCGGAGGTATTGATGCAGCCGGAGATCACACTGTCCCCCGCCGTAACCCGAACCGGTACCGGTTCACCTGTAATGGGTGCGGTATCGATCCGGCTTTCACCGCTGACTACGGTACCGTCCAGGGGGATCCGGTCACCGGGACGAACCAGCACCAGCGCACCGGGCAGCACACGCTCTGCCGGTGCCACACGGACTTTGCCCCGAACCAGCAGATTGACAGTTTCCGGTCTTAAATCCACTGCCGCCATGATCTGGCTGCGGCTGCGCTCCACTGCCCGGTGTTCAAAATACTCACCCACCCGGTAAAACAGCATAACGCCCACCGCCTCCGGCGCTTCTCCGATGAGGAAAGCGCCCAGGGTCGCAACGGACATCAGGAAATTTTCGTCAAATACATGGCCTTTTACCAGGTTTTTCGCCGCGGTAGCCAGAATCTTCCTGCCCAGCAGGATATAGGCAATCACACAGCAGATTGAAGACATTCCTTCCACACCAAACCAGTCCATGGCCAGACCGGCCGCGAAGAGAACCGCACCGTAGGTCAGCACTGTTCTCTCCGGCATTTTCTCCGGTTTTTCCGGCTCCTGTTCTGTCTTTTCATGGTCATGGTCGCAGGTGCAGGTATGGTGCTCCTCATGTCCATGGCCGCAGCCGCAACCGCAGCCCCCATGCCGGGCGTGATCATGTCCGCTTTCCTGGTGTTCTTCCCGGGGGACGATGACAATATCCGCCTCTACTGTCCGGGCCAGTTCCTGAAGGGCAGGAATCAGGCTGTCAGGGTCTTTCGCTGTCAGCCGGAGCTGTTTGGTGGCGAAGGTAATCGTTGCCGTCTTCACGCCGGGATGGGCATTGAATTTCGCCTCCATCTTGGCAGCGCAGTTGGCACAGCCCAAATGTTCCATGATGTACACTTTGCTCTCCGGTTCAGCATGATCATAACCGCAGCCGCATTCGTGATGGTCATCGTGATCATGGCCGCAGCCGCAATGACTGTGGTTCTCTCTGGGAACAATAACAATATCCCCTTCCACCGTCCGGGCCAGTTCCTGAAGGGCAGGAATCAGGCTGTCGGGGTCTTCCGCTGTCAGCCGGAGCTGTTTGGTGGCGAAGGTAATCGTTGCCGTCTTCACGCCGGGATGGGCATTGAATTTTGCTTCCATCTTGGCAGCGCAGTTGGCGCAGCCCAGATGTTCCATGATATATATTTTCTTTTTCAGGGCGATTCCCTCCATTTATTTTTATATATGAGCATTCGCTCATGTGTTGTCTCCATTATACTAAGTATCTTCCGGCCTGTCAACGGAAAATCTGTTGACGAATCGGTTTTTTTTCGGTATTGTTAAAGAAATGTACAGGAGGTTTCTTTTATGGCCTATGAAATTGCTGTGGTCGGCACCGCCTTTGATGCCAGCCATATTGAAAAGATCCGCGCTGCTGCCCTGGCTCAGAATTGCACTGTATCTTTCTATCCCGATGCAGATGCCGCCATCCCTCATCTGGGCAGCACCCAGATCCTGTTTGCACCCACCAATTCCCAGTCGCCGGAGCTTGTAAAAAATGCACCCGGCCTGAAGTGGTTTGCCAGCTACTTTGCCGGTGTAGATCCGCTGATGGTACCCGGTATCCTGCCGGAAAATGTACTTCTGACCAACGGCTCCGGCGCCTACGGCATCACCATCGCGGAACACATGATCATGGTATCCCTGATGCTGATGCGGCGGATGCCGGAATATCAGCAGTTTGTGGAAAACAGGGAATTCCGCTCCGACCTGATGATCGGTTCTCTCTATGATGCCAATGTGGTCATCTGCGGTACCGGTGATATCGGCTCTCAGTTTGCAAAGCGCCTCCGGGCATTCTGCCCTTCCAGAATCATCGGTCTGAACCGTACCGGCAAGATCGCGGAAGGATTTGACGAGGTACTTCCCATGTCCCGGCTGGATGAAGTCCTTCCTCAGGCGGATCTGGTGGCCATGACCCTGCCCGGCACACCATTCACTGACAATCTGATTTCGGCGGACCGCATCGCTTCCATGAAGAAAACAGCCTTCCTCATCAATGTTGGCCGGGGCAACTGTATCGATCAGGACGCCCTGATCCATGCACTGAACAGCGGTGATCTGGCCGGTGCCGCCCTGGATGTATTCCGCACCGAACCGATCCCCGAAAACGATCCTGCCTGGAATACCCCCAATCTGCTGGTCACCCCCCACTGTTCCGGAAAGATGACCATGCAGTACACCCGGGACACTCTGGTGGATTCCTTCTGCGAAAATCTGAATCGTTTCTGCAGCGGTCAGCCCATGTTCCATGTGGTAAACCCCGCTCTGGGTTATTAAGGACAAAAACGCCTGCAGCCGCAGGCGTTTTTTATTTTCTCCGGTTTTCCATATGACCGGAACGAATGACAGGCGGCCTTGGATCTGAGATCTCCCAACCGGAAGGCTTCTTCTCTTCTGCTTTCAAATTTCCTCACCCCTCTGTCAGTGTGCCACGGAAATATTCCGTTATTCACCGGCAAAATCCGCTGTATTTCTTAACATTTCTGTAAATTTTTATCATTTCCATTGTCAGCGGTTGCAAAAAAACAAATACTGCGATATAATGAATCAACACAAGCAGACCCCCTGCAGGCGCAGAATATCCGCCTGTAAAAACCAAGGAGGAATATACCATGAAAAAGAAGTTCTTCTCCACCGCACTGCTGATGCTGATGATCGTTGCACTGATGGTCTTCGCAGCAGGCTGCGGTTCCGAACCCGATAAGGCTGCCGATGATTCCGCTGCCCGTATCGCAGAACTGGAGCAGGAAAATGCCGCTCTGCGTGACCAGCTGAATCTTCTCACTGCTGAACTGGATCGTGTACAGCAGAAAGCTTCCCTGCAGGACTGGGCGATGGATGCCAAGGCCTGGAGCGATGGCAACGGTGCTACTGTCAGTTTCACCGCTTCTCCCTTCAACTATGTTGACGGCATGAAGGCTGCCCTGAGCATCCGGATGGGTGATCTGGAAGCTGAGAGCACCAACTGCGTCTGGGACGGCGCCGCCTTTACCGGCTCTGTGGAGCTGAGCGCTGCTGACGGCTACAGCTACTACTGCATTCTGATCAATCCTGACGGTTCCCAGGATGAAATTGAACTGAACTCCCCCGAAAATGTCACAAACGACATGCTGGTCTATCTTGGCTCCAGCCTGAGCTCCTATGCCAACCTGGTGGTGGAAGACTGGGCTGCTGCCAATGCTTCCCTGACCCTGAAGTCCGGCTATGTCCACGCACAGATGCCTCAGCTGACCTTTAATGATGCAGCTCCCGAGATCACCGAGTCTTCCCTGGTCCTGAAGCTGAACAACGAAGAAGTCTCCCGCAAGGATCTGGCTCTGGAGCCCGGTGAAGGCAGCGGCAGCTACGAAGCTACCCTGAACGGACTGTCCTTTGCCATGCCCGCCATGCAGGACGATTATCAGCTGGATCTGTGGCTGGAACTGGTGCTGAACTCCGGCAATACCGTCACCGTATCCGGCGGCAGCTGGTACAGCAGCAACGGCGAACTGCAGCTGGTCGTCGGCTAAATACAACCGCTCAAACACACCGCCGGCAGGCGGTGTGTTTTTTTGCGGATTATTGAAATTTTCGCTCCTTTCCGCAAAAATCCCAAGTTCCTACATTTTTCACAAATTTCCGTCCCCCGTCCGAATTTTTATGTGAATACTATAAAAAAGTCAGAAATATAGTTATTTTTAGATTGATTTTATAACCTATTTGGCATACAATATGTCTCGAACGGAATTCTGAGAATATCGGTTCAAGGCTTTTCTTCAGGGGTGAAACAGATGCTGAATATTGTACTGGTGGAACCTGAAATCCCCCAGAACTGCGGCAATATTGCCCGCACCTGTGCAGCCACCGGCTGCCGCCTCCACCTGATCCGGCCGCTGGGATTTGACATCTCCGAGAAGGCTGTCCGCCGTGCCGGACTTGACTACTGGCACATGGTCGAGGTCTTCGACTACGAAAATCTGGCAGACTTTTTCGCCAGAAATGACGTAAAGGAAATGTGGTGTCTATCCACCAAAGCGCCCCGCTGTCATGCGGAAGCGGAGTATCACGACGGCTGCTACCTCTTCTTCGGCAAGGAAACAAAGGGACTGCCTGAGGATTTTCTGGAAGCGCACCGTGAGTGCTGTGTACGGATCCCCATGAAAAGCGACGCCAGAAGTCTGAACCTGAGCAATGCCGTGGCCATTACGGTTTATGAAGCACTGCGCCAGCTGGAGTTTCCCCAGCTTCAGGATTTCGGCAAAATGAAAACGTAATAATTCGGGAGACATCCCGTTAGATTATGGAGGAAATACCATGAACTACAACAAGAAGTCTATTGAAGACATCGAAGTAGCAGGCAAGCGCGTTCTGTGCCGCTGCGACTTCAACGTTCCCACCAAGAACGGCAAGATCACTTCCGACAAGCGTATCGTTGCCGCTATGCCCACCATCAAGTATCTGGTCGAGCATGACGCAAAGGTCATCCTGTGCTCCCACATGGGCAAGCCCAAGGGCGAGTGGAAGCCCGAGCTGAGCCTGAAGGTCGTTGCCGAGCGCATCTCCGAGCTGCTGGGCAAGGAAGTCATCATGGCTTCTGACGTGGCCGGCGAAGACTCCAAGGCAAAGGCTGCCGCTCTGAACAACGGCGATGTCATGCTGCTGGAAAACACCCGCTACATCAAGGGCGAGACCAAGAACGACGCTGAGCTGAGCAAGGCTCTGGCTGATCTGGCTGATGTTTTCGTCAACGATGCTTTCGGCACTGCTCACCGCGCTCACTCTTCTACCGCCGGTGTTGCTGACTACCTGCCCGCTGTCTGCGGCTACCTGGTTCAGAAGGAAGTCTCCATCATGGGCAAGGCTCTGGCCAACCCCGAGCGTCCCTTCGTCGCTATCCTGGGCGGCGCAAAGGTCTCCGACAAGCTGAACGTCATCAACAACCTGCTGGAAAAGGTCGACACCCTGATCATCGGCGGCGGCATGGCCTACACCTTCCTGGCTGCCAAGGGCTACGGCATCGGCACCTCCCTGCTGGACGCTGAAAAGGTTGACTACTGCAAGGAAATGATGGCCAAGGCTGAGGCAAAGGGTGTCAAGCTGCTGCTGCCCATCGACACTGTCGTTGCCGCTTCCTTCCCCAACCCCATCGACGGCGAAGTCGAGGTTGAGACTGTCTGCTCCTGCGCTATCCCCGCTGACAAGATGGGTCTGGACATCGGTGAAAAGACCCGTGAGCTGTTTGCTGAGGCTGCCAAGTCCGCCAAGACTGTTGTCTGGAACGGCCCCATGGGCGTTTTTGAGAACCCCACTCTGGCAAAGGGCACCATCGCTGTTGCTCAGGCTCTGGCTGATTCCGACGCTGTGACCATCGTCGGCGGCGGTGACTCCGCAGCTGCCTGCGAGCAGCTGGGCTTCGCTGACCAGATCACCCACATCTCCACCGGCGGCGGCGCTTCCCTGGAATTCCTGGAAGGCCTGGAGCTGCCCGGTATCGCCTGCCTGCAGGACAAGTAATCCATCCGGATTCTGATTTAAATGACCATACCGCAGGGGCTGAGTCCTCAGCCCCTGCCCCCCTGTACTTACGCGCCCGACCATCGTTTTCACTGACGCAGGACCGTAACTATGTAAATTCACATCGAACCTCTGGCTCCGATGTTTTGATAAAGGAGAAAAAGGAAATGAACAGAAAGTATCGTAAGACCGTTATTGCCGGTAACTGGAAGATGAACAAGACTCCCTCCGAGACCAAGGAGTTCATGACTCAGCTGAAGGCTATCATGCCCAAGGGCCGCTGGTGCGACGTCGCTCTGTGCGTCCCCGCCGTCTGCATCCCCGCTGCCGTCCGCGCTATGCGTGAGACCCGCGTGGGCATCGGCGCTGAGAACTGCAACGCCAACGCCTCCGGCGCTTACACCGGTGAGATCGCCACCAACATGCTGGTCGACGCCGGCTGCAAGTACGTCATCATCGGCCACTCCGAGCGCCGTGAGATGTACGGTGAGACCGATGCAGATGTCAATGCAAAGGTTCACGCTGCCCTGAACGCAGGCCTGATCCCCATCATGTGCTGCGGCGAAACCCTGGAGCAGCGTGAGAACGGCATCACCGCCGAGCACATCACCATGCAGATCAAGCTGGGTCTGAAGAACGTTCCCGAAGACAAGATCCGCAAGGTCATCATCGCCTACGAGCCCATCTGGGCCATCGGCACCGGCCTGACCGCTACCCCCGAGCAGGCTGAGGAAGTCTGCGAGATGATCCGCTCCGTGGTTCGCAAGCTGTACAGCTCCAAGAACGCACGCGCCATCTCCATCCTGTACGGCGGCTCCATGAACGACAAGAACGCCTACGAACTGCTGGCTCAGCCCGACATCGACGGCGGCCTGATCGGCGGCGCTTCCCTGGTTCCCGAAAAGTTCGTCAAGATCATCGAGGCAGCCAACCAGCCCACCGTGTAATCTGACATAACAAAAAGGGCTGCATTTATGCAGCCCTTTTGATTATTTCAGTTGTCTTTTCTTTTTATCCAGCCGATACCAGGGAAGATATGCCAGCGCATACATCACCACCATGGCAAAGGCCATGATGCTCACCCGAAGTGCAAAATTGGGTGGCAGGATATCCAGAACGGAAGGCGCAGCCTCCGGCCGGGCCATATACAGATAATTGGCGCCGGGGATCATGGTATTGACCCAGTAGGCAATGAGCACCATGACGGTCATGGCAATGGCGGACTTAAAAGCCGACCGGATCGTGGGCCGCATTCTGTGGACAAAAATCATATAGAACACGGCAATATATCCCAGTGTGTGCTCCAGCCAGAACTGGTAATACCGGTATCTGGTGGGTCCTGTATAGGTCAGCACAGTAGGAGTGATCAGCGCAAAGAGGGAACCGGAAAACAGCCAGAAGTAGACAATATCAAACAGGCTCTGACTTTTACCCACCATCATGAAGCTGCAGAAGATCACCGTCCAGGCACAGATGCCGATGGGCAGATTTTCCACCGCACTGGGATTCAGGCTGGGCATACCCACCAGCCGCCAGTAGTAGGACATGTCACAGATGATCAGCGCGAAGGCCAGGGCATAGCGCAGCTTTTCCTCATGTCTGCTTTCTCTGAGCGCATCCCGCTTTCTGTAAATGCACCAGATCACGAGAATCATCAGCAAAACAGGTGCAAAATGCGCTGGTGTAAACAGTGCAAATTCCTGCGTTGTTCCCTGTCCGAAGAAATACGAAAAAAACTCTTTCATTTCTGTTCTCCATCTTCCATATTTTTCTTTTCTGAAGTCACTATACCATATAACTGTCATCACAGCAAGCAAAGTGTAAAATGAAGCATACAGAATTCTGCATTTTTCATTGTGCAATTTGCATCCCCGAACTGGAGGTTATTATGCAAACCCTATTGTTATCTGCATCTGATCCCAAAACAGCAGCCACTGCCGCCAACCTGATCATGAACGGCGAACTGGTAGCCATTCCCACAGAGACCGTCTACGGCCTGGGTGCCAACGGTCTGAATGAAGCTGCCGTTGCCAAAATTTTTGAAGCCAAGGGACGTCCCCAGGACAACCCTCTGATCCTGCATATCTGCGGCGCGGAACAGATTGAGTTGTTCTGCCATCATATTCCTCAGAAAGCCTATGATCTGGCAGAAAAATTCTGGCCCGGCCCTCTGACCATGGTTCTGCCTGCCCGGGACTGCGTGCCCAAACGCACCACCGGCGGTCTCGACACCGTGGCTGTCCGCTGTCCTGACAGCGCTGTAACCCGGGAGATCATCCGACTCTCCGGTGTTCCCCTGGCGGCCCCTTCCGCCAACATCTCCGGCAAACCCTCCACCACCACTGCGGAGCATGTTCTGCACGACCATGACGGCAAAATCGCCGCTGTCGTGGACGGCGGCAGCTGCCGGGTGGGTGTAGAATCCACCATTGTGGATCTAACGGACGAGCGGCCCCGTCTGCTGCGTCCCGGCGGAATCACCCCGGAACAGCTGATGGAAGTGCTGGGTGATCTGGTGGTGGACAAGGCCGTTACTGCCCAGATCGACAAGGACGAAGTTGTCAAAGCCCCCGGCATGAAATACCGCCACTATGCTCCCAGCGAGCCCGTGGTCATCGTTTCCGGTTCCCGTGAAAAGGCCGCAGCATATATCCGCAGCCACTTTGAACCCGGTGACCGGGTCCTCTGCTTTGAAGAAGAGCTTCCCCTCTACGAAGGCTGCGATCCCCTGTCCTACGGTATGGAAGCCGATGTGAACACCCTCTCCGCCGGCCTGTTCGCGGCCCTGCGGGAACTGGATGATCCTTCCATCCATCAGGTCTACGCCCGGTGTCCCGTGGGCGGCGGCGTTGCCTACGCCGTTCAGAACCGTCTGAAAAAAGCCGCAGCCTTCCACATTGTGGACGCGGAGGAAGAGGTATGATCATTGGCATCACCGGCGGCACCGGCTGCGGAAAGACCACACTGCTGAACTGCATCCGGGACGCAGGCGGCATGATCCTGGACTGCGACGCCATCTACCATGAATTGCTTGCGTCAGACCGGAAGATGCTGGATGCCATCGAAGGGCGCTTTCCCGCCACGGTGGAAAATGGCACCCTGAACCGCAAAAAGCTGGGCAGCATCGTCTTCTCCGATACCGCAGCCCTGGAAGATCTGAACCGGATCACCCACAGCGCCGTAAAGCAGGAAGTCCTGCGCCGCCTGAATGCAAAGCCTGCCCTTGCTGCCATTGATGCCATCGGGCTCTTTGAAGGCGGACTGGCAGAGCTCTGTGATGTGACCGTAGCAGTCACCGCACCCATTGAGCAGCGGGTTCAGCGGCTGATCGCCCGGGACAGCATTTCCGAAGACTACGCCCGCAGCCGGATCGCCGCCCAGAAAAGTGAGGAATGGTTCCGCAGCCGCTGTGATGCGGTGCTGGAAAATTCCGGAGATTACCGGTCCTATTGTGTCAAATGTCTTGATTTTTTGAAAAGCCTTGGTATAATGTGAGATGGATGTTTTCCCGTGGCGGAATTACGTCCTTATCACAGACACAGAAAGGAACTCTTACATGACTGTCGACGAACTGCGCAGCAGCCTGCTGCGCAACAAAAAGAACGGCTACTGTCATCTTACCGCTGACCAACGGGAAGAGATGAACGCTTATGCGCAGCGTTACATGGCTTTTATGGACGCCTGCAAGACAGAACGGGAAGCCGTTGCCTGGAGCATTCAGGCCGCCGAAGAACGTGGTTTTAAGCCCCTGATCCCCGGCATGACTGTAAAGCCCGGTGATAAACTCTATCTGAACAACCGTGAAAAGAGCCTGATCCTGGCCGTTGTGGGTACTGCCCCCCTGGTGGAGGGTGTCAATATCTGCGGCGCCCATATCGACTCTCCCCGCATGGACTTAAAGCCCAACCCCCTGTACGAAGACTCCGAAATCGCTTATTTGAAGACTCACTACTACGGTGGCATCAAAAAGTATCAGTGGACCGCTGTTCCTCTGGCCATTCACGGCATCGTCTGCCTTAAGAACGGCAGCACCGTTACCATTACCATCGGTGAAGACGAGAATGATCCTATTTTTATGATCTCCGATCTTCTGATCCATCTGTCCGCCGAACAGCTTCAGAAGCCTCTGGCCACCGGTATTGAAGGTGAGCAGCTGAATGTCATTCTGGGTTCTGAACCCCTGGAGGGCGAAGGCAGCGAGCTGGTGAAGCTGAACATCATGAAGCTGCTGAACGAAAAATACGGCATGGTGGAAACTGACTTCCACAGTGCCGAGCTGTCCCTCGTCCCTGCCGGCAAGTGCCGTGAAGTGGGTCTGGACCGCAGCCTGCTGGCTGCCTACGGTCATGATGACCGGGTCTGTTCCTATGCTCAGCTGGAAGCCATCTTCTCTCTGGAAAATCCCGTCCGCACCGCTGTCTGCGTTCTGGCCGACAAGGAAGAAATCGGCAGCGCCGGTCTTTCCAGCATGGAAAGCAAGGCATTTGAACTCTTCATGGAAACCCTGTGCGACAGCCAGAATGCTTCCATGCTGCAGTGCTTCGCCAACTCCTTCTGCCTGTCTGCCGATGTATCCGTGGCCTTTGATCCCAACTTCCCCAATACCTGCGATCCCCGGAACACTGCAAAGCTGAACCACGG
This sequence comes from Oscillospiraceae bacterium, assembly GCA_017555395.1. Taxonomy (GTDB): domain Bacteria; phylum Bacillota; class Clostridia; order Oscillospirales; family Oscillospiraceae; genus Faecousia. Next base: position 85 of record JAFZGL010000036.1, on the reverse strand, counting down.
CGTGGGCGTCTGCAAATACACCGGCACCAAGGGCAAGAGCTTTGCCAGCGATGCTTCCGCAGAAGTCATGTATAAGATGCGCAGC
>JAFZGL010000035.1 GCA_017555395.1 Oscillospiraceae bacterium | reverse complement strand
CTCCGGAACCTACGGCGATGCGGCCGGGTGGGGTACATAGGGGCGGGTGGATTGGATTGCGGGAGCAAGACACACAACGCCGCCCCTATGCCTGCTTCTTTTGGTTCTTTTCTTGCAGGAGCAAGAAAAGAATAATGAACGCATCACAAGATAAACGATCATTTATGCTCCTGTCATATTCTCCCGCCCGGGGGCATAAGCTTACCCAGACAAGGAGGGATGGACATGAGCGAAACACAGCTTCCTCATGAGCTCAGTCTGAAGGAGCGCCGGGAACTGACCATGACCGGAGTGACGGAGGTGGTCAGCTTTGAGGAGCACGCGGTGGTGCTGCGCACCGCACAGGGAACCCTGATCATCCAGGGACGGGACCTTCAGCTGAAGACCCTCTCCCTGGAGGGCGGTCAGGTTGCGGTGGAGGGCAGCATTTCCGCGCTGATCTATGAAGAGCCCAGGGCATCCGGCTGGCGGCGGTGGCTGGGATGACGGTTCCGTCGGTGGCAGCCCTGCGGTTCCTCTGGGGCTGCGCCCTGGGAGTGGCGCTGGGCATATATTATGATTTTCTGCAGCCTCTGGGCAGCCGGCACAGGACCCTTGCAGATCTGCTGTTTCTTCCCGGTGCCGCCTGGGCCTGGCTGGAGCTGATGTTCCGGATCTGCCGGGGAGATATCCGGGTGTCGGCCAGCCTGGCGCTGATTCTGGGTATGGTGCTGTGGGAACTGTCCTTTGGTGGGTTTTCCCGGCATTTTTTCGCCAGGTTCTGGGGAATATTCATCGGACTTATTGATATTTTCCTGCTTCCCTGCAAAAAATTTTGAAAAATATGAAAATTTTCGTTGCATCTTTGAAAAAATGGTATACAATAAAGTGGAGTAACCGTCGGCAGAACCGGCGGGTATCCGGAGGTACCGTTCATGGCAGAACGATCCAGACCCTTTCAAAACATTCGATTCATCGTTCGGCCCGGTCCGAAAAAACTGAAGATCCTGTTCGTCGCATTGATCCTGGCCTGCACTGTGGCGCTTGTGGCGCTGAGCATGGTTCGGGGCTGCATCCGGCAGCGGACCCAGGAAGCTCTGGATCAGGCAGCTGCCCTGGAACACGAAAATGCGGAACTGGCCGAAAAGGCAGACGACCTGGGCACCGGCAGCAGTATCAGGGATATTGCCAGGGAAGAACTGGGTATGGTGGATCCGGGTACCGTTATCATTGATCCCAACAGCTAATAATATTTGGAGGAAGCAGAGCAAACTATGGAGTTAACCGTTGGTGCCGTACTGGAAGGCAAAGTCAAGTCTATTACAAATTTTGGTGCATTCGTCGCCCTGCCGGACAACAAGACCGGTATGGTACATATTTCTGAGGTTGCAAACGCCTATGTCAGCGATATCCGCCAGCATCTGACCGAGGGCCAGGATGTGAAGGTCATGGTCATCGGCTGTGAAAACGGCAAGATCAATCTGTCCATCAAGCGTCTGGAGCCCAAGCCCCAGCGTGAAAACACCGGTGCGCCCCGCCGGGAAGGCAGCGCTTTCCGTCCCAACAACGGACCCCGCCGGGACAATAACAACTTCCAGAAGGATAAGGATGAGGATCAGCCCCAGAATCAGGGTGGCTTCCGTCAGAACCGGAATTTCGGTCAGAACCGTCCCCAGCGTGCTCCCATGCAGCCTGCTGCCCCCAAGACTGCCGACCAGCTGTTTGAAGAGAAGCTGAAGGCATTCATGTCTGAGTCTGACTCCAAGCTGTCCTCCATGCGTGCCGATCACCGCACCAAGAGCAGAAGAAGATAATCAAACCAGGGCCGCCGCATCCCCGGCAGGCCCTGATTTCATTGAGAATACAGGTGAAAGTATGGCAAATGTGGTAATTACCGGCGGTTCCCGGGGCATCGGCGCCGCGGCAGTGGAGCGGTTCGCTGCCAGGGGAGACAGCGTCTGGTTTTTCTATGCCCAAAATGAAAGCGCGGCCCGGGCAATTGCGGAAAAGACCGGGGCAACGGCCATCCGCTGCGATGTGTCCGACAGCACTGCCGTGGAGGCGGCCTTCCGGCAGATTCCGGATGTGGATATTCTGATCTGCAATGCGGGTATTTCCGTCTCCGGCCTCATCAACCAGCTGGCAGAGGAAGACTGGGACCGGCTGTTTGACATCAATGTAAAGGGTATCTACCTGTGCGTCAAAGCGGCCATGCCCGCTTTCCTGAGAAAGCACAGCGGCAGCATTATCACCGTCTCCAGTGTCTGGGGTCAGGTGGGCGCCTCCTGCGAGGCAGCCTATTCTGCCACCAAGGGCGCAGTGATCGCCCTGACCAAGGCCCTGGCCAAGGAGCTTGGCCCCAGCGGCATCCGGGTCAACTGCGTATCCCCCGGCGTGATCCTGACGGATATGTGTGCCTGCTACGATGAGGAGACACTGAATTCCCTGGCAGAGGAAACCCCCGTCGGCCGCAACGGCACGCCCATGGACATTGCCAAAGCCATGGAATATCTCAGTGAGGCAGAATTTGTCACCGGACACATCCTGACTGTGGACGGCGGCTTCGCATTATAAATCCATTACTCAAAAAGGAGAAAGAAATATGAAAATTGCAATCGGCTGTGACCACGGCGCTCTGGCGCTGAAGAACAAGATGGTCTCCCATCTGGAAAAGCAGGGCCATGAGGTCAAGGACTTCGGCACCTACACCCCCGACAGCTGCGACTACCCCGAATTCGCTGCTGCTGCCGCAAAGGCTGTGGCCTCCGGCGAATGCGAGAAGGGCATCGTGCTGTGCACCACCGGCATCGGCGTTTCCATCTCCGCCAACAAGGTGGACGGCATCCGCTGCGCTCTGCTGAGCGATGTCTGGTCCGCCAAGATGACCCGTCTGCACAATGACACCAATGTGATGGCACTGGGCGCCGGCGTTGTGGGCGAGAACCTGGCTCTGGAGATCGCTGACACCTGGCTGGGCACCGAATTCTCCGGTGAAGCACGTCATCAGAGACGGATCGACAAGGTCATGGCTCTGGAAAAGTAAATAATCTGCCAAGGCGGCTCGCAAGAGCCGCCTTCTTTTTTCGTCCGAAAGAATTTATCACTCCTGCACAAAGGAAACAGCACTTTACTGCGCTAAATTTTTGTTGCAAATTTCCAAAATTACAGTATATTATATGTATAAAATTATAGTCTGACGGAGGATTTAACCATGATGCAGATGGCCATTGATGAATATGCACTTGCCCTGCGCAGGGGTTTGAAGGAATCCCGGGAATGCAGCGCTGCCGGAAAACGGTCCCACCCCTTGGTTCTCGATGAGATCCTCCCGGAAAATTACCCCGGCGTGGTGCAGGATCTGGGTCTGATGGAGATCCCGGCAGAGCGGATCGTGGGCACCAAGACCGCCGGCCGGATCACTGCCTTTTCTCCCTCTTTCCGGCCTCTGCTGTCTGCCAAGACGGAATTCGCCAACAAGTGGATGAACCTGTGCCGGGCCCACCTGGGAGATACCGGCATCCAGGACCCCATCCTCTGTTTTGAGTATCTGGGCGAATTCTACGTCCAGGAGGGAAACAAGCGGGTCAGTGTGCTGCGTCATTTTGATGCGCCCCGGATTCCCGGCATCGTCAAGCGGGTGATCCCGCCTGTCAGTGATGAACCCCGGATCAAGGCGTATTATGAATTCCTGGAATTCTTCAAAGTTTCCCGGCTGTATGCCGTTCAGTTCCGCCGCCCCGGCGACTATGCCCGTCTTCTGAAGCATCTGGGCAAGAAACCGGAGGAGGTCTGGTCTGAGGATGACCGCCGGAACTTCAATGCCAGCTATCAGTACTTTATGGACGCCTTTGCGGCGGTGAATACCCGGGGGGATGATATCCTCTGCGAGGAAGCGCTGCTGCTGTGGCTGGAGCTGAATCCCTGGCAGAATCTGAAAGAAATGTCCGCCGCGGAGCTGAAGACCTCCCTGAGCGTCCTGTGGGAGGATGTGGTGTCCACATCCCGCACAGACTCCGTGAAGGTGGAGACCAAGACCCAGGATGTGG
>JAFZGL010000034.1 GCA_017555395.1 Oscillospiraceae bacterium | reverse complement strand
GCCAGCGGCAGTGCCGCTGTTGCAGGAAACGTGAATGTCCTGGTATTCAACAGCAGCATTGAAGCAGCCATCGGTTCCGTTCACAGTGCAAAGAGCGTTACCGTCCATGCTGATTCCAATGCAAATCTTTACAATATTTCCGCAGGTGCAACCGGCTCCGGCAGTGCAGCTGTTTCCGCAGTCGCCGTTGTTACCTATTTTGAAAACGAGACCCTGGCTTATGTGATTGACGATGCTGAGAATGATCATACGGTCATTGGCAGTGCTGACAGCAAGATCCCCGATGGTGTTCAGATTCTCGCTACCTCCAGAGAAATGGTTACCGCAGATGCAGCGGCCGTTGCCGGCAGCGGTGCAGCCGGCGTGACCGGTGCGCTGGACATCATTGTGACGCAGTTCACCACCAAGGCATTCACCGGCAAGTACGTGGATATCTTCACAGCGGAGGATCTGACAATCCATGCAGAGGATGTCTTTGATGTCTATGCCATCGTTGCCAGCGTGGCAATCGGCGGCGGTGCCGGTGTTGGTGTCATCGCCTTTACCAACGTTTCCTTCTCCACAGTGGAGGCAAGCATCGGTGTCAACAACACCGTGACTGCACGGAATGTGGATGTTAAGGCCCTGGCAGACAGAAATGTTCTGGGTGTTACTGCCAATGCAGCCGGCGGTACCGCAGGTGTTGCGGTTCTGGTCACCGTTGTGGTGGTTGGCAACATGATGAGCCAGGATGCCCATGACGGTCTCTATGAAGGAATGGATCCTGAGGCACAGGTTCAGGGCGGTTTCGCAACCGACGAGGACGATGCCGGCCAGAGCGCAAGAAACAATGCACTGAAGAATCACCAGCGCCAGGACGGCGAAATGACCGCACTGCTGGCAGGTGACAATCAGAGTGTCCAGGGCGGCAATTACAACAACTTTGGTCAGACATCTGATGCTGAACCCGATACCCAGCCCTATGACGAAGAGAAGGGTGAGACGGAAGAGAATGAGGATGTCAACGAAGCGAAGGAATCTGTGAACATGAACGGCTCCAATCCTTCCTTCAGACCTGATCCCAATGCCGAAGCAAAGACCTATCAGGATGCGGTATCCGCTATCATCCATTCCGGCAGCAGCATCACTGCCAGCGGCAACATCAGTGTTACCTCCGGTGACGTGCTCAATGCCAATATCGCCTCCGGCGCTGTTGCTGCAGGTGTTGCCGGTGTCAGCATTGGTATCTCTGTGGCAGTTCTCAATTCCAACGTCAATGCGGCAGTGATGGAGAACACACTTCTTACTGCAGGCGGCGCGATTCTGGTGGAAGCTTCCGCAGGTGCCAAGCCCGCGTCTGAGCTGAAACCCGTACAGACCAGCGCAGACCGGATGGCCGGCAAACCGAGAGCGGTTGCGGATTCGGATTCCCAGGTCAATGTCATCGGCGATGCAAACTTCGACATTGAAGAGAATACCAATGAAGGCGACTACAGCGAAGCAAAGTACGACAATCAGGAAAGCACAAACCAGTCTGCCATCCGGCTTATGGCTCTGATGGTAGGCGGCGGTGTTGCTGCGGTTAATGCCTGCATCGCAGCCCTTGTGGTATTCAGTGAAGTCAATGCCGTTATGGCCGGCTCCGTCAATTCTGCATCCGGTAACGGACAGGACGGCAACTACGCATTGACTGTACACAGCAATATGGATTTCGGCCAGGTCATGACAATTAACGGTGTTTTCTCCGGCGGTGTTGCAGCAGTAAACGCATCTGCAGCAGGCACATACTTCGGCGGAAAGACAACCGCAGCCATTGGCGGTGCCGGTACCATTCAGAACATCAACGGTAATATCCGTGTCTACACAACCGGTATTACCAGATCCATCGGTGCGGCAGCCTCCGGTTCCGGTGGTGTGGCAGGTGTCAATGCTACCTTTGCCATGGCCATCAACCGTACCACCGCAGAAACCTTCATCGGCCGGGATGTAACAATTTACGCCCCCGGCAGCAATGTGGATGTATTCCACAACATTACTGCCGAGGCAAGAGCCTATATCATTGCAGTATCTGCCGGCGCGGTTGCCGTGAATGCGTCTGTGGTTCTTGTTATTAACAATTTCGAAGCCCACAGCTGGATCGGCGATGTTTCCAATGGAGCAGTTACCGCCACTGGCGGCAGACTGACCGCTAAGGAAATTACAGTATCTGCCAACGCAAAGACCCTGACCGAGGGCATCGGTGTGGCAGCTTCCGCAGGCGCCGTTGCCTGCAACGGACTGGTTGCACTGGCCTTCAATACCACCGGCAACAGAGCATCTGCAGCACGGAAGAATATCACAGCAGACAGACTCAATATTGTATCCGTCATCGACGGCGATACCACCATCATTGCCACAAGTGTTGCGGCAGGTGCTGTGGGCGTGGGTGCCATCGTTTCTGCGGCAGTCTCTGAAGCAGACAACACAGCACAGCTGAATCTGAGTGACTCCGATATGGTAATCGGTGTGGTTTCTGTAAATGCCGGTACAGAGTCCAATCCCAATGACAATCAGGCTCTGGTTCTGGGTGTCACAGGCGCGGCAGGTGGCCTGAATGTAGCGCTGAATATCGGTATCGCCATGAACTCCGGTTTCAACCGGGCTCTGGTGACCGGTGAAAGCACCGGTAAGCTCCAGTCTGATGATCTGGTGGTCAATGCCATTGGCCTGGCAAGAGCCTATGCGGTTCTGGCGGGCGCAGCAGTTGGCAGTGCCAATGTCCAGGCATCTGTGGCGGTGGCTTATCTGAAGAATGTTCAGGAAGCAAAGCTGGACAGCGAAAGCAGCCTGACTGTAACTGATACGGTTACCGTCAATTCTGTCCAGAAGACCAGCGGCAGCGATTTCAGCTTTGGCGGCTATGATCTGGCAACCTATTCCAAAACAGACAGCGAAAATCTGAGAGGCACATTCAGTGCCATGGCACAGGCGCTGGTCTTTACAGCCGGTGTGGGTATCATGGATGCCGTAGTCAGCACTGCAAATGCCATTGCTGATGCGACCTCCAGAGCAATGCTCAGAGCAGAGAACTTCAGCAGCACTGCGATCCGGGTGACCAATGATGCTGAATCTACCGCTGTTGCCAACATCGCAAGCCTGAGTCTGAGCATCACTTCTGTGGGTCTCCATGCGGGCTATGCCTATGCAAAGGGAACCTTCGAGGCGCTGGTTCAGACCAGAGGCAACCTCAGCGGTTTGGAAACCAACATCAGCGGTTCCACTCTTACCATTACCAATACTTACGTCAGCGATGCCTATGCCGTTATCACCCCCGCTTTGGGCGGTATCAGTGCAAAACTTGCGGATGTGAAGGTGAACACGGCAGTTGCCAAGAACCTGACCAAGGCAAATACCGGTATCATGGGTGATACCGGATCCGGCGGCATCATTGCCATCAGCGGCGATGTGATCATCACAGCCAACGGCATCGCCAACGCCGAAGCCAGAGTTCTGACACCTACCATCAGCATTGACCTGGTGAAGATCACGGCCAATGTGGCAGTGGCTGATGTGAATGTACAGCAGAATACTCTGATTGAAAACATTACCCTGAAGGCAGGCGGACTTACAGTGGATTCCTGTCTCAATGCGGAAAGCCTGTTCGATGATGACAAGGCCTTCAGCGGCGCTCTGGCGATCCTGGGCGGCAGCCATGAACTGGGAGCGGAAAATATTACCATTTCCGCAATCAATGCCACCGTCAATTCTGCCAATGCTGTCTTCAGCGGTAAGAACCACAGCTATATCCGCAACGCGGATCTGGATATTGCCGGAACTGTGAAGCTCAATGCAGACAGCCGTTCTTTCGCAAGGGGCGATGTGGAACTGAGCAGCACAGTGGGATATGTTTCCATGTTCCTGACCCAGATCAGTTCCTATGCCGGCGGTAACTTCGGTTCCTATGTCAGCAATGCCGGCGGCAGAAAGATTAAGGGCAAGTCTGTAAACATCAGCAATACCTACGCGGCCCGGGCACGGTCCATGAGCGCACAGTCTGACTCCGGTGTATCCGCCAGTGTCATCAGCGCCGGTGCCAATATTGCCCTGGCCAATACACAAGTTACATCTGCCGCAGGTATTTCCGGCGGCGATGTGGAGGCTGACTCGACCTCTGAGGAGGGAGACATAACCGTTACCCAGATTGGTAACGCAAAGGCAGAAGCCAGCTTCTACGGTGCAAAGGCACAGCTGAGCGCTGCAAATCTGGCAGTGAACTATGTGGAAGCAAGACTGCTGGATAACCAGGATGCCTTCCTGGAAAACGCAAACGTCATCAATGCCAATGATGTAACAGTCACCTCCAGCTTCAATGCAGGAGATGACGGCATCGGCGCCAGCGCCATCATTGCAGGCGGCGGTCAGGGTGACGGAAAGAGCATCAGCATTTCCGGTCTGACCATCGATTCCAATACTGCCATTGCCGATGCGGCTTCCGATGTGACAGCGCGGGTTGTGAATACCGCTCTGAATGCGGCCAGAAACGTCTCCGTCAAGTCTCTGGGCAGAGCCATTGCCAAGTCCGATTACAGCGGCAGCGACAATTCTGCGGCACTGCTGGCCTTTGGTGTCTTCGTCAGTAAGGCATCCACCAGCGGCAGCTTCGAGGCTTACATTGAAAACGGCACCCAGGAAATCAGCGCAGACAGTCTGGAAATCCTGTCCGACTACATTGCAATTGCAGACGCAAAGACAACCACTCCCGGAAAGGGCATGAGCATCTCTCTGGCCAAGGGATCTGTGAATCTGGCACAGGCTGAGGTCAACAGTGAATCTGAGAAACACTCCGGCAGAGCATCTTTGAAGACCGCGGGCCTGGTTACTATCGGTAATGATGTCAGCATCCGGGTTGCCGGCAAGGGACTTGCCAATGCAGAGAGCATCAGCTCCAAGCTGGATCTTTCCCTCTATGGTATCGCGGTTACCGATGTGAAGGCTTACCTGAAGATGAAACAGGAGGCATCCATTGACTATACCGGAGAATTCAAGGCCGGTAATGTCAACGTAGAATCTCTGGTGGACAACAGTGCTTCTGATATCGGCCCCAGCTACGGTACGGCCAATGCAACCGGCGGCTTGGCAGACAACGGCGGCAGCACAACCAAGCTGCAGCTGTACGGTGCAAATACGACCATCACTGAGGCAAAGACCGAGAGCGTCAACAGAGCATATATTGCTGGCATCGGCACCAACAGGATGACGGCAGAAAAGGTGAAAGTCTTTGCCCGCTCTGTCACCGGCGCAGATTCCCTCAGCAGTATGCCTGATGGTATGGCTGCCATTGAGATCAATGCACTCAGCAGCAATGCCTATACCAACGATTCTGTTCATTCCTATCTCTCCGGCGCAAATCTGGAAGTGACCAGCCTTACAGTGGAAGGCGTGGCATCCTCCGTTGCCAATGCAGAGGGCAAAACCGGAACAGGTCTGTCCGGCGTTACCTTCGACTATGCCTATACCAATGCAGGCATCGGCACAGGTGAAAACGGTCGCCAGAGTGCACAGGCAGGCATCAACGGCGGTTCCGTCATCAGCCAGAAGGATATTGTGATCCGGGCCTTCAACAAGGGCACCGCAACAGCCAATATCTATTCCGGCACCAAGGTGGCAGCTCTGGCACAGATGGCGGTTAAGACACTGCCCACTGTCAGCTACTACAGCACCAGAGCTTACGCAGACGGCAATACCAGACTGGAATCTCAGCTGGGCAGCATCAGCATCACCACGGAAGACGATGCAAGAGCACAGAGTATCGTATCCGGTGCGAACTGCTCCGCAGGCGGCATCATCAATCTGGATCATACCAGAGGCGAAAATACCATGAACCTGGTGAATACCATCGATATCCAGGGCACCATGGATGCCTATGCACATTTCACCGCCCATACCATCTCCAATGCCAACATGACAGCCAGATCCTCCAAGGAGGGTGCAGGTTTCATCGCAGCAAACTGCATCAGCGCGGTGAATACACTCACCAGAACCGCAACCATCAACATTCTGGACGGCAGTGTTATCAAGGCCAACTTCGGCAATCTGGATATTCTGGCAGAAGCAGGCCGCGATGACCGGATCACCACAAACGCAAGCGTCGATTCCAGCGGCGGTATCGCAGTGGCAAAGGTTGATATCGATGTCACAGTGAACTCCGGTGTAACGGTAAATATCTATGACGCCGAGATCCGCAACCGTTTCGGTACGGTTAACATCAAGGCTGACAGCTCTGAAGGCAGCGTGAACAGCGTTGCCAATACCGACGCATCCGGTATGGGTACCGCTCCCAGATCCGACGTAACCAACAACATTACACTGAATTCCGCGGTGAATATCCAGTACGCAGAAAAGAACGGGGAAGTGGTCCTTCCCGGTTCCGCCGCGAAGATCGAAGGCACCAATGTCAACGTCGTGTCCTACATTGGCTGTCTTTATATCAACGGTCAGGCTTATTCCAAGGGTTCTTCCATCGGCGCTGATGTGGATGCTGTCAGCAACCAGAACATCACTCTGAACGCAAAGACCAATGTGGGTAACGTGGATGTGACCGCTCATGACCGGGCAGATATCTATGCCTCCGTCAAGCCTGAATACAGAGCTTCCAATATCCGTTATTACGCAGCTGTTCAGCTCAACGCCATCGGCGAAGGCAAGGCCCACGCCAAGGGTGATGTGTATGCTTACGCAAAGACATTCATCAGCGGCAGCTTCGTCTACAGAGGCGCTCAGATTACAGTCACCAGCTACAGCTTTGATGAAGAGCGCATCGAATGCAACCTGAGAGACCGTGGCTTTATCTACCATCACAGTGTGAACGATACTGATTTTGGCGGCAACGGCAACTCCGTAATCCGGGACGGCGCAAGCTTCTACCTGGGTGACGCGGCAGGCGGCATGTATGTGGACATTGCTTACAATGGCAAGGATCCCACAAAGGAAGTCATCGTCCGGCAGGCGGGCATCCGCGGCAGCAACTACTTTACGCTGGCCGACGGTACCGTTACGCTGAAGGATCTGACCAATAACCTGCCCGGCAAGGCATTCCTGTACGGAACCGTGGGCGATATCCTGGTTTACGATCAGCGCAGCATTTCCGGTGCGGAAATCACCAACGATACTGCTCTGAAGCTGGTTGTTCCTGCTTTCTACGGATCCAACAGCGGCTACATTAACCCCAGTGTCAGCGTGAACGGTGTGAACAGAAAGGTGACCTGCCTGAATCCGGGTTACGGTCCCGCAACCTTCACCATCACCACCAGCGGTACAGGCGATGTGCATGTGAACAATTTCCTGTCCCTGTACGACGGCACCCTCACTATCCAGTGGACCGGTGAGACCGGCGGTGCGCTGACAGCTGTGAAAGAGGTGTCCAACACCAATTCCGGCAGTACCAACGCACCCATCTGGGCAAATGTGCTGAATATCATCAATGCCGGTTCCATTGGCACCAAGTTGCTTCCCGTGAATGTCTGGATGATCAGCTGCAACGGCAAAACCGCAGTGATCAATGTAACTGCACAGGGCGATATCTTCCTGAATGTGGTTCCCGCAGTGATCACCGAAGGCAGTGTCAGCGACAACAGCGGCGATCCCATCCGGGTGGATACCATCAAGAGCGAATCCGGTGATATCGATCTGGTTCTGGGCAGTGTCCGAAACATCACCATGGAGCCTGACACCAAGATCGTCACCATGCCGATCCCCGGTACCCTGAGCTATGAAGCCCAGACCGTTTCCCTCACGGCACCCAGCTTTATTTCCGGTACAGAACTGCTGGACCGTTACCAGAACGGCTATGATGCCGCTACCGGTCTGTACAGCTACCTGCTGCCCAACGGCACGGTGTTCTGGATGGATGCTTACCACAACGTAAGCCGCATCGAGGAAAACGATACCACCATGGCAGTCGGCGACTATACCTTCAACCGTGATTCCTCCGGCAAGGTCACCAGCATTGGTCTGAACAACGGTGTTCATATCGATCTGGCAACCGGCAATCTGTACGTGGACAAGGACGCTTCCTTCGACGTGCTGTTCTCCGTTGTGAACGCAGCAGAGTACTTCACCAATGCGGGCGGCGTATTCTTCCCCAATATCAAGATCCGTCTTTCCAGTTCTGTGGATGCTTCCGGCAATACCGTTACCGGATCCGAAGACGGACGGGTGGATACCGAAAACGTCAAGGATGTGGTGGAGTGGTTCGTAAGACCCGAACTGCTGTACACATCCGGCAGTGTCCGGTATTATTACATGACCGGTCTGAAGCCCGAATTCGGTCTGCTGGACAAGGGCGATGATCAGGCATACTACATCATCAAGCACGATACCGCCAACAACTCTGTTGAACTGTTCACCATGGGCTCTGTGGAAGAGGACAAGGATGATTCCGACAACCGGGATTATTTCTGGAATGTGACAGGCGGTACCCACGATGACGGTTCCTATCTGACGAAGAAGAACGGTTCTTACAGCGAAACGGAACATGAGCAGCCCGGTTACTACCTGAACCTGGCAAAGAAGGAAGCCGACCTTACCTTTACCTTCAATGATTTTGCAGGCACCGGCTACAAAGCAACTCTGAAGTATGACAAGGGTCAGCCTGTTCTGATGCTGGACGGCGGCAGCAACCAGATTCCTCTGGTGGCAGTGCCCGGTATGGGCTACACCGCAGGCGCGGCAACCGCAGACATGAGCGATGCGGAAAAGGCTTTCCTGGCAGAACTCAGCACCCGCGTCTTCCGTACCAGCACCGGCAAGGAACTGACGGATAAGGTCAAGTTCTTCAGCGGAGAAGGGGAGACCTACCTGGGTGAATTTACCGCCAATGACGGTATGAAGTTCAAACTGGCAGAGCATACCTGGACCCACAGAGAGAAGAAGACTCTTTGGGGTATTGATTTCCTGGATAAGCTTGTAAAGGACGTTCTGACACCCAGATACAAGCACTCCAGCTTCGAGATGTACAGCCATTACATGGATCTGGAATATACCGAACTGCTGCCCACAGACGCAACACTGTCCATGGAGTATTATGCCACCGGTAAGGTGATCAAGTACCAGATTGACGGTGAGGAGATTCTGGTCTATGAAGACGAGAACACCGGTAAGCTTTATACGGACAAGAGCTTCAGCGAGAGCGGCAGACTGGAATTCGTGGACGAGATGGAAACCGTGGACAGAAAGTACACGGTGATCCGGAACGGATCCACCCTGCAGATCGAAATCGCAGGCAAGCTGGTGGATGTGGTCTTCTACGAAAGCAGCAAGATCGCCGGAACTGACCGTTACCGCCTGGAAGGCATCGCCGACTACATGGCAGAGGTCAATGGTGATACGGTCCGGATCGTTTCCGAAGAAAAGATCCATGCACAGCTCATCCGGTCCGGTGTCAATCACAGCTACGAAACCGGTAAGATCATTCTGAACAACACCTATGTCATCGATCCCGTGGAAGCCCCGGCACCCGATGCAAACGGAGGGGAAACAGAGACTCTGGTTCAGGAGATCGACGGTGTGGTCATTGTCATCAAGAGTGACGGTAATTACTACATCAAGACTCCTGCGGAAGAGGAAGACGGTGAACCCACCTATACATCCCTCGGCACCGGCAAAGCAGAAGTGAAGGAAAGCAAATTCGCACAGCTTCTGCAGGAATCCACACTGGATGACGGCACCACCGGTCTGGTTGAGTTCAACCTGGAAGTTATCCGGGTCGAAATCGATGAAAACGGCAATGAGATCGTGATCCCCGGCACACCTCTGTACTACAACACGGCAGATGAAACGGATAAGAATCTGTATTACCTCGCCGGCGACAACACCTTCGAGGTCTACAGAGGACTCTCCTTCAACCATGACGGCAACGGCGGTTACTACTTCAGCCAGACCCTGTACAACACCTATAACAACTATGAAGACCTGGGAACAGAGACCAATGAGATGAGTCAGGCCACAGGTAAGAAGATTCTGACCTATGCAAACGGAGATGCGTTTGCGGATGGCCGGATCTACAGAGGTACCTCCAACGATACGAAGTATACCATCGACAGCTATGTGACCGAAGCAAACATGGAAAATGGCTATCTGGTTCTTCGTCCCGGCAGCGTCAATCCCGGAGGCAATTCGACTCTGACCATTGAAGGTCCCATTTCCAAGGAACATCCTATCCCCATCAAGCCCGTTACTGTTCCTTCCAATACTCAGACCGGCAGCGCAACTCCCGGCTACCGCATCAGTGATTCCCTTTACCTGACCCAGAGCGGTCTGGCAGTGAATCTGGTGCTGGATCAGGCAGGTAAGATCCAGTTTGCATCCAAGTTCGACGGTTTCCGGTACAGCTCCGATAACATCGAAGCAGAGAACTTTGGTAATCTGGGTCAGCTCCGTGAACTTACCGCGGATATCAATGGTATGATTCACTATGAGGGCAAACAGTATCTGCGGATGGGCAATATCCTGGCACTGTTCCAGGATGGCGTTCTGACACCTTTGAGTGTTCAGGAATCCAATGAGATTCTCTACACGGTGGCACCTGAGCTTGGAAATACTCCTTTCATTGAAATCTATGAAGGACAGCAGGTCTTCCTGGAGCGGCTGACGCCTGAAATCTGTGTTGATATTCAGGGCAGATACTGGTATCTGACAGCGGATGGCACCGAACTGAAGGCGGCCACTGTCACCCAGACCAGAGACAGCAGCGTGACAGTCAGTTATAATGGCGTTGATTACCTGATCATCAGCACAGATTCCAACGGTAATCTCTGCTATGACATGCCTCAGAGGCATGTAAAGGCCAAGTCCGATGGTACCGTTCTTCGTACAGATGATTCCGAGCCGGATATCACTATTACGGACGACAAGGTTCTTTACGATAAGAGCACCGATGAAGAAAAGGCTGCTTTGGAAAAGAATTATCTCATCGGCCAGATCGTTACAGAAGGTCAGAACAGCGATATTACAATTACGCTGGATACACCCGTTGCAAGCCTGATCAACGGCAATGACGGACAGGCTGTGGGCAATATCCAGACCAACGGCGGCAACATCACAATGATCGCTCAGGGCGCCAACGCATCTTTGGGTGTCAACGGCGACAATCCTCTGATCCTGGATGCAGCCGGCGGTACGGTACATGTCCAGACTCCCGCAAACAGCACAGTGATTGGTGTCAACACCTATCTGACCTTCACGGAAGATACCCGTCTCACCCCCGAGATTATTACGGTTGACGGTGTTGAGTACAAGATCGTCGGCATGGCTCAAAATCCTGCTGACCTTGTGGATATCACCGGAAACACCCTGCGGGTGATCAATGGCGGTAAGGCAGATATCACCACCGACGGCAGCCTGTATCTGAACTATCTGGGTGTGGACGACAGCAACAGTACCGGTGGCAGCGCAGTGAAAATTCAGGCAACAGAAGATATTACACTGAAGAACCTGACAGCTGGTGGCGGTACTTCCGAAATCACAAGCACGGACGGCAATGTAACAGTGCATAATCTGACGGCCACCGACGGTGCGGATGTTACCGTTCATGCAGCGGAGGACTTCCATTCCGAGAAGCTGACTGCCGACAATTCCGACATCAGCATCAGCAGCGGCGACGATACTGTCACCGGCCTGATGGATGCGGCGAACGGCGCGGACATTACCGTCACTACCGACGGCACGTTCAACTCCGGTAACCTGACCGCCGATGCTTCCGACATCACCATCACCAGCGGCGACGATACTGTCACCGGCCTGATGGATGCGGCGAACGGCGCGGACATTACCGTCACTACCGACGGCACTTTCAACTCCGGTGACCTGACGGCCGATGCTTCCGACATCACCATCACCAGCGGCGACGACACTGTCACCGGTCTGATGGATGCGGTGAACGGCGCGGAAATCACAGTCAGCACCGAAGGCGCTTTCACCTCCGGTAACCTGACCGCCGATGCTTCCGACATCACCATCACCAGCGGCGACGACACCGTCACCGGTCTGATGGATGCGGTGAACGGCGCGGAAATCACAGTCAGCACCGAAGGAACCTTCACATCCGGTGATCTGACAGCTGATGCTTCCGACATTACCATCACCAGCGGCGACGATACTGTCACCGGTCTGATGGATGCGGCGAACGGCGCGGACATTACCGTCACTACCGACGGCACGTTCAACTCCGGTAACCTGACCGCCGATGCTTCCAACATCACCATTACCAGCGGCGGCAATGCTGACATCAGCAGGGTAGAGGCGGTCAAGGGAGCATCTGTATCTGTGGATGCAGGCGGTTCCTTCACTACGGAAACCATCAATGCCTCCAACACGGGAACTTCTGTGACTGTCACTGCAGACGGCGCAGCAGAACTGACCGATCTGATCGCGGCTGACAGCGCGGAAGTCAATCTCTATACTGCCGGAGATATTACTCTGGATACTGTGGACATTGAAGACGCGATCGTCACCATCACCAGTCTGAATGACGGCAACGGCGCTGCGCATCCCGATGCTTCCGGCATCAACGGTGGCGGCAAGCTCACCGTCCGGTATGTGGAAGCAGACCGGAGCAGACTGGAGATCGACGTATGGGATGACCTGCGGATCTTTGACGAGACCAATGACACCCTTGATCAGGGAGACCTGATGAAGAACGTTCTGGTTCTGCGGGATATGAATGTACGTGACAAGGTCGGCACAACCTCCGAAGTACGGGGCGCATTCCTCACCAGCCGGAACGGTGCGGTGGACAGCACCCATGACGATTACAATGTGTACACTGCGGAAGACGGAAGCGCGTACTTCCTGCAGGACGGCCAGTGGTTCGTTCTGGAAAGCAGCAGCACCGGTCATCGTTTTGTGAAGCTGGAAGGTGCTCCCGATCTGACCGGATATACCGACAGAGGAAAATACAGCCTCTACATCGGCACATCCGATACCACAAGCCCCAATTACAATCAGTCCTATGACGGCATCCTGATCCTCGAAAGAAGCGGCGACTTCTACCGGATCGGTACCGACGGTATCGAAAAGGAAAACCACCTCAGCGAGGACTTCATCGATGCCCAGAAACTGCTGAATGTGGGCGCACGTAACTATTATGACAGCTGGCTTACTGACAATGCTGATCTGACAGTATCCGCCAAGGGTGACATTCAGATCCGCGACAGCCTGCAGTTTACCAACAACAGCAATGCGGAGCTGAAGGCTGGCGGCGGCATCATCGTTGCCGACTACTACATGGATACGGACGGTGACGGCATCGGCGACAAGCTCCAGTCCAGCCGATACCTGGTTAAGAACAGTGTTTCTGAGCTGGCTGCTCTGGGCGGAGATGTCCGCACAGACCGGGTCTTTGTAGAAACCAGCTTTGCAGCCATCGAAGATTGCACCGGAGATGTGAACTCCAAGACCTGGTACATTCTGGGCAGCAAGTTCCCCATCCATCTGGACGGCGATGTCAATGTTGTCAGTCTGGATGGCACGGATGCCGATGCAACTCCCGCGGTACAGATCCTGTGGTCCAATGAGGACTTCCACATCTATGTCCGGGTAGGTGATACCTTTGAATACATCCGGACCGGTGTGGATATCACTTCCGAAAATGGCGGTATTCATATCGAAACCATGGATGGCGACAAGTCTTCCTCCAATACACTGGATCTGTACGCTGTGGCAGCAACCGTGAACATCCAGGCTGCAAAGGATGTAAAGATTCCCGAACTGGAACTGAATGTCCCCAATGACAGCATCAAACTGGATGACGGCTTAACACCTGCCGGTGCGAATGTCTACCATGAACGGATCTATAAGCTGTTAAACGGTCAGTACATCCCGATGACAGAAACCGATATTCCCGATCCTGCGGAACATGCCTACGGAACGGTGATGAACATCACTAGCTCCAACGGCGGCTTCCAGGGCAACCACATTCAGATTGACGGAGCGCTGACACCTGCGGGTGATGTCTATCAGGCTCACGGCATCAGTAAGCTGAATATGGAGGTTGCGGGAGATATCGATGTGATCTTCAATCTGTCCGGCAGAACCGATGAGCATATTGCCCAGTACGGCGAAAATATCGCAGACCGGGCACTGACAGTTCTGAACGGATCCAAGGTGAAGCTCCACTCTACTAAGGGTGCGGTGACAGTCCTGGATCCCAACGGTGATGGCAGTGTGGAGGATATCCTTCTGAAGGGTACTGAAACCGAAAATGCCCGGCTTCAGCTGATCGGTGATGACAGTGTGGCCACCGGTTCGATTCTGGCGCAGGATGCTGAACTCTATCTGAGAACCACCGGTACAGAAGAAGACGCAGCTGCCAACGATATTCTGGTTGACCGGATCCTGGGAACCGATGTTCTGACAGAACTGGATTCCGCCGGAAACATCCAGGCGCTTCACGATGATGCCAACCTGTTTGTAAAACTGGAAGGCGATGTTTCCCTGAGACTGTCCGCGACACTGGACATCGGTACACCTGAAAAGGTTGCGTACATTGACGTTCCCTGCACCATCGTGGTGGATAACGTCACCGATCTGTATGCGGATCTGAATCTGCGGGATACCGATGGAAACCGGGTTGCGGAAGAAATCAAGGAATATGCTGTTACTCAGGGTTATCTGGCAGCAGATGCGGAATCCATGGTACAGAAGCTGATCGGCATCGGCAGGGAAGACTACCTGGGCAATGCAGATCTGCGG
Organism: Oscillospiraceae bacterium; assembly: GCA_017555395.1. GTDB lineage: Bacteria > Bacillota > Clostridia > Oscillospirales > Oscillospiraceae > Faecousia. The sequence continues at coordinate 10,476 of JAFZGL010000034.1, read as the reverse complement.
TTCTACAACATCCTGCTGACAGAAGAGACTCTGGAGCAGATCAGAGAAGCTCTGGAACTGGATGAGGAAGAAATCCTCACTGCGGATGATCTGATTACCGGCTTCGCGAAGCTGGATGAGCAGATCAGAAATGAGATCCTGAATGCTCTGTACGATGCAGCGGTGTCTGACGGACAGGGCCTGGAAGAGATCGAAGCGGAACTCAGTGCTCATCAGGAAGCACTCCAGGCGATCCTGGCAGAAAAGCAGAAGCTTGCCGAGGAGCTTGCCGGAGATGAGAAACCTCTGGAACCTGAGGGACTGGAAAAACTCAGACAGCGCTATGAAGAACTCCTCCTGCAGGAGAACAATATCCGTGAACGAATCAATGAACTGAACGACCGGAAGGCAGATATTCAGGACCGGTTCCAGGATTATGTGGATCAGGATCCTGAAATGGATGCCATGCTGGATCAGGCACAGCAGCTGTATACCGAAGCACAGCAGCTGAATGCTGAAAGCGAACAGTTTACAGCGCAGGCACAGGCGATCCGGACAGCACTGGATGCATTGCTGACCAAACTGACAGAGCACAGTGCGTTCAGTGAAGAAAGCCTGAGCACAGCCAGAAGAACTGCTGAAGTTGTTCTGAAAGCAGCACAGACAGTTGCTGAAAAGGCAGAGTCTGCAGAGCGTGCAGCATTGGAGCAGGCGATTGCGTCCGAGGAAGAAAGCCGCGAAGAAGCAATCAGACGGCTTGAGACTGCGGCATCCACTGCATCGGCAATGGATGAGTTTGCGGCGGAAGCTTTTGAAGCAGAAAACCTTCTGAAGAATACCTTCGTGGATATCCCCGCAAGAGAGAGCCAGATCATCATCGGTGAGATCGAAGGTGAACTGTATCTGAACAATGAGGGCAATATCTCCCTGAAGGTTGACAGCAACAGACCCCTTACTTCTGCCTTCGATTCTGATCCTGCGGCACACATCCGGGTGGAAGCCAATGATGTGCTGGTGGGTCAGATCCAGTCCCGTCGTGGTGATGTGAGCATCGAAAATGTGACCGGCGGTATCGCGGCCAAGACATTGGATGCAGGTGAGGTAAACATTCTCGCGGATGAGATCACCCTGAAGGCACTGGGCAGCATTGGTTCTGCCGAGCAGCCCCTGGTAACCGAGCAGCGGGATGTGACACCTTCCAAGATCTCCGGAACTGTGGAAGAGATCTATCAGGGTCAGAAGGCTGAAGAGACTGTCAGCGGTGCGGCACTGCCCGGCAAGGGTATCATTGGTATCCAGCTGGCACAGCGCTATGAGGAACTGACGGATGAAACCGAACAGGTCACTGTGACTCTGCTGATGGCAGACGGCAGCGAACTGCAGACCGGAATGAATCTGCAGGATCTGCGTGAACTGACAAAGCAGGCCAATACCACAGACGGTAATGTCTACAACTTCCTGACTGATGCAAGCGGCAGCAATGCAGCGCTGCAGATTGTGGTCAGGTATGACTGGGTCCGTTACCTGGATCCTGAAGCCGGTACCCGTACAGATGCAGAAAGTGAAACCGGATCCATCTACCTGAAGGAAAATACCGGTAAGCTGAACATCGGTCAGATCAAAGCTGCGGAAGATATCTTCCTCAGCGCACCGGACGGTGTATACAGTGTTCTGACAGAGGAAGAAATCGCATCCGGCAAGCAGAATATCCATGCTTCGGGCGAAAACGCCCAGGTAACCGTGGACGCCGGCACCGGCGGCCTCGGAACCGGTGACAATCCTCTCAGAGTACAGGTCAGCGGTGACAATGCGGTCATGAATTCCACCAGCGAAGACGGCATTTACCTGCGGGGTACAGGCGATCTGAATCTGCGTTTTGAAGATCTTTCCCGTCATGTGGAGATCGAACTGATCGCGGCAGATAATCCCGGCGACATCGCAAACCTGACCGTCAACGACCTGACAAAGGGCGGAGCAGATGTCCTTACCGGCTATACCAAGTCTCTGGGCAGCCTGGAACTGCACACAGAGGCGGATGTCGGCACGGCAGAAGTTCCCTTCGAAATCGTGACCGATGCATCCAAGGGCGGCACTCTGATCCTCACCGGCAACAATGTCAACATCCTTCAGCAGCAGGGCGATCTGCTGGCTGAACATGTGAAGGCAGAGGGCGACCTCCGGGCAGAAATCGGCGGCTGCATCGTTGATGCGTCCGACTCCGAACTGACGCAGCTGCTGAAGGAATATCGCGAACAGCTGGCAGCTGCCAATGCCCAGCAGGAGAAACTGGATGCCCTGAAGGCAGAATGGAACGCGATCATGAACAATGACGCGGAAGTCAAGCGTGAACAGGAGCTGAACGCCGCAAGAGAAAATGCGGCAAAGGAACGGGCCGAACACGCGGAAGCAGTCCAGAACCGGCAGGATGCACTGGATTCCCTGAAGGAAGCTGAGAAACTGCTCTCTGAGACGATCAGAGATGGCAGCGAGGCTGAAATTGAAGCAGCCAGGGAAGCGGTTGAACAGGCAAAGCAGAACCTGGAAGAGTCTGAGCGGGCTCTGGAACAGGCAAAGGCTGAACTGGAGAAGGCTGAGAACCGTCTGCAGAAGGCTGAAGACATTGAAGCAAAGTTTGAACATCTCCAGCAGACGAAGGACGACCTGGCAGATGCATATGAAAGCGGCAATGCCGGTAAGATCAACAGTGCGCTGAATGCTTATAACGATGCCCGGAAGGATACAGCACCTTACACAGATTATGTGAAGCGGGCTGAGTCTGATAAGGAAATCGCGGAACAGATCCTGAAGGATGCTTTCGGTGATAACTTCAGAGAGAAGCTGGAAAATGAATCTGATGAGGTCCGCGGGAAGTATCAGCCTCTGATCGACATGCTGGATGATGCGCAGGCAAAACTGGATCAGGCTTATTCCAGACTGGATGAACTCAATGGCGATGCGGAAACCTCCGGCAGCATTGCCCAGGCTCAGAAGGATCTGGATGATAAAAAGCAGGTTCTTGATGAGCTGATTGAGCAGATCCGTGATGCACAGAAGCACGGCGGTCTGGCAATTCAGACCGGCGGCAATGCGGACATCCAGGCTGGCGGCAGTATTTCCGGCAGCACCGAAGATCCGGATGACTATGTAGGCATCCAGGTCGGCGGCCAGCTGAATGCAGAATCTGACGGCGACAACAGATTTGTCAGTCCCGGTGATCTTGACATTGGCAGTGCCCAGAACAACGGCAACCGTCTGGAGATCATTGCACTGGGTAATGTGACGGTGGGAACCACCGATGCTGATGAATTCAGCGGCGCAGGCGACAATATCCATGTGAATCTGGAAGGCGATGCAGAGCTGGGTGACATCATTGCGGATAATGAATCCGGAACGGTGGATATCACTGCAGGCGGCAGCATCAGCCAGAAACCCGATACCGCAATCCGGGGTGATGAACTGAAGATTGAGGCAGAAGGCGATGTGGAAATTGATGTCTTTGTGAACAACATCGAGATCAATGCCGGCGGCGATGTGGATCTGGACAGCGGCAAGAGCCGACTGGAGATCGAATACATTACAGCCGGCGGTGATGTGACCATCAATTCCAAGGGTGATGTTGTTTCCGGACGGGATGACGGTGTCATCTTCGGAGAGTCTGAGGAAGTCACTTCCGGTAACGCAACCGATATCACCGCAGGTGGAGACGTAACCATCGATGCAGACGGAAATATCGGCAGTGTGGAGGAAGACCTGGTTATCAGAGCCGATGGCGAGGTCAGCTGGAGTACGGAATACGGTTTCGGTTTCGTCACAGTTCTCCGATTCGGTACTTCCACAGATAAACTGTGGGACGATCCGGACAACAGAGAGTACTTCGTCCGTCGGGAGGATGGTACTCTGGAGAAGCACTTGAGACCGGGCACTGGCCTGGAAGTCTACGGCTACGGTCTGGAAGAAGCCTTCCTGTGGGTCGGCACAGAGCAGCTCCGTGAGGTACTGTTCCGGGATGCCGCAAATCAGATCCGGCTGAAGATAACCGTCAACGGCGAAGCTGTATTCGATTACATGGTGGCCATCGACAGAATAATCGATAAGATTCTGGAAGACGGCAAGAGAATACCGGTGATCGACCGTGACAGCGCCGGAAGACATTCCGGAAAGGATCTGACATTCCGCTTCTATGTGGGTACCGAATATGACGGTCTACGTTATACGATACGTATTGAACACAGCGGCACGGTCAGAGAAACCACCGGTACGGTCACGGATGGCTACATCATTTTCCATGCATCCAATATACCGTCCTCTGTTTCAGTGGATTTGATCGGATAAGCACCAACAAAAAGTCCTCCGCCATGTTTTGTGGCGGAGGATTTTTATGGAAATGGGACTTGTATACATGGATTCTTTCCTGTATAATACCGTTAAAAGTAATTTGCGGAGAGGGAAGAGGATATGGAGGAGCAAATTATTACAAGTACACCGCCTGAGGATCAGAGCATTCAGCCGAAAACCCGCAGCAGATATGGCATCTGGATCAGATTAACCGCTTTTGTTGTGGTGATCGCAATTGTTCTGAATTTTCTGACAGGCGTTGATTTTTCCATGATGCGGTATCAGGGAACAGACCAGATGACTGCGGCTCAGTATATTATGGATACAACTCCCTATCTGGGACAGAGTCGGTTCGAACGGCTGAAATCCCTGCTGAGTGATGTGGATGCCTATAGCATCAATCTGCAGGCGGCTGAGATTGCCATCGGCAAAACAGAATATGACAGTGCCGCAAAATTCCTGACAAAATGCATTCCCATGAGCCCTGATGATCTTGAGAGGGCGGAACTGTACAACCGGCTGGGTTGTGTGTACATGCTGGCAGAAGACGCCCTGCAGGCCCAACAGGCCTTTGACAGCAGTATTGCGTTAAATTCTCAGGAGCCGGTGGCTTATCTGCTCAGAGCTCAGCTGCGGTATCAGAGCGGCGATGAAGCAGGATCTGCAGAGGATGCCGCGCAGTATCTGAAACAAGGCGGAAATGATGAGCAGATGATCCCAACAGCAGCATCTTTGTGTGAACTGGCCGGCAATCTGGAAGCGGCGGAAGAAGCCATGAGCAGAATGATCGAAACAGGAGAGGCTGATTCATCAAAGGCTCTGGGATATGCTGAGCGTGGCAGAATCCGCTATCTGATGGGGCAGGAAGAAAAGGCAGCGGAAGATATCGCCCGAAGCAAAAAACTGGATTCTTCGGTTCTGACCGGCGTGCACTATGCGATCATTGCGCTGCATGAGTATAATGCAGGGGAGTATGATGTCAGCCGTGACGATTTTCTGAAAGCGGCCCGGCTGTCAGAAGATGGTAACGCAGAATACTATGAACAGGCGATCCTTTGCGGATATCTCACCAGTAATTACGATTTCATCCACAAAACCATCCAGGAAGCCAGAAAAAAGAATCAGATGACTGCCAGTTCCTATCTGATTGAAGGAACACTTCTGTTCTCGGAAGAGCGTTATGAGGAAGCTGAAGCGGCGCTGACAGATTCTGTGGAAACGGGAACAATTGTGGTAGGTGCTTATTATTACCGCGGCCTTTCCCGCCTGGCATTGGGCGAATATGAAAAGGCTGTTGGAGATTTTACCGAAGCTGCAAAGTGGGAAACAGATGTATACGGCTGCATTTTTAACCGCGGTGTCTGTTACTATGCACTGGGCGATGATAAGGCAGCTGTAGCGGACTTTACTGAAGTAACCGAGAACAGTGAAGATGCGGCGCTGATTCAATCTGCAATGGAACTGTTGAACGCAATTGAACATCCTGAGAAATGATTTTGACCGGACTGTGCGTAGATGCACAGTCCGGCTGTTTGTATAAAAGAAAACCACGCGTTAGACGCGTGGTTCAAAAGAGCCTATGGCGATGAGTAAAAATCCCTGTTAAGATTATAGGTGCGGTCCGCCAACTGCACAAACAATCAAAACAGGGAGGCACTCATATGAGCATGAATGACATCAATAGTTTATCACATACGAAATGGAATTGCAAATACCATATCGTATTTGCACCGAAGTTTCGCAGGAAAGTATTTTACAGAGAAAAGAAAGCAGCAATCGGCAAAATACTAAGACAGCTATGCGAATGGAAAGGAGTAACGATCATAGAGGCAGAGGCGTGTCCAGATCATATACATCTATTCGTAGAGATTCCCCCCAAACTATCCGTATCGGGATTCATGGGATATCTTAAGGGGAAGAGTGCAGCAATGATGTATTAGCAATTCGGCGATCTCAAGTACCGATATCGAAATAAAGAGTTCTGGTGCAGAGGGTATTACGTAGATACGGTAGGAAAGAACGAAAGCCGAATTGCGGAGTATATCAAGAACCAACTTAAAGAAGACGAATTAGGGGAACAATTAATTATCCCGTCCGCCAACCCGTTTACGGGTCGCAAGTAACGGTCCTTGCGCAGCTGGCGGATCGTATTACGCGTTTACGTGTTACGCGAGGAACAGAGGGCTATGCCCGCATATGAAGAACCCCCGGTTTTACCGGGGGGGTCCTTTTTTTTAAAAGAATAGGAACTATACAGTTAAAGCCGAAGCCTGCCGGAAGGCAGGAGTCAACAAACTGTGCCGTATGTGGCTGCATAGAATAAAATTGGTTATTATTAATAAAATTATAACACATTATTAGGTAATAATGTGTTGTTGATAAAGGCTGACCGTATGGATAAAATTAACTGTATAGAATGTTAACTTGGTTAAGTGTATCATAATGTTGCCCTTAGGGATCCCTGAAAAATGCCTGTGTTGACGGGCGTGTTATCCCGGGTGAATGCTTCTCCATGGGAGTGCTGATGCGCATGCTCGTCTCCGGTTGGAACAGTTACCAATAAATTACACCGTATACTGTGAAATCTGATTATGAGGTGAAAGATAATATGGATATTCGTTATTCCTGCAATCAGCGTGATTTCAAACGCTACACCACAGAAGAGACCCGCAATGAATTTTTGATCACCGCCCTGTACAAAGCTGACGAAGTCGTTTCTGTTTACTCCCATGTTGACCGTATGGTCACCTTTGGCTGCATGCCCGTGAATGAAGTTGTGCCTCTGGATAAGGGGCTGGATGTTTGGGCGAACTTCGGTACCGGGTACGTTCTGGAGCGCCGTGAGATCGGTATTTTCAACCTGGGCGGCGCGGGCAAAATCGTTGCTGGCGGCGTGGAGTATGCCCTGGGCTACAAGGATTGCCTGTACATCACTCAGGGCACCAGGGAGGTTACCTTCGCTTCTGACAACAGGGAGAACCCCGCAAGGTTCTACATGGTATCTGCCCCCGCTCACTGCGCTTATGAGACCAGACTGATCACCATTGCTGAGGCTGCAAAGCGGCCTCTGGGCGCTCTGGAGACCTGTAACAAGCGCGTTATCAACCAGTTCATCCATCCCTCCGTCCTGAAGACCTGCCAGCTTGTGATGGGTATGACCGTTCTGGAGCCCGGCAGTAACTGGAACAGTATGCCCTCACATACCCATGAGCGCCGCATGGAGATCTATACCTACTTCGAAGTTCCCGAAAATCAGGTTGTAATCCACATGATGGGCGAGCCCGCTGAGACCCGTCACCTGGTCATGAAGAATTATGATGCTGTGATCAGCCCCTCCTGGAGCATCCACTCCGGCGTCGGCACCAGCAATTATGCCTTCATCTGGGCTATGGGCGGAGAGAATCAGGAGTTCGACGATATGGATACCATCGCAACGACCGATCTGAAGTAAGAGTTCTTCAATACGTTATTTAAAGGAGATAAATGATTATGGTGAATTTTGATCTGACCGGCAAGGTTGCTCTGGTTACAGGCGGTTCTCAGGGGATCGGTCTTGCCCTGGGTATTGGACTGGCTCAGGCCGGTGCCACGGTCTGTTTTAACTGCACCAGTGAAAACAGCATTCAGAAGGGATTGGCTGCCTATAAAGAAGCGGGATGTACGGTATATGGTTATGCGGCTGATGTTACGGATGAAGAGCAGGTAAAGAATATGGTGGAAAAGATCCATCAGGACATTGGCCTGATCGATATTCTGGTGAACAACGCCGGTATCATCAAGCGGATCCCTATGCTGGAAATGACTGCGGATGAATTCCGACATGTGGTCGATGTGGATTTGAATGCTCCCTTTATCTGCACGAAAGCAGTTCTTCCGGATATGCTGGAAAAGGGCCACGGTAAAATTATCAACATCTGTTCCATGATGTCTGAACTGGGCAGAGAGATGGTTTCCGCTTATGCGGCGGCAAAGGGCGGACTAAAGATGCTGACTAAGAATATTGCATCTGAGTACGGCAAGTATAATATTCAGTGCAACGGTCTGGGCCCCGGATATATCGCAACACCCCTGACGGAGGCTCTCAGAACACCTCAGGAAGACGGCAGCCGTCATCCGTTTGATGCATTCCTGATGAGCAAGACCCCCGCCGAGCGCTGGGGCACTCCTGAAGATCTGGCCGGTCCTGCTGTGTTCCTGGCATCTGATGCATCCAATTTTGTTAACGGTCACATTCTGTATGTTGACGGCGGCATCCTGGCCTACATTGGCAAGCAGCCCTGATAATATTGTGTGATTATAGAATAGAAGCAGTCTTCTTCGGAAGACTGCTTTTTACTGAGTACACTGAAAGATTAAAGATTGGCTCTGCGCCGGATGCTCTATGTAGTGTCCGGCTTCGTTATTTCAAAAAGAAAACCCCGAAATCCGGAGATTTCGGGGTTTTGTTGCAACAATCTGTGAAATATTAGCGCTTGGAGAACTGGGGAGCGCGACGTGCGGCCTTCAGACCGTACTACCTTACCGCTTCATCCAAAACCCGTTGGTACACAAGCACTTTTCGGATTTTGGATTTGCGGTTGTCCTATCGATTAACTCAAAAAATGGTGTAAATCTAATCCAGTTCTTTACGCACTAAATGCATTTGAAATAACCCGGGATAGGTCTTTGGGGTTATTATACTTGATTTTTGCGTAAATGTCCATAGTTGTCTTGCTGTTTTCATGCCCTGCAAGGTATTGAACGGTTTTGGGATCAACCCCTGCATAGAGCAGATTCGTGATGTAGGTGTGTCTGAGAATATGAGGGGTGACGTCAAAATCTATGCTGCAAATAATGCTGTGATTATTTCCCGCATGACCGCCCAATGTGGGAGCAATCATTGTTTTGATTTGCCGCCCATTCACATACCTATAATAGATTCGTTCCTTCGTGGATCTGACAACGATATATTTCCAGAGACGCTGAAACTGCGAATAGGAAAGCGGCTGACCTTTGCTGTCTGCAATCACATAGTCGGATTTTGAACTTGCTTTGACTTCCCGAAGGCAGTTAACCAAGCACTGTGGGATGGGAATATCCCGTCGAGCAGCCTTTGACTTTAGGACTTTGGACACATCCGGTCTGTTGTTCACGCTTCGCCATGCCCTCTGCACAGAAATATAGGGTGTTGCAGCATCCAGATACACACAGTCCCATTGTAATCCCAAGATTTCCTCCCTACGCATACCGGTAAATAAACCGATCATCGTGAATGTATATGGTGGGAGACCCCGGATCGTATCCAGCAGGATCTGAACTTGTTCGTCAGTCAGAGCGGGTTTCTTTTGGGATTTCTTGCCACCCTTTGCACAGATTCCTGCGGAGGGATTGTAGTCAAGCAAATCGTTCCTTTCGGCAGATTGAAAGATGCTTTTGATCAGCATATTAACTGCATCGTACATACCCGATGACTTCTTCGACACGGGCACGAGTGCAAGGCGCAAATCATCCGTCGTTACATCGGACATATACATATGGCCCAATGGCTTGACTATGTAGTTGTTAATTTTAGAGGCATAACCTTTTAGTGTGGAAGCGGAAACAGTTGCGGATTTCATCAGCAGCCACTTTTCACAATAATCTGCGACGGTAGGGTTTTCCTTGCGGAACAGGATTTCAGCAACTTGTTTCCGTGCTTCCTGCTCCTTTTTGTACAGCTCCTCGCAGGTTGTCGCATATAAACTGACCTGCTTTCCATCAGCATCCATGATTCTTGTCCGGTAATACTGGATACCTTTTCTTGTTACAGTACCGTATTCTGGAATGGCATCTTTTTTCTTTGCCATGCTAAAGCTCCTTTCTGAGATGGTTGATTTTGCAGTTGCACCTTCTTTTTATCAAAGATAATAAATTCTCGCAAATGTGCGATATGTATAGCAAAGGGCGAGGAACAATTTCGTTCCTCGCCCTTGCTGCGTATATGGATATTTTTTATGCACAGATCCATTTGGAAAAAGCACAGTCCATGGACTTTACAACTTCTTCTGGTCTGTTGTATTTCACCTTAGCATAGATGTCCATGGTGATTCTACTGTTCTCATGTCCAGCCAGATACTGGACTGTTTTGGGATCAACGGATGCATAAATCAAGTTGGTGATGTAGGTGTGACGTAACTGATGGGG
>JAFZGL010000033.1 GCA_017555395.1 Oscillospiraceae bacterium | reverse complement strand
TTTTGGAGCTAGTGACGTGACTCGAACACGCGACCTTCTCATTACGAGTGAGATGCACTACCGACTGTGCTACACTAGCAGATATTTAGCCCGATTATTATACTTTCAATCGGGCTAAATGTCAATATCATTTTAGATTTTTGCGCCGGTTTCCTGAATCTTGGCCCGGATGCTGAGCAGATCCTCAAATGTCTCCGGGCGCTTGCTCACATCCCGCAGCAGTGCGGAAGGATGATAGATTGCCGTCATCCAGATACCGTTCTTTTCCACCCACTGGCCATGCTGGCGGGTAATGCGGTAATCGGGATCGATGAGTTTTTTCGCTGCGATGCGTCCGAGGCAGACAATGATCTTGGGTTTGATCAATGCTGTCTGGTTCCGCAGATAGCCGATGCAGGCATCCTGCTCCGTATCCAGCGGATCCCGGTTCCGGGGCGGACGGCATTTGACAATATTTGCGATATAGCAGTTGCTGCCGCGGCTCAGATCAATGATCCGCAGCATATCATCCAGCAGCTTTCCCGCAGGACCCACAAACGGAATTCCCTGCAAATCCTCCTGCTCACCTGGGCCTTCACCCACGAACATCACATCCGCATTCTCGTTGCCGATGCCGAAGACCACGTTGGTTCTGGTTTCGCACAGACCGCAGCGGGTGCAGTCATAACAGGTTTTCTTCAGGGCATTCCAATCCTGCATATCAATAGCTCCTTCTTCTGCTTGCTCTGCGGCGGCGGCGCTGGGCACGCAGCCGGGCTCTCCGGTAGAATCCGTAAAGAACATACAGGCCAAAGACCGCTGCCAGAAGAACAACCATGGTTCCAAAGAAGCCCTTGACGCCTTCCATACTGCTTTCACTCTTCACCGCGGTACTGCGGATGGTAACCTTGGAGTCCTCCACGTTGACAACATCGTTCATGGCGTAAATTTCTGCTTCTGCCACATAGGAATTGCGGTATTTCACAGCCACCGTGGCGATCATGTCTCCCTTTTTGATGGGAGCCGTATACCCGCCCTTCACCGCTGTATATTCCATATAGAGGTTATCCATACTGCAGTTGGCCGGCAGCACCGAATCAAAACTGACGTAGGGCTGACCGACAACATCGCTCTCACCGCCGATGACACTGAACTGGTTCAGAGCCTGGCCGCTGTAGAGAACCCGGTTTACTTTAAAGCCGGTATAAATATAGTCCAGAAGCTCCTGAGCTTCGTTGAAGTTACCGTAGGATTCCACCTTCCATGTCTGCTCTGCATTATACGTACGCAGTGCACCCATGACGACCACAACGATCTTCATCTTGTTGTATTCCGACATAACCGCAATGCTGGAACCGGAGCCTTCCGTATGAGATGCCAGACCAGCCTTTACACGATCATCCAGGAACTGAGGGATGATGTGGTTATCAATCATATAGTTGGTGGTGGTCAGCTTTCGCTCCTCTTCCATGTTGGTGGCCGGAACCGTATACTGCGCCGTGCCGGAAATACGGATAAAAGTCTCGTTGTTGCAGGCTTCGGTCATAATTTTGGCCATATCCCGGGCTGTTGTGAAGGAAACAGCGGTATCCAGACCGGAGATGTTGCCAAACTCAGTGTTGGTGCAGCCCATCTTTTTGACACGCTGATTCATCAGTTCCACATAGGCCTTCGTGGTACCGGCAACGTGTTCAGCCAGTGCAACAGCCGCGTCATTGGCGCTGTGCAGCAGCAGACAGTGCAGCAGGTCTTCAACCGTCATCTGCTCTTCACTCTTCAGATTCACCTTGATACTGCTGCCGGGGACCTTGGACTGAATGCCGGGCGAACAGGTAACCACATCATTGAGCTTGGTGTTCTCAATGGCAACCAGCGCTGTCACAATTTTGGACAGGGTACCGGTGGACAGTTTTGTATCGGGATTGTAGGAATAGATGACCGTGTCGGAATTCATCTCATAGGCAAATACACTCTGAGCCGTGGCCAGACGGCGCTCAGAACCTGCCAGGGGCATCATGCCTTCGATGGTGCGGCATCCCTGCTTGATGCTGGCCTGACCAAAAGGCAGCTTCGCAGCAGAATTGATCAGCGTTGTATTTGTTCCAGACTGGGGCTTCTCTGCAGCGGTGCTTTCCGCGGGTGCAGTCTCCTCGGTGACGGCAACGGTTTCCAGATTGCTCAGATCCACGGCACAGGCCGGACGGGCAAAACATCCCAGGATCAGAGCAAGACAGAGCAGCAGGGATATTGTTCTCGAATTTTTCATATTTCTCCCTCATTTATGGTTCACCGGACTTGTCCGGCAAGAAAAAATCATGTATAATGGACTTCATTATAACAGCTTTTCCCCTTCTAGTCAATCAGGGAGGATTGTTCCCATGAAAAAACACCTGATACCCCTGCTGGCGCTTATGTTATGCACCTTTACCCTTGGATTTCTTTTGGGCCGGAACCAGGACCGGAATCCGGTACAGGTCAGCGGTCTCCCCTCCGGTGCCCTTCATAATCTCCCGCCGGAAACCGATGCGCCTCCCGCATCTGCCGAATATGAGATTGTCTTCCCCATCGATCTCAATTCCGCTGATATCCGGCAGCTCGCTGCACTGCCCGGCATCGGCGAGGAACGCGCCCGCCGAATCCTGGACTACAGGGCATATTACGGACCCTTCTCACGCCCGGAGGAACTGCTGAACATCGACGGAATCGGGCAGGCTACTGTGGAAGCTGTCCTTGACTATGTTATTACAGGAGGTTGATCCTATGAAAATTCTTGTTGTGGATGATGAAGCCCTGCTGGTAAAAGGAATCCGTTTTAATCTGCAGAGCGATGGCTATGACGTTATCACCGGCTCCGACGGACTGCAGGCTCTGCAGCTGGTGCAGCAGGAGCATCCGGATCTGGTGATTCTGGATGTGATGATGCCCAATATGGACGGTATGACCGCCTGCGGCAAGATCCGGGAATTTTCCGACGTTCCCATCATTCTGCTGACAGCGAAAACCGATGATATTGACAAGCTGATGGGCTTCGATCACGGTGCCGATGACTACATCACAAAGCCATTCAATATTCTGGAACTGAAAGCCCGTATCCGCGCCCTGCTGCGCAGAGCCGGTTCCGGTGAAAAGAAAGCTGCGGAAAACATCCTGTCTGCCGGTTCCTTTACCCTGGATCTGGATGCCCGGAATGCCTACCGTGACGGCACGCTTGTGGATCTGACTGCCAAGGAATTTGATGTCATCGAATTTTTGATGCGCAATCCCAACCGTGTCTATTCCCGGGAGGCCCTGCTGGACACCATCTGGGCCTATGAGTACCGCAGCGACATCCGCACCGTGGATGTCCACATCCGCCGTCTGCGTGAAAAACTGGAGAGCAATCCCGCAGAACCCAAACATATTTTAACGAAGTGGGGCGTTGGCTATTATTTCAAGACCTAACAAAACCGGATTCCGGGGCTACGGCAGCACACAGTTTCTGTATGCCATGACCTATGTGGTCATTACTTTTGTGGTTCTTCTGATCCTGAATCTCTACTGTTCCGGCATCAGCCAGATGGTTTTTTATCAGAGCAAGGAAGCATCCATGATTGAAAAATGTCAGCTGGCATCCGATGAGATTGCCGCTGCTGAGGTGCTGAACACCTCCACCGTCAGCGGCATTGTCAACAAGATGGATTCCTTAAAGGTAACCCGGATGATTGTCACGGACCAGCGTGGTGTTGCCCTGTATGACAGCCAGCAAAGCGCCGTGGGCAGCTATGCCCTGCTGCCGGAAATCCTGCAGGCGCTGGGCAAAAATGAACTGGGTACCGACGGCAATGACGTCTTCTCCTGGAATTACAAGAAGGGCGTCATGATTTCCAGAGCCGCAACCCCCATCACCTATTACGGCAGCATCATCGGCTGCGTCTATATGATGGAATATGACACCGCCCAGGGCACCCTGATCCAGACCCTTCAGCGCAATGTGCTGCAGATCACCCTGATTCTGGAGATTCTGGTGGTTCTCTTCTCCATCGCGTTTGCCTCCGCCTTCTCCCGGCGACTGCGAAAGATCATGACCTCCATGCGGATCATCCAGGAGGGAGACTACACCCATAAAGTCACCATGGGTGGAAATGATGAGCTCACTGTGCTGGGCAACGAATTCAACGATCTGACAGAGCGACTGAACACATCCGAGCAGAAGCGCCGCCGGTTCGTTTCAGATGCCTCTCATGAGCTGAAGACCCCGCTGGCTTCCATCAAGCTGCTGACCGATTCCATCCTACAGAATGACATGGATATGGAGACTGTCCGGGAATTTGTCGGTGACATCGGCAACGAGGCGGAGCGTCTGAACCGTATGACCGCCAAGCTGCTGTCCCTGACCAAAGTGGATGGCCAGGTCGCCTCCGACGCAGAGATTATCTACCTGTCCCCCACCATCCGCCGGGTATACCGGATGCTGACACCTCTTGCCAATCAGGCCAATGTTTCCATCCATCTGTCTCTGGAGGAAGACTGCCCTGTGCTGATCCTGGAGGATGATCTCTACCAGGTGGTTTTCAATCTGATGGAAAACGGCATCAAATACAATCAGAGCGGCGGCAGTCTGTCAGTCTCTCTTCTTCATCAGGAGGATAATGCCATTCTGATCATTCAGGACACCGGTATGGGCATCCCGGAGGATGCGGTGAGCCATATTTTTGAACGGTTCTACCGGGTTGACAAAGCCCGTTCCCGGGCCTCCGGCGGCAGCGGTCTGGGACTGGCCATTGTCCGTGCCATTGTCCAGCGCAACCGGGGTGAAATCCAGGTAGAGAGTGAATTGGGTAAGGGCACCGTTTTCACCGTCACCTTCCCGTCCTTTGAAACGGAGGTGGACAGAGAATGAACCGCATTCTTGCATGTTTCCTGGCTGCAGCAATGCTTTTCACTTTCAGCGGCTGCAAGACCCAGGATTCCGGCGATGTTACATTCTACTACAGCCGATCACCGGAGCAATATCAGTATTACGCCGGGGACGGTGTCATCCGCACAGAGGTCCGTACCCTGTCAGGCCACCGGCAGGATCTTCAGTATCTGGTGGGACTGTATCTGGCCGGGCCTCTGGATGAATCCCTGGTCTCTCCGTTTCCCAAATCCGTCCGGCTGCTTTCTGTAGAGCAGAACGGATCCGACATCCGTATTGAACTGACCGATCAGACCCGCATCATGTCTGATTCAGAATTCTCCCTGGCCTGTGCCTGCCTGACCATGACCTGCACCCGGTTTACCGGCTGCGACTCTGTCACGGTAATCAGTGCAGACCGAACGCTTACCATGAACGCGGACAGTATTCTGTTCCTGGATCCCCTGCCCCAGCAGGAAACCACCGGAGGTTAACCCATGAAATTCATTTCCTGGAATGTAAACGGCCTGCGGGCCTGTGTCACCAAAGGCTTTGGTGACTATTTCGATGCTCAGAATGCCGACTTTTTCTGTCTTCAGGAGACCAAACTCCAGGCAGGCCAGATTGATCTGACCTTGCCGGGCTATCATCAGTTCTGGAACTACGCTGAAAAGAAGGGATATTCCGGCACCGCTATTTTTGCGAAGCAGGAACCTCTATCCGTCAACTACGGTGTGGGTGTTCCGGAGCTGGACACCGAAGGACGGCTCATCACCCTGGAATATCCTGACTTTTATCTGGTCACCTGCTATACTCCCAATGCCCAGCAGGGCCTTGCCCGCATCGGTCACCGGCTTGCCTGGGATGAGGCCTTCCGGAACCATCTGAAAACCCTGGATGAAACCAAACCTGTCATCGCCTGCGGTGACCTGAATGTGGCGCATCAGGAAATCGATCTGAAGAATCCCGCTTCCAACCGGGGCAGCGCCGGTTTCTCAGACGAAGAACGGGAAAGCTTCGGCAAACTGCTGGATGCCGGCTTTACAGACTCCTTTCGGTTCCTGCACCCCGATGCCACCGGTGTATACAGCTGGTGGAGCTACCGCTTCAACGCCCGGAAGAACAATGCCGGATGGCGGATCGACTACTTCATCGTATCCGACCGGATTGCGGATAAAATCACCGCCGCCCCCATCCACAGCGAGATCCTTGGCTCCGATCACTGCCCTGTTGTTCTGGAAATTGATCTGTAAAATCTTCACCCCGAAGCGGTTATCCCGCTTCGGGGTGTTCTTTGATCCGGATGCCGATCTTCCCCTGCTCCGACTCCAGAAACGCAGTTTTCAGTCTGCTGATATACAAAAACGGCTCTTCCGGACAGATGGGAACAAAATGACCTCCATCACATCCGCAGCCGGAGGACAGGTAAAACCGCAGATTTCCAGTGCCCAGCCGTTTTGCGGGAATCTTTCTGTCCAGCAGCAGCCCGCCTGCCTCCGGGATCAGAACCCCCAGGTTTTCCCGGCGTCCCTGAACATCCATAAACAGTCGCAGAACCTGCTCATAAGTCCCCCGGCACCGGCAAATGATCCTGCAGTAAAGCCCCTGGGGTATCACCTGCACCTTTCCTATGACATCATTTCCGTACATCACTTCATAGCATTGCTCCAAAACAAACGCCCCCTGCTGCATCCTATGCACCAGGGGGAAATCTATTCCGTTTTATCCATGAAGTCCGAAGCTGACTGCGATGGCATCATCCACCATCGCCATCTTTTCCTCATCCAGATGGCCCATATGTTCCCTCAGCCGCCGCTTGTCGATGGTCCGGATCTGCTCCAACAGAATCACGGAATCCTTGCTCAGCCCCACACTGCCACCGGCAATATTGATGTGGGTAGGCAGCCTTGCCTTCCCGGTCTGGCTGGTGATGGCAGCAGCGATCACCGTGGGAGAATAGCGGTTTCCGGTGTCATTCTGAACAATGAGCACAGGCCGTGTCCCTCCCTGCTCACTGCCCACCACCGGTGATAGATCCGCATAAAAAATATCGCCCCGTCTGACTGCTTCTTCCTTCATACTGTTCACGCTCCGATTGTTTTTACCGGCGCTACGGGAAAACCCTATGTAACGCGGCTGGGACTATTTTCCCACTCACAGCCGCAATTTATACCCGGCGCTTTCAAAATATCGTATGCAATGCAGCCCAGAAAGTTACGAATAAGCAAAATTTTCAACTGACATCGACAGGATCCGCCGTCCGTTGTGGGAAATATCCGCCTGAACAGGAACATTTGCCCGCAGCCAGATATCAAGTCTCAGGGCATCCTCGTCATAGCTGTCATCCACAGTCATATGAAGCGTGTCTTCTTCCCGGCACACAGCGCTGATGCATCCGCTGCGAAGGGTCTTCAGGAAGATCCAGGGAGCACTGGCCGGTGTCAGCAGATCATCCGTCATCAGAGGGAAATATACGGCATTTTCTTCAAACCGGACTGCTCCTCCGGAATCGGAAACGGTACCCTGAATCCCGGAAATAACCTCCGGCTTTCTGATTTCGAATGCCAGATCCCCCTTGTTATCTCCACGGCACTCCATGGTAAATTCCGTCAGACTGTCGCCGTAATCTGCCGTGATTTCCGCCGAAAAAGAACATTGCTGTGCCTTCAGCAGATTCTCACGGAATCCAAGTGCAGCCTGCAGTTCCCGGTTTTCACCGCTGCAGCCCGACAACACCGTCATCAGTCCAAGAAGACACAGCAATACATTCAATTCAGATCCCGCCCTGTTTCATAAGTCGCGGCAGACAAATCAGCATATCTGAGGGAAGCATACCATACTCGCTCATTCTGTCGGCAGCTTTGTCACCGGCTGCACCGTGGAGCCAGGCTCCGCAGGCCGCAGCCTTCACAGGTCTGAGCCCCTGTCCCAGCAGCGAGACGATAATTCCGGCCAGCACATCTCCGCTGCCGCCCACTGCCATACCGGAATTACCGGTACAGTTGCGGTAATGCCACACGCCGTCTGTAATACAGGTTCTGTGTCCCTTCAAAAGCATGACACAGTTCCAGTCCAGAGCCGCTTCGGCTGCAGATTCCATCCGGTTTTCCCCAATATCGGCACCCAGACGAACAAATTCTCCATCATGAGGAGTAAGAATGGTATAGTCGCCTCTTCCGCGCACTATATCCTTATGCGCCTTCAGCATAGATATTCCATCGGCATCCACAACAACAGGGCAGCGTGCGTTTTCCAGCACTGCCTTCAAAACTGCGTCAGTATCCTCGCTGATGCCAAGGCCGCAGCCGATCAGTACAGCATCCATTTTCGGCAGGAGATTCAAAATGTGCGGGATGGAATCCCTGGACAGCATACCATTCTGATCCGGAAGCGGGATCACAACAGGTTCATTCAGTTTGATCGCTTCGATGGCATAAATGCTTTTGGGAACGCCAAGATAGACCAGTCCTGCCCCTGTGCGCAGGGCACCCATGGCGCTTAAATAAGCCGCACCCGTAAACCCGCGGCTTCCGCACAGCAGCAGAATCTTACCGAAGGTACCCTTATGCCCCCAGGGATCCCGGTCAGGCAGAATCTGCAAAACGTCTTCGTGATTCAGTTCCAGGATCTCCATTCAGATTCACATCCTTATAAATGATAGAGTTTTGTAAACTTTTCCGTCAGGTAATCCGTAAAGTATGTGGCATCAAACTTGCCGCAGGCATCCTCAAAGACCTGTCCCGGCTTCTTGAAGCTGGCGTACTGGTGAATGTGCTCTCTCAGCCAGCCGGTAACACGGCTCAGATCGCCCTTTTCCACATCGGCATAAATATCCCCCAGTTCCTGCCGCATCACATGCAGCATCTGTGCGCTGTAGGCACTGCCCAGAGCGTAGGAGGGGAAATAGCCGATGTTGCCGAAGCTCCAGTGAATATCCTGCAGGCAGCCAGCAGCATCATTGGGCACATCCACACCCACATACTCCTTATACAGACGATTCCACTCAGCGGGAACATCCTTTACCTCAAGGGTTCCGGCGATCAGCTGCTTTTCGATTTCGTACCGCACCATAATGTGCAGGCAATAGCTAAGCTCATCGGCGTCAATCCGAATCAGGGAGGGCTCTGCCCGGTTCAGCGCCCGGTACAGATCATTGGCATCCACATCCGCCATCTGCTCCGGGAACAGTTCCTTCACCTTGGGATAGATAAAGCGGATGAAAGCTTCGCTGCGGCCAATGATGTTCTCATAGAACCGGCTCTGGCTCTCATGGATGCCCATGGAGGTGCCGCCGTAGAGAATGGTGTAGTTATATTTGTCATCCGCACCCAGTTCATACATGGCATGTCCGCCCTCATGGATCACAGAGGACATGGAAGGCAGCAGGCTGTCCTCAAAATAATGGGTGGTGATGCGCACATCCTTATTATTGTAATTGATGGTAAACGGATGCTCGGATTCCGCAATGGTGCAGTAATTCCGGTCCAGACCCATGACTTCCATCAGATAGTCGGAGAATTTCCGCTGCTGATCCACAGAATAACCCCGGTGTACAAAGGGATGCTCCGGTTCGCTCTTTTCCAGGATCTTTCCCATCAGAGGCACAATGGTGCTGCGCACCTTGCCGAAGAATGCATCTAGGGTCTGCATGGTCATGCCCTCTTCATATTCATTCAGCAGCGCATCATAGGCAGGCACTGTGGGATCATAGTAACCGGCAAACTTGCGGTTAAACGCCACGATCTTTTCCAGATAGGGACGGAAGCATTCAAAATCACTGGTGTTCTTCGCCTTTTCCCAGGCAGCCTGGGCATCGTTCAGAAGAACATTGTATTCCACATATTCTTCCGCGGGGATCCGGTTCATCCGCAGGAAGTTCTTTTCCATGACCTCCACTTCCCGCTGAGCCATCTCATCCAGTTCTTCCCGATGTTCCTTCAGGTAGGACAACAGCTCACCGTTTTCGGGATTGGCAATCAGATCATACATCACTTCAGACAGCACGCCTGCGGTGATGCCCCGTCCCTCCCAGCTGCCCTTGGGGGCTGCGGTGGCAGCATCCAGTTCAATAACGCCCTGGGCGTGAACGTAAGCGGTATAGGTTTTTTCCAGCTTGCGAAGCTTTTCCAGCGCCTGGGCAACAGATTCATAATGCATGGCACTTCACTCCTTTACTATTCTGAAGTAACCATACCACGAAGTTGATTTTCCGTCAAGAAAAAGAAAAATACCCTTGCATATTGATGATGAATGTGTTAATATAGCGTGGATATTTGAAAAGCTGAGATCGGGCTGCCTTGTACTGACGATGCCACAAACAGCGAGAGCGGGATGGTGTGAGCCGCTTGGGTACAATACTGGGCCTTCTCCCGGGAGCTTCCGCCTGAAACACAAGTAGGGTTGGACGGGTGACTGCGTTATGGGTCTAGGTGTGTCAGCACCGAATGAGATGCGCTTGTTTTCAAGCGAATTGCGGGTGGTACCGCGGAAGGAAATGCCTTTCGTCCCGATTGTTGGGATGATGGGCGTTATTTTTTTGCCCCGCCCTGCAAAAAACAGTAAATAGCTGCCGGATATCCGGCATAGGAGGAAAAACAATGAAAGAACAACTGGAGCTGATCAAACAAAATGCTCTGGCAGCCCTTGCAGCTGCTGAAACTCCCGCCGCACTGGAAGAACTCCGCGTCAAGTTTCTGGGCAAGAAGGGCGAGCTGACTGCCGTTCTGAAGATGATGGGCAAGCTGTCCGCTGAGGAACGCCCCGTCGTGGGTCAGATGGCCAACGCCGTCCGTGCTGAAATTGAAACCAAGCTGGAGGAGCGCAAGACCGCCATCCACGCTGCTGTTCTGGAGGCAAAGCTGGCTGCTGAAGCCATCGACGTCACCATCCCCGGCGAAACTGTCACCGTCGGTCACCAGCATCCCATGAATCAGGTGCTGCAGGAGATTAAGGACATCTTCGTTGGCATGGGCTACACTGTTGTTGACGGTCCCGAGGTGGAATTTGCCAGCTACAACTTCACCCGCCTGAACATCGAGGAAGGCCATCCTTCCCGTGACCGCAGCGACACCTTCTACTTCGACAGCGAGGACGAAGTTCTGCTGCGTACCCAGACCTCTTCCATGCAGATCCGCTTCATGGAAACCCACAAGCCTCCCCTGTGCATGCTGGCTCCCGGCCGCGTGTTCCGTAAGGACGAAGCTGACGCCACTCACTCCCCCATGTTCCATCAGATCGAAGGTCTGGTGGTTGCCGAGAACATCACCATGGGTGACCTGAAGGGTGCTCTGATCACCATCATGAACAAGATCTACGGCCACAACGCCCAGGTCCGCTTCCGTCCCCACCACTTCCCCTTCACCGAGCCTTCCTGCGAAATGGATATGCAGTGCCACAAGTGCCACGGCACCGGCGAGATCGACGGTACTGTCTGCTCCACCTGCCACGGTGAAGGCTGGATCGAACTGCTGGGCGCCGGCATGGTCCATCCCGAAGTTCTGCGCAACTGCGGCATTGATCCCGATGTCTACTCCGGTTTCGCCTTCGGTATCGGCCTGGAGCGTACTGCCATGGGCCGCCTGAAGATCAATGACCTGCGTCTGATCTTCGACAACGACGTCCGGTTCCTGAACCAGTTCTAATTAGGAGGGAAAGCAAATGAAACTCAACAGAAAATGGCTGCATGAGGAATTCGTGGATCTTTCCCACGTTTCCGATAAAGAATATGTGGAAACCCTGACCGTCTTCGGCCAGAAGGTTGAAACCTACGAGCGTATGGACGCCGAGATCAAGAATGTCAAGGTCGGCAAGGTTCTGTCCATCGTCCGTCATGAAAACTCCGATCACATGTGGGTCTGCCAGATCGATGTAGGCGCAGAAGAGCCTGTTCAGATCGTCACCGGTGCCCAGAACGTAAAGGAAGGCGACCTGGTTCCCGCCTGCCTGCACAATTCCTGGCTGCCCGGCGGCGTCCACATCACCAAGGGCAAGCTGCGCGGTGTTACCTCCAACGGTATGCTGTGCTCCTTCGCTGAGCTGGGTCTGACCCAGAATGATGTTCCCGGCGCCTATGCTGACGGCATCTGGATCCTGAACGATGAAGACTGCAAGCCCGGTGATGACATCAATGATGTTATCGGCAACGACGACACTGTCGTTGAATTTGAAATCACCAACAACCGTCCCGACTGCTACTCCATCATCGGCCTGGCCCGTGAATCTGCCGCTGCTTTCGGCACCCAGATGAAGCACCATGAGCCTGTGGTCAAGGGCAGTGAGGCCGGTGACATCTACGATTACCTGGATGTGGAGGTTCCTGCCGAGAACCTGTGCAACCGCTATACCGCCAGAATGGTGGCCAACGTCAAGATCGGTCCCTCTCCCAAGTGGCTGAGAAACCGTCTGCGTGCCAACGGTGTGCGCCCCATCAACAACATCGTTGACATTACCAACTATGTCATGCTGGAGTACGGCCAGCCCATGCATGCCTTCGACTACCGCTACATCACCGACAAGAAGATCGTTGTCCGTGAAGCTGAGGACGGCGAAAACCTGACCACCCTGGACGGCATTGTCCGCAACCTGAAGGCCGGTATGCTGGTCATCGCCGATGACAACCGCGCCATTGGTCTGGCCGGTATCATGGGCGGCGAAAATTCCGAGATCATGGATGACACCACCACCGTCGTCTTCGAATCTGCAAACTTCAACGGCACCTCCATCCGCCAGACCGCTCTGGCTCTGGGCATGCGTACCGAAGCTTCCGGCAAGTTCGAAAAGAATCTGGACCCCATGATGACTGTACCCGCTGTTCAGCGCGCCTGCGAACTGGTGGAGCTGCTGGAATGCGGCGACATCCTGAACGGCACCATCGATATCATCAATTACGTTCCCCAGGAGAAGACCCTGCCTCTGGAGCCCGAAAAGATCAACAAGCTGCTGGGTACCAATATCAGCAAGGAAGATATGGTCAAGTACCTGAACCTGCTGGAGATCGGCGTGGAAGGCAATGACATCCTGGTTCCCTCCTTCCGTCCCGACCTGAACCTGATGGCAGATATCGCTGAGGAAGTTGGCCGTTCCTACGGTTACAATGAGATCCCCACCACTGCCTTCAAGACCTCCACCCAGGGCGGCTACTCCGCCGAGATGAAGCTGGAGACCAAGGCAGGTCAGGTCTGCCGCAGCCTGGGCTACAGCGAAATCATCACCTACTCCTTTGTCTCCCCCGCTGTGTTTGATCAGATCCGTCTGCCCTCCGATTCTCCCCTGCGCAACGCAATGCGCATCCAGAATCCCCTGGGTGAGGATACCTCCATCATGCGTACCATTGCTCTGCCCTCCATGCTGGAGATCCTGAGCCGCAACTATGCTTACCACAACAAGAATGTCAAGCTCTACGAACTGGCTAAGATCTACCAGAAAGTGGAAGGCCAGAAGCTGCCCGAGGAACCCAAGATGCTGCTGCTGGGCACTTACGGCGAAGGCACCTCCTTCTTCACCCTGAAGGGCGAACTGGAAGCCATCTTTGCCGGTCTGCGGGTCAAGAAGGCCAGCTACACCGCGGTGAAGAACAATCCCAGCTTCCATCCCGGCCGCTGCGCTGTTGTCACTATTGACGGCACCGAAGTCGGCTACATTGGCCAGGTCCATCCCATCGTTGCCAAGAACTACGGCATCGACGCAGAAGTCTACTGCGCTGAGATCAGCTTCACCAAGCTGTGCACCCTGATGCTGCCCGAAGCCACCTACGTTCCCCTGCCCAAGTACCCCAGCGTCACCCGTGACCTGTCCCTGATCTGCGATGAGGAGATCACCGTGGCTCAGATCGAGGATGTCATTACCGGCGCTGCCGGCAAGCTGCTGCGCGGCGTGAAGCTGTTTGACATCTACCGCGGCACCGGTGTTCCCGAGGGCAAGAAGAGCATGGCCTTCTCTCTGGAACTGCGTGCAGATGACCGCACCCTGACCGACACCGATTCCGAAGGTGTTGTCACCAAGGTTCTGGCTGCTCTGAAGGAGCAGGTGAACGCCATCCTGAGATAAGAAATTTTTACATTTTTTACTCCTTCAGGACTTTACACCGCTGATAAATTGGGTTATAATTATCGTATTCTTTGACTAAGGAGGCCGAGACCATGACGGAAAAGAGCACCATGAAGTTTACTGTAGCCAGCGATGACAAGGAAAATATGCGCCGGATTCTCCGGAGTGTGTACGAAGCCCTCACCGAAAAAGGCTACAATCCCATCAACCAGATCGTCGGCTATCTGCTGACTGAGGATCCCACCTACATCACCAATTACAACAATGCCCGCAGCATGATCTGCAAGATCGACCGGGATGAACTGATGCAGGTTCTGGTTCGGGAGTATCTCTTCGAAAACGAGTAATCCATCAGCCAAGAGGCTTTTGCCACGGCAAAAGCCTCTTGTTTTCTATTTTATATCCGGGAGTGTTCCCGAATGCATTCCCCAATATATAAACTTTTTGTAACATTTTCCATTTCGGTGTGTCCGTATCCCGGCGATGCTTGACACGCTTTTCTCTCCATGTTACAATTTGAATACATTTTTATGCAGGAGGTTATCAAAATGGCTGAAGAAAATGCAGTTTTGATGTACAAAGGTCGTCCTCTGATGCGCAAGGACAACCTGGTTTATTACGGTTCCATGGCTGACAGCCACATTGTCATGCTCCAGATTCTGGAGACCAAAAAGGTTGGAGATATGGACCTCGCCAGCAAGGTCTCTGTTCAGCTCCAGCTCACCGACCCCACCGCAAGAAGCCGTGACCGCATCGTGAAGAAGAGCGAGAAGGATGGCTTTTACACCGCTCTGGACTTAGGCTGCGTCTGGCTGGAGCGCGCTCTGGCAGGCAAGTAATCCGAAAGCGCCGCAAAGCCTATGAAAAAGATAAAGAATCTGCTTTGCATTGCACTGTGTCTTCTGATGCTGATATCTTTGCTTCCTCTGTGTGCCGCTGCCCAGGAGGAAGAAAAGATCATGATTGGTGTCGGCTTTGTCACGATGCCCTATCAGCAGCTTTACAGCGAACCTTCCTCTCAGTCCCAGACTCTTGCAGTTACGAATGAAAATGACTGTGTGGTTGTGATTGAACAGATCAGTGATTCCTGGTACCTGGTAAATCACAATCTTCAGGAAGGCTACATGTATGCAGATGCTCTGGATATCCGCACGGAAGTTCATGCGGAACTGGGCAAAGGACGGATCAATTCCGACATCGTGTATATGCGCACAGGTCCCGGCACCGAATACAGCATCTTTATCTCCGGTTATCAGGATCGGGAGTTTACCATTATCGGTATGTTCAACGGCTGGTATAAAGTTCTTGGAAAGAAACAGACTCACAGCGTCTACTCCACCTGTTATGTCCGCAGCGATCTGATGGATCTGGCAGAAATTCCCTATCAGAATGAGGCCTCTGAGAACACACCGGCCTATTTCTATTTGGGACAAGAAATTGGCGAGATTGACTACAAAGAGCAGGATCAGGTAGCTATGGCCGCCCCCGGTTCTTACTACGTCCCCATCAGCGGCGGCTATCTGCTGGCGCAGGCGCAGAATTATCTGGGTGTACCCTATGTCTTCGGCGGTTATTCCCCTGAAGGCTTTGACTGTTCCGGACTTGTATACTACATCCTCGAAAAGACGGGCTATCCTGTTCCCCGGACTGCTGCAGACCAGTACAATATGGGCTATGCAGTTTCCCGTGATCAGCTGGCAGCCGGTGATCTGGTATTTTTTGAAAACACCTATACCAGCGGTGTCTCCCATGTGGGTATTTATGCCGGCGGCGGCAAATTTATCCACGCACCAAACGACGGCGGCAGTGTGTGCTATGGCAGCCTCAGCGGCTATTGGGCTGATCATTACTGCGGCGCACGACGCATCGGTTAATTCTTTATCCCGGCATCCATCGGATGCCGGGATTTCTTATTTTTAGCTGCCATTCTGTAATTATGTAAACGCAGAAAATACACCTATTTCCAAAATATTCATAATTTGTTACGTAAACCTCTCCAGTTTCGGAGTATTTAAAACAAAAGCTTGACTTTTGTGTAACAATATGTTACAATCCGTATACATTCGTAATGGATATGCAATTTTCAGCAAAACAATTACAGTCAAAATATATACGGAGCTATATGAATCCCCTAAAATGCTCCTGATTGATCCTATAACCGGAGGCAATTTATGAATTTTACCAAGAGAGTCATCAACCTGATGCTGACCACCATTCTCTTTATCTGCTGCTGCGCTGTCAGTGCCAGCGCGGCCGGCGAAACAGTGCACGGCATCGGATTTGTCAATACCAATAACCTGCGTCTGCGCAGTGATTCCACCATCAACTCCAAAATCCTGGACACCGCACCCAAGAGTGACTGTGTCGTAGTCCTCTCCAGAAACGGCGACTGGTACAAGGTCAACTACAACCTTCAGGAAGGCTGGATGCACGAAGACTATCTGGATGTGCTGCAGCGCGAAAACGCAGAACTGGGCTACGGTAAGATCACCGGAAACGGTGTCAATGTCCGTGCCGGTGCCGGTACCTCCCACCGAAGTGTTGCTGTTGCCTCCAAGGGCAGCAAATGCTATATTCTTGGTGTGAATGACGGCTGGTATAAGGTCATCTGTCAGTCCTCCATCGGCTATATCCGCAGTGATTTTGTGGAACTGACCGAAATCCCCTACGAAAACAAGGAATCCACCAATTCTCCCAAGTTTTACCGGGGCGGTAAATCCACCGGTGTTGCCCCCAGCGCGGCAGCCCTGAACGGCAATGCAACCACCGGCAGCAGTTCCAAGCCTTCCGTTACCGGCGTCTCCGGCTCCCAGATTCTGGCTGAAGCAAAGAAATACCTTGGCACCCGCTATGTATACGGCGGTGCCTCCCCTTCCGGCTTTGACTGCTCCGGCTATGTGTACTATGTTCTGAAGCAGTTTGGCTATTCTCCCTACCGCACTCCCGCCGATCAGTACAATATGGGTTCTCCCGTCGCCAAGGCAAATCTACAGCCCGGTGATATCGTTTTCTTCGCCGGTACATATGCAAGCGGAATTTCCCATGTGGGTATCTACGCAGGAAACGGACAGTTCATTCACGCGCCCAATTCCCGTTCCACTGTCTCCTACTCTGATCTCACTACCGGCTATTGGGCAAACCACTACTATGGTGCACGCCGCATGGCCTAACATAACAGAAACACCCGGCATCAAAAGATGCCGGGTGTTTTTTACAGATTCAGTTCGTATGCAATTCTGGGAGAACCGTTGGCCAGATGAATAATGCCGCTGCGGACAAACCCAAGTTTTGCCACTGCGTTGTGCATCACCACGTTGTCATGGTGGGTATCGATCCGGATGTGATTGCTCAGCTTTTTGCAGAATTCAACAGCTGTCCGCAAAATGCCGCCGCTTCCGTCAGAGGCGATCCGATGAATGGTACCGTAGGGCACAGTGCTGTGCCAGGCACCGTCTTCGATCTCTCCGTAGGTAGGATCTTCGCCGATATAGAAATAAAAAACGCCGTGGATTCCGGTCTCATTTTCGATGACATGGAGCAGCTGCTTTTCAATGTCATCCACCAGCCATTCATGGGGCGGGTTGGTCTTTCCCCACTGATTGGGATTACCGGTCTTCGCCATGAACTCCCGGGCGTAGGCATAGATCTCCTCGATCCGGTCCAGATCCTCAGGCATGGCATTTCTCACTGTATAGTTCATAAAAAAATCCTTTGATACAATTTTTGCTTATTATACCGAAAATGCATGAGAAATGCAATCAACGGACATACTAAGAAAAATCATGAAAAAGGGGTCTTTTTATGGCAAATTACCGACAGGGACGCCAAAGTTTCATCCTTCCCAGACCTCCTGCGATCACTGCCTGGGCAAGCTGCGCCGGCAAGAAGGAATCGGAAGGGCCTCTTGCCCACACTTTTGACATCACCTCCCAGGATACCCGTTTCGGTCAGCGCACCTGGGAGCAGGCCGAAAAACAGGTGCAGCGGCTGGCCCTCGGAAAGCTTGCCGAAAAAGCGAATATGAAAATGCAGGACTTTCAGCTAATCTTTTCCGGTGATCTTCTGAACCAGTGTATCGGCTCATCCTTTTCCCTGCGCAATACCGGAATCCCCCATCTGGGTCTCTACGGTGCCTGCTCCACCATGGCGGAAAGCCTGCTTCTGGCTTCCATGAGTGTAGGCGGAGGCTTTGCGGATCATGCTGTTGCCATGACCTCCTCTCATTTCGCCTCTTCAGAACGTCAGTACCGCTTCCCTCTGGGCTATGGCGGACAGCGGACACCAACCTCTCAATGGACAGTCACTGGTTCCGGCGCAGCGCTGGTCTGCGCAGAAGGTGCAGGCCCCCGGATCACCGGATGCACCATTGGCACCGTCACAGATCTGGGGATCAAGGACGCCAACAATATGGGTGCCGCCATGGCAGCCGCGGCTTATGATACCATCCGGGCCCATCTGACAGATTTCAGCAGAACACCGGAGGATTACAGTCTCATCATAACCGGCGATCTTGGACAGATGGGAAAAGATCTTCTTCTGGAACTGGCAAAACGGGATGGAATCTCGCTTGGAGGACGGCTGGAAGACTGCGGATGCCTGATATTTGACCGGAAAATCCAGGATGTCCATGCCGGCGGTTCCGGCTGCGGCTGCAGCGCCGTGACCCTTTGCGGATATCTTCTGGGGCAGCTTCAGTCTAATAAACTGAAATCCATTCTGTTCTGCGGCACCGGCGCCCTGCTCTCCCCTACCTCCACCCAGCAGGGACTGCCTATTCCGGGTGTATGCCACACAGTTGTCATCGAAGGAGGAAACGGATGATGGATTATCTGAAAGCCTTTGCTGTGGGCGGTCTGCTTTGCCTGATCGGGCAGCTTCTGATTGACAAAACAAAGCTGACCCCAGCCAGGATCCTGGTGGGCTATGTGGTCACCGGCGTCATTCTGGGCGGAATCGGCATCTATCCGGCTCTTCTGGAATTTGCCGGTGCCGGTGCCTCCGTTCCCCTCACCGGATTTGGAAACACCCTGGCAAAGGGTGTCAGAAACGCTGTGGACGAACAGGGCTTCCTGGGTATCTTTACGGGAGGACTGAAATCCACTGCAGGCGGCATCACTGCCGCTGTCTTTGCAGGACTGCTTGCAGGATTTCTATTCAAAGCCAGGGATAAATCCTGAATAATGGGGTATCTTATGACAGCGGTATTGCCGCAGGAAAGAATACGGAGGATTTACTATGAATAACCAGAATCAGAACAAGACTTCCAATCAGAATACCAAGCAGAACAGCAACCAGAACAACAATCAGAACAGCACCCAGAACCGCAACTCCCGCTGATCAGAAAAAGGACGTCTCTTTTGAGACGTCCTTTTTTACACTTCACAAAACCGGTTCAGCCGGAAGAAATAGAGCAGTTTTCCCTTGATAGGCAGCTCATAGATCCTCTCCAGTGCCTCGGCATAGGTCTCCAGCTGAGGCCGGTATCGTTCGACTGCATTGGTTATGGTTTCCTCCGTCACCCGATCCGTCTTAAAGTCCAGAATCGTGATTCCGTCCGGTTCCAGCAGCGCACAGTCCACAACGCCTTGCAGAAGGACCTGCTCACCCGTCAGCTCCGGACTGTAATGACTTCCCTCATCCAGGATAGAGAATTTAAATTCCCGCAGACAGGTCTGACCGTTGGATAGTTTTCTGCCGATGTCTGTTTCGAAGAACAGCGTAATTTTTTCACAGTCCACCATATCCGCCTGTTCCTGAGACAGGAATCCCTCCTGCTGCAGCCGGCTGATTTCCCGGCCGATGGATTCCGTTGAGCCGCAGTTTTCGTACCGGATGTACTGCATGGCTGCATGGATGGCATTGCCGTAGGCTCTGCCGTCGGAAGCGGCACCTGCAAAGGAAGGTCTGCGCCAGTTTCTGGAAATTACTTTCTCCGGCACCGTAAGTTCTGCCGCTTCCGCATCCTTGACCCTTCCCTTCCGGTCTGTTGCTGTCTGTTTGGAGGGGGCCTGTGTTGCTGCCATATAACTGTAACGGAAGGAAAGACCTTCTTTGAGTTCTTCCAAATGCTTTTCCGGCAGCTGGGGCAACGACTCTGCCGCAGCTGCATGTTCATCGGATTCTTCCGGTGCACCGCAAACACAGATCTTCCAGGGATGCTCTCCCAGAGTAAGATGATCTGGTCTGCCGCCCAGGGCATGGAGTTCTCCCGCTTCCATTTTCTGCATTGCCGCCAGAAGCACCCAGTCACCGGGACAGGAAGCATCCCGGCACAGGAGCGAACCCTTGTCAAAATCGGAGCGAAGTGCAATATCCTGAAGGTCTCCCTCCAGATTTTTCGCAGTATAAGTCATGATCAGTCGGTCTCTTGCACGGGTCATCGCCACATACAGCACCCGCAGTTCCTCTGACAGGCTTTCCCGGGCGGTTTTTACCATGACTGCCCGTTTTGCAGCTGAGGGATAGCGGACTCTTGTGGCCGGATCTGCCACGGAAAGTCCCAGGCCCAGTTCCCTGTCGCAGAGAATCTGGGCGCTCAGGTTCTCCCTGTTGAAGCCCCGGGAAAGACCGGCAAGAAACACTACAGGAAACTCCAGGCCTTTCGACTTGTGGAT
The DNA here is from genome assembly GCA_017555395.1 of Oscillospiraceae bacterium. Classification (GTDB taxonomy): domain Bacteria; phylum Bacillota; class Clostridia; order Oscillospirales; family Oscillospiraceae; genus Faecousia. The sequence continues at coordinate 3,916 of JAFZGL010000033.1, read as the reverse complement.
ACTCATAATTGTAACACAGTCTGTGTTTCCGGAACCGGCAGCAGCCAATCCCCTGCCTTCCAGAGATTCCAGATGCTGCAAAAACTGAGGCAGATCCCGCAGATTTCCCTGCTCATAATCCGATGCCAGCTGAAAAAATGTCTGCAAATTTTCCTGCCTTGCAGCGCCTCCCGCCATGGCACCGTATATGCTGTCCAATCGGGTCTGGGAGAAGCAGAGTTCCAGCAGCTGGGTCAGAGAATACTGCCGTGCGGCTTTCCGGAGCACAGTCAGCGAAGACAGAAATGCCTCCGCCTTGGGCAGTCTGCACTCCAGCAAAGCATCGTAAAAACTGCCCTTTTTCCGGCCGCTGCGCACCCGGGCAAGATCATCCGCAGTAAAGCCAAAAATGGGACTGGCCAACGTGCTGATCAGCGGAATATCCTGCCGGGGATTGACGATGATCTCCAGGAAGGACCGAAGGGTACCGATCTCCTCCGTCTGGAGCAGATCTCCGCTGCTTCCGGAGGCGCAGCGGATTCCCCTGGCTTCCAGTGCGCGCTGAAAATGTCTGCCCACGCTGCCGGGTGACCGGAGCAGGATCACAATATCCTCCGGCCGGACCGGCTTCATTTCACCGTCCCGGCGGATGGCAGTTCCGGTTTTCAGCATTTCCAGGATTTTGTCTGCCACATAGGCAGCTTCCTCGGCGTAGGCATCCTCCTGAACTTCCAGAGCATGAAATTCCACTGCCTGAGCGATCGGTTCATGGGATACACCTTCCCGAAGAGCTTCGGCCTCTCCATAGGCAAGTCCACCCACGGCCTCACTCATGCAGGCAGCAAACACATCGTTCACCGCAGAAATAACTTCAGGACCGGATCGGAAATTGTGGCTTAAAAATACTTTTCTGCCCTGCTGCGGCTGTGCATCCTCTGCAATGGCATAGGATGCATACTTTTCCAGGAATATTCCCGGATCCGCCAGGCGGAACTGATAGATGGACTGCTTCACATCACCAACCATAAAGCAGTTCTGCTTTTCCTGGGTCAGGGCGGTAAAAATGGCATCCTGAACTCCGTTTGAATCCTGGTATTCATCCACCATAATTTCCCGGAACCGTCTTCCGATCTCCCGGGCTGCGGCTGTGGTGCTGCTGCGGTTTTTGCCCAGCAACAAGTCCAGCGTCTTGTGTTCCAGATCGCCGAAGTCCAGCACACGGCGGCTGCGCTTCGCCCGGTTATATTCCAGGTCAAACTGCCGTACCAGGGATACAAGTCCCCGGGTACCTGCCGCGCACTGCTCCATGTCCTTCAGAATCTGATGGGATTCATCGGTGAAGGCATGGAGCTTCTTTTCCAGACCCTTTTTGCAGGCGGTTCTGGCCGCCTTGATCCGGTCGGAAAGTTCCGGATCCGGATTCTTTTTTGGGAAAACCAACCGGCCATAGTCGATCTTATTGTTCTTTACGATCTCATCCCAGGTCTCAAAACTGCGCAGCTGTTCCAGCTGCAGCAGAGTCTGTCGCAGATTGAGCGCCGGTTTTTCCATACCGTCGCATGCGTCCAGTCCCTGAACACACTGACGCATCACATGAATCTGGGCATCCAGATAGTCCTGCAGATCATCCATCAGGTATCTGCCCCAGACGGTCTGCGCCGCATCCTCCACACCGTCCGCATCGCAATGCCGGATGCACTGCTCCAGCCAGCCGTCAGGATCCAGGTGACATCGGGCACTGTCGTAGACTTTGCCGATGAGTTCCGGCACCATCCGGTCATCCCGGCCCAGTCCCTGGGTATCCACAAACGCACGGAAATCATCGTCCTGCCGGTCAGAAAGGTAGGCACTGTCCAGCAGTTCCGTCAGAACAGTTTCCCGGATTTCCCCGCATTCATTTTCGTCGGCCACCCGGAAATCCGCAGGAAGATCCAGCTTATATGCATACTCCCGCAGCAGGTCGCCGCAGAATCCGTGAACAGTAGAGATTTTGGTCAGGAAGAGCCGCTGCATCTGCTTTTGCAGGTGCCGGTTTTCAGGCTCCGCGGCAATTCGCTCCGTCAGCTTGGCAGCAATCTTGCCCCGAAGTTCAGAGGCTGCCGCCTTGGTATAAGTAATGATCAGAAAATCATCCAGGTTGGCAGGATCATTTTCATCCGTCAGATACAGCAGCAGCCGGTCCACAAGAACCTTGGTTTTGCCGGAACCTGCGGCAGCGCTGACCAGCAGCTTTCCACCCCGGTTCTGAACCGCCTGAGCCTGCTGGGGTGTCAGTTTATCCGCCATGTCCTGTCATCTCCTTTCCGATTTCTTCCCAGAACCGCTGTGCGGTCATGGTTTTGTAATTGCGTTTTCCCTCCACGGTTTTTTCGTGACAAACCGCTCCGTAGGGACAGAAGGCACAGGCACTGTGGCTGGAGCCCCGCATGTAGGGGTTGGGATCCACCGTACCGGAGGCGATTTCATCCACCATCCTGGCCAGCACCTTAAACACATAGCCTTCCAGCTGTTTCATCTGCTGCCGGTCCGCCAGATCCCCGGAAAGAGTGCCATCCTTTTTTACAGAATAGCTCATACGGCGCGGACTCTCTCCCGGCTCCATGGCCTGCAAAATCTCCTCATCGGAAAGCAGCAAACCCTTCCGCTTCCACTGGCTCTGACGAAGTTTCTCTGCGTCTTCCTCCGTCAACTTTCCGTCAGATGGAATGTAAGGAGCCCGTGCCGGAAAATACTGGACACCCACCGGAACAGGGTTGCTGCCCAGCAGATCTTCCCCGCTGTTTTTCAAAGCAAACATGTAAAGCAGCATCTGCAGTCCCACACCGTTGAACACATCGCAGTAATCAAAATCCTTCCGGCCGGTCTTGTAGTCCACCACCCGGTAATAGTCGCTTCCCTGACGGTGCCACACATCCACCCGGTCCACAAATCCCCGCAGGATGGCATTCATGCTGTGATTGGGGATGGCAATAGCGCTCTGTCCGCCTGCACCGCCGAAGCTCACCTCAAATTCCCTGGGTTCAAAGAGAGATTCCCGCAGTTCTTCCCACAGCTCCCGCACCACCATATCCAGTTCCTGAACATTTCTGCGGAACAGATAGGTCAGCCGGTCAGAAGAAATCTGGCTGAACCGTTCGGCTGCGTATTCCTCGCTGAACCGATGGGCCATTTCCAGTGTCTCCTCCAGAGAAACCTGCCGGAATCCACCCTTATCCCGGATGCACCGGGCGGTATTTTCCAGAACCGCATGGACATAGGTACCGAACTCCGCAGGATCCACCGTGGCTTCTTTCCGCTCTTTGGCCCGGAGACCATACTTCAGGAAATAGGACATCCGGCACTCCGCCTGCCGGTCGATCTGGGAAGCAGACAGATTCAGAGTCTTGCCGTAAAGGGCCTGAATGTTCTCAAGTTTCACTTTTCCAATGCGGTAATTCCGCTTTTCCTGAGCATCCCGGTATTCTTCCTGCAACTTCAGTTGCTTTGCCTGTTCTTCGGCATTCCATCCGGAAAGCCAGGCGCCTGCCTCACAGGTGTCCGCAGTGGCAAAGCCCATGGAATCCGACACCGTTTCCACACCGCCTGCCATGGAGCTGAGTCTTCGGAATACGAAAGAGGGCTGCTCCCCGGAGCAGAACACATACATCTTCTCCATGGCGCCGCAGAATACGCCATATATTTCCGCAAATTCCGCCTGAATGCCTTCCATAGCGCCGCCGGTCAGAGGAACACCCAGTTCCCGGAGGGTCACCCTCTCCTGGTCGGTCAACACGCCGGAAGAACCGGTATAGCCCGGCAGGCTGCCTTCCTGGGCACCCAGAATGATGAGATACTTCTCCTGATTGCACCGCATGGCGGATACCGGGCCCATCTGCACCGCATCCAGTACAGGCGGGATCGTGCCCACATCATACTGGCTCAGCAGCAGCCGGAAGAG
>JAFZGL010000032.1 GCA_017555395.1 Oscillospiraceae bacterium | reverse complement strand
CGAGCCCGATCCCCATCCATGAACAAAAGAAAGCACCCCGGAAGGGGTGCTTTCTTTTGTTGGTGCCGGTGACCGGACTCGAACCGGTACGCCATCGCTGGCGGCGGATTTTGAGTCCGCTACGTCTACCATTTCATCACACCGGCAGGATTGTTCATTCAGTATAGTATACTTTTTTGAAAATTGCAAGAGAAAGTTTTGTGCCTGCCCCGGGTGAAATGCCCTTGACTTATGAATATAAATTTATCATAATATAAACTGTATCATTATCTGCTCCGGGAGGTGGTCGGAAATGCGCAGAGGCTTGCCGAAAATACTGACAGCCACTGTATCTGTGATTCTGGCTGCCGGACTTGTCCTGACCGGGGGCAGAATGCTGGAAGAAAACTATGTGCTCTGGAACGGCTCCCTGTTTCCCAGGGATGCCCGGAGCTTGAGCATCACCGGAAAGCGGATGCGGCGGCCGGAGGTATTTCTCCGGTTTACGGATCTGCAGCAGCTGGATGCCAGGGATACAGGCATGACACCGGGGCAGTATGAATGGTTCCGCAGGGAACTGCCGGGCTGCCGGGTGCTGTGGGATATTCCGGTGCAGGGCAGTTACTACGATCCCCGGACCACCGAGCTCCATGTGCAGGCGCTGACAGAGGAAGAAATAGATGCACTGACCTATCTTCCGGATCTGAAATTGCTGGACGTGGGTTCCTGGGAGGATTATCCCCGGATCCGGGCACTGCAGGAGGCGTATCCTCACTGCAATGTGCGCTACCGGGTGAATATTGCGGGAGAACAGTGGGACTCTGACGCGGTATCCCTGCTGCTGGAGGATGCGGATGCCCAGGAGCTGATGGAGAAGCTGGTCTGGTTTGAAAAGCTTGAGAGCGTTCTGCTGACGGGCAGAGTCCCGGATCAGGCAGAGCTTCAGCGGCTTCAGCAGCGGTATCCGGAGGTGTTTTTTCTGTGGAAAATGGATGCCATGGGCATGACCCTGGAAACCGATCTGGAGACCCTGGATCTGACCGGTGTGGCACTGGACAGTATCCGGGAGCTGGAACAGCTGCTTCCGTATTTTCCGAAACTGAATCTGGTGCTGCTCAACGGCTATTGCCTGCCTCAGGAGGAACTGGTGGCATTGGCGGCACGGTATCCGCAGATCCGGTTTACCTTTGATCTGGTATTCGGAGATTATGTTCTCCGAACAGATATGGAAGAGATCGACATCTCAAACACGCCCCTGGAAAGTACGGCCCAGGTGGAGGAGTTCCTTCCTTGCTTCCACAATCTGAAAAAGGTTGTGATGTGCCAGTGCGGCATCCCCAGTGAAGAGATGGATGCCCTGAACCGGAAGTATGAAGACATCCGTTTCGTCTGGAGCGTCGAACTGGCAGGCATGCAGTTCCGCACTGATGCGGTATATTTTACACCCAACAAATGGGGCATCAGCTGCGATGACGAAAATATCTATGATCTGCGATACTGCACGGATATGATCTGTGTGGACATCGGTCATCATGTAAAAGTCAGGAATTGCGACTGGGTACGGTATATGCCGGACCTGAAGTATCTGATTCTCGCGGAGACAGGCATTTCTGATTTGTCACCTCTGGAGAATCATGAGAGCCTGATCTATCTGGAATTGTTTTTGAGTAAGGTGAAGGATTATTCGCCGCTGGTGACCTGCAGTGCACTGGAGGATCTGAACCTCTGCTATACCCAGGGCGATGCAAAGCCCATCGGCGAAATGACCTGGCTGAAGCGGCTCTGGTGGAGCGGAAGCTGGGCTGGCCGGAAATATCTGGAAGACAAGCTTCCGGATACCTACAAAGAATTTTTGTCTCTTTCTTCCACCGGCAGAGGCTGGCGGGAAGGTCAGAACTATTACGATATGCGGGATTTCATCGGTATGGATTATATGGTGGGATAACCCGGAAAAGAGAGGACAGTTATGAGCAGAAGAAAAAGCAACAAAACACCGATCATGATACTGTTGGTTTTGGTGATCCTGGCAGCCGGTCTGCTGGGCGGCATTGTCTGGTTCATCAATACCCACTTCTTCGTGGGCGGAAGACCCTATGCAAACGATGCACAGGCGCTGGATCTGCGGGGACAGAAGATTTCTCTGGAAGAGTACCGGCTGCTGCGGGAGCGGCTCCCCGAAGCGGAGCTCCGCTGGGATGTGCCCTTCCAGGGAACAGCACATCCTGATGACACCACCGGTCTGAGCATCCAGACCCTGTCTGATGAAGACCTGGATACGCTGGCATACTTTCGGAATCTGAAGACAGTAGATGCCACCGGCTGCCGGGAATATGCCCAGATTCAGAAGCTGAAGGAACGCTGCCCCGATGTCAGCGTGAAGTATACGGTTTTCATCGGCGGCAAGGAATATCCCCATGATGCGCAGAAGGTTGTGGCTTCCGAATTGACAGATGATGAGATTGCGCTGATGGCATATCTTCCGGACCTGAAGGCAGTGGATGCTTCTGCCTGCCGCAACTATGAACAGATCGGCAAGCTGATGGCGCAGCATCCTGAACTGGAACTGACCTATCAGGTGGAGCTGCTGGGCAAGACCTATACCGAGGCAGATACTTCCGCAACCTTTGATGATCCTGATGTGAATGCTTTGATGGAGCAGCTTGCCTGGCTGCCCAATATGGAGAAGGTTCACCTTGGCGCAACAACTGCCGGCGCACAGTCTCTGCAGCAGCTGGTGGATGCGTATCCCCATATTGCCATTACCTGGGAAAAGACCGTGTTTGGCAAGACCTTCAACAGTGCTGAAACGGAGTATGACCTGTCCGACAGTACACTGGCTGAAGTGCCCTATGGTGTATGGAACCATCCCATGGATCAGGCAGAAACAGCCCGGATTACGCAGCTGGTGGAAGAGGCCATGGCCTATTTCCCCAATGCGGAAAAAGTGATCCTGCCGGCATGCTATTTCCACAATGAGACCATGTCTGCTTTCCGGGAAAAGATGCGTCCGGAATATAAGGTGGTCTGGACCGTCTATGTTACCAAGAAGCCTGTCCGGACGGATCAGGAGATCATCCATTCCTCTGCCTACAAGGTATGCTTTATTGATGAACTGAGCCAGGATCTTGTGTACTGCGAGGATGCCATTGTTGTCGACATCGGTCACTCCTATGTCAAGGATATTTCCTGGGTCAAAGGCATGCCCAAACTGAAGTATCTGATCCTGGCCCACAACTGGGTCAGAGATATCACACCCCTGAGCACCTGTAAGAATCTGGTGTATCTGGAATTGTTCTGGAACGGTTATATCCCCGATTTTACCCCGCTGCTGGAATGCACCGCACTGGAAGACCTGAACGTTTCCGGAACCCCCACGGACATGACACCGCTGTATCAGATGACCTGGCTGAAGAACCTCTGGGCGAACTGCAAGGGAATCTCTGCTGCGGAAGATGAAGCGCTGAGGGAAGCCCTGCCCAATACCACGATTATGACCCGCGGCGGTGACTATACCACCGGCGGCTGGCGGGAGATTCAGGGTTACTATGATATGCGCGATTTTATGGGCCTGCCCTATAACCACTGGTAAGAAAAGGATAGAGGAACATGAAAAAGTGGATTGCTATAACTCTGATTGTCGCGTTGCTGGTTGCCGGCGGTATTTTGGGTTATCACTTCTGGTTCCAGGCAAATCATATTTTTGTGGAAACCGCGGTATACGACAAGGAACTGACATTCCTGGATCTGCGGGGCACCGGTGTTTCCCTGGAACACTACTTACAGGTTCTCGATCAGCTTCCAGACTGTGAGGTCCGGTATGATTTACCCTTCCAGGGGGAATTTTATCCGGACGATACCCAGGAGCTGACCCTTGAGACTCTGACAGATGCAGAGGTGGAACTGCTGGACTATCTGCCGCAGCTGGCTGCTGTACATGCAGAGGGCTGCAGGGATTACGCACAGCTCCAGGCACTGCAGTGCAGAAGACCGGAACTAGATATTTCCTATACCGTCGAACTGCACGGAGAAGAATATCCGGATGACACCACAGAACTGACTTTTGGAAGCGAAAAACTGGATTTTCAGACGCTGAAGGAAGCCCTGTCCTGGCTGCCTGAGGTGGAATCTGTTTTCTTTGACCAACCCTCCGGTGCTGCAGAGGATCTGATCTCCCTGCAGGAAGCATTCCCTGAGATTCGGGTGTCCTGGGAAAAGGATGCATTTGGCACCGTGTATCCCAGTGATATCACGGAAATTGATCTGACAGGTATGCGTATAGATACCCCTGAGGCTGTGGTGGAGGATCTGAAGTATTTCCCTGCCTTGGAGAAGGTCATTCTGTCCGAATGCGGACCCTCTGAGAAGGAATGGATCGACAATGAGACCATGGCTGCCTTCCGGGAAAAAATGCGGGATCAGTACAAAGTGGTCTGGACCGTGAAGATCAATAACATGCGGGTTCGCACTGATGAAACCTACTTTATGCCTGCCAAGTATCATGAGGTGGTTACCAACTATCAGGTGCAGAATCTGAAGTACTGTGAGGACATGGTCTGCGTGGATCTGGGGCATATGAGGATTCAGAATATTGAGTTCGTGGAATATATGCCCCACCTGAAGTACTTCATTGTGATTGATGCGCCGTTCATGTACATTGATTCCATCAGTACCTGCAAGGAACTTGTTTATCTGGAGTTTTTCTGGACCTGGATCAATGACTTTACGCCTCTGCTGGGATGCACAGCACTGGAAGATGTGAATCTGGCAAGAACCAACGGCGATCCCATGGTGCTGAAGGAAATGACCTGGCTGAAGAATCTCTGGATCGACGGAAATGACGTGACTGCCGCTGAGAAAGTGGAACTGCAGGCAGCGCTGCCCAATACCTACATCAAATTCTGCGATGATGAGATGACGCGCAACGGCTGGCGGGATCTGCCCAATTACTTTGCCATGCGGGACTATCTGGGTATGCCCTACAACAGATGGTAAGGAAACCTTAAAGAACGGACACAGTCTGTTCACTTGACTCTGCTTTTACGCCGGGTTATAATGACCCGGAGGAGGGATTTTCAATGAAGAAATATGTTTACATCCTGACAGTTGTCCTCCTGGTACTGGTTTTTGGTGTCAGTGCCTTCTTTGTAGGCAGCTATGTGATAGAATCCAGAGAGCAGGCTGAAAAGAATGCAGCCCTGGCAGCCCTGAAGGACAGTGTAAAGGAAACCGCACCTGCGCAGACTGAACCTGAAGAAGCGGTACCTGAGGGCACATTCAGTGCAGCTGAGATCCGGAATGAAAACGGCATGCTGGTGGAGTACGCAGAGATCCATGCTCAGAATACGGATCTGGTGGGATGGATCCGCATCGACGGAACGCCCCTGAACAACCCTGTCATGCAGACCCCCGACAGACCCAATTTCTACCTGGACCATGATTTTGACGGCAACGAGAGTGAGTGGGGTGCCATCTATGCCCGTGAAGAGTGCGACATCAACGAGCCCAGCGACAACATCACCCTGTACGGTCACAATATGCTGGACGGCAGCATGTTCTCCGTTGTACATGACTATATTGACCGCCAGACCTGGGAAAATAACCCCCTGATCTTCTTCGATACGCTGACTGACTATCATGTGTATAAGATTTTCGCGGTGTTCAAGACCTCTGCCAACCTGGGTGAGGGCTTTACTTATCACAACATGATCGAGGCAAAGGATAAGGCGGACTTCGATGCATTTATTTCCAAGTGCAAGGAACTGTCCTTCTATGATACCGGCATCACCCCTCAGTACGGTGACAAGGTGATCTGCCTGTCTACCTGTGAATACACCCTGATGAACGGCCGACTGGTTATGGCCGCTGTGCGGATCAGCTAAACATCCAATACCCCGGACAATAGTCCGGGGTATTTCTTTTTCGGAAGAAGCCTGCTGTTTTTCTTGTGTATTTTGGGGAAATACAGTATAATAACAGAAAATGCGACCTGGGAGGCATGGAAATGCTGAGTCTTTGCAATCAATGGGGATTTACACCGGAATGGTCTGACGGGTTTGCCCGGGGAGAGGGACAGGCGGAGTCTGTCCGTCTGCCCCATACCGTGAAGGAGATCCCCCTGCACTATGCGGATCCCGATTCCTATCAGATGGTCTGCGGTTACCGCAGAGTGCTGAAGCTGGGAGAGGAACTGAAGGGCAAGCGGCTGTTTCTGCAGTTTGACGGCGCGGCGCATATTGCCACAGTCTATCTCAACGGCACAGCTCTGACCCAGCACAGATGCGGCTATACGGCCTTCCGGGTGGAGATCACGGAAGCTGTGACCCTGGGCGGGGACAATCTGCTGGCAGTGAAGCTGGATACCCGGGAGAATCCCCAGATTCCGCCCTTTGGCTTCGTGGTGGATTACCTGACCTACGGCGGTCTCTGCCGGGAAGTCTGGCTGGATGTGCGTGAGAAGAGCCATATTGAGGATCTGTATATCACCACCCCGACCATGACCACGTTGAAGATCCGCCCCACGGTTCAGAATCCGGAGGGCTGCATTCTGCTGGTGGAACTGCTGAAGGGCGAACATCAGCTGGTAAAAAAGGCCTATAAGACGGATGGCACCATCACTGTTGACTGTCCCATGGTAAAACCCTGGAGCACAGAACATCCCATTCTCTATACCTGCCGGGTGACCTTGCTGAAGATCGGCAAAGTGATGGACCGGAAAGAATATAAGGTCGGCTTCCGGACGGCGGAATTCCGGAAGGACGGCTTCTACTTAAACGGTGTCAAAACCTTCCTGCGGGGACTGAACCGCCATCAGAGCTTTCCCTATGTGGGCTATGCGGTTCCGGAGCGGCTCCAGCGGGAGGATGCCCGGATCCTGAAGCGGGAACTGGGCTGCAATGCGGTCCGCACCTCTCACTATCCCCAGAGCCAATCCTTCATCGACGAATGTGACCGGCTGGGTCTGCTGGTGTTTACGGAAATCCCCGGCTGGCAGCACATCGGCGATGAGGCATGGAAAAAACAGGCGGTGGAGAATACCCGGGAAATGGTGCTGCAGTACCGCAACCATCCCAGCATCATCCTCTGGGGTGTACGGATCAACGAAAGTCAGGACGATGACGAGTTCTACAACCGTACCAATGAAGTGGCCTGGCAGCTGGATCCCGGCCGGTTCACCTCTGGTGTCCGGTATCTGGAGAAGAGCAGCCTCATTGAAGATGTGTACAGCTACAATGATTTTTCCCACACCGGAAACAACCCCGGTTGCAAGCCGAAGAAATCCGTGACACCGGAGATGGAGAAGGCACTGCTGATCTCCGAGCACAACGGCCATATGTTCCCCACCAAAGCCTGGGATTCCTGGGAAAAACGGCAGGAGCATGCTCTGCGGCATATGCGGGTTCTGAATGATGCCGCTGCGGATGGCAATCATGCGGGCTGTTTCGGCTGGTGTATGTTTGACTATCCCACTCACAAGGACTTTGGTTCCGGCGACCGGGTCTGCCATCACGGCGTGATGGATGCGTTCCGGAACCCGAAGCTGGCAGCCTATGCCTATGCCAGCCAGGGCAGCGCCGTGCCGGTTCTGGCAGTGGGTTCCTCCATGGATATCGGCGACTATCCCGGCGGACAGATCGGGGATGTCTATGTGTTTACCAATGCGGACAGTGTTTCCCTTTACAAAGACGGAAACTTTGTCACGAAACTGAAGACCGGAAAGTGGAAGGGCCTGCCCCATGGCCCCATGGTGATGGATGATACCATCGGCTGCCTGCTGGAGACCCAGGAAGGCTTCGAAAAACCCAAGGCAGAGTTGCTGCGCACCTGTCTGCTGGCCATCCGCAAACGGGGACTCAGCAACCTGACGCCGGCGGATCTGGCGAAGATGGGATTTGCCATGGTGAAATACGGCATGAAATACGAAGACGCCGTGGCTCTCTATGGAAAATATGTGGGCAACTGGGGCGGCGAGGCCACAGTATGGCGGTTTGACGCGGAGACCGACGGCCAGGTGATGAAGTCTGTCACCTGCGGTTCCGGAACCCGTCTGCGGCTGGAGGTGCTCCCCAGTCACAGAGATCTGCGGGAAGATGCCAGCTATGACATGGCTGCGATCCGGATCCGGATCACAGATGAGTTCGGCAATGTGCTGCCCTATGCCCAGCTGCCGGTGTCCTTCCGGCTGGAGGGAGATGCGGCGCTGGTGGGCCCGGAGACTGTAACGGCAGAAGGCGGTATGTGCGGCACCTATGTCCGCACTCTGGGAAGATTTGGCTCCGCCCGGCTCACTGTCAGCACACCCCAGACAGAGCCTGTGACCGTGGAATTCACCGTCGGTTGACAATCCGCACAATCAGTGCTATTATTTCTAGGATTATTATAAAAACAGAGGAGTTTTACGATTATGAGTTTTCAGTATCGCGGCCTGAAGGGCGTATACGAGAAGCATGTTGTCAGTGAAGAAGAGGTCAATCACCGCCTGACCATGCTGGCCCAGCAGAATCCCCGGATCGTTCCTGTGAATGACCGCGCTTCTCAGAACGGTGACGAACTGGTTCTGGACTATGCAGGTTTCTGCGACGGTGTTCAGTTCCCCGGCGGTACCGCTGAGATGCAGACCCTGGTGCTTGGCAGCCACACCTTTATTCCCGGCTTTGAAGAACAGCTGATCGGCTATATGCCCGGTGACGAAGTGTCCGTCAAGGTCATGTTCCCCACCGAGTATCATGCACCTGAGCTGGCCGGCAAGGCAGCCGAGTTTAAGTGCAAGATCCGCCAGATCCGTGAAAAGACCGAGTATGCCCTGGACGATCTGTTCGCCATGGAGATGGGCGGCTGCGCCACCTTTGCCGAAATGCGTGAGCAGTATGCCAAGTCCCTGCAGGAGTATGCAGACAATGAGAGCGAGATGGAGCTGCAGGATAACCTGCTGCGGGAAGCAGCAAAAACCATCGAGTATGAACCCACTGATGCAGAGATTGAGGCCGAACTGGATACCCATCTGGAAACCATGAAGGCTCAGCTGGCTGAAAAGGGTCTGAACCTTGAGATGTACTGCCAGTTCATGAATACCACCGTGGAGAAGCTGCGCACGGATGCCCGTGGCAAAGCGGTTATTTCCCTGAAGGTCAAGGCAACCATTGCAAAGGTTGTGGAACTGGAAAAGCTGGAAGTCACCGAAGAGGAAATGGACTCCGCGCTGGAAGTGATCTGCCGCCAGAACAACATGACGGTTGAGATGCTGAAGCCTCACATTGATGAGAAATTCACCTACACCGTCTCCAGAAGCATTCTGATGGGCAAGGTCATGCGCCTGATCCGGGATGCCGCTGAAGTGGTCGAAGACTAATAGATAAGTACTAATCGATATAAAAAGTAGGAAAAACAGGAGATTTCTCCTGCTTTTTCCTTTTATATTGACTTATTTCGCGAATGATGGTAAAATTAACAATTAGAGGGCGATGATGCCCGACTCCGGTCTCCGCACACGTGCTGACGCGCGGAACCGAGAATACAAACGTCCCGGCAACGCGAAAATGAACCCGGGATGCTCCTTAGGAGGAAATAAATACTATGGCAATCGAATTTGTGGATGGCAAGTATGTAGATGAAAAGGGCCTGGTCAAGCTGGACCCCACCGTTTACAAGGATTGGCAGATCGCAGAGGAAGCAGAAAAGACCCTGCCCCCTGTGGACTACTTCCGTGAAAAGCTGGGCCTGCTGCCCGAGGAGATCATTCCCTACGGCAAGACCCCCAAGATTGACTTCATCAAGGTCATGAACCGCCTGAAGGACAAGCCCGACGGCAAGTTCATCGAAGTCACCGCGATCACCCCCACTCCCTTTGGCGAAGGCAAATCCACTGTTTCCCTGGGTCTGATCGAAGGCCTGGGCTATATCGGCAAGAACGTCGGCGGCGCTCTGCGTCAGCCCTCCGGCGGCCCCACCATGAATGTTAAGGGTACCGCAGCAGGCGGCGGCAATGCACTGCTGATGCCCATGACTGAGTTCTCCCTGGGTCTGACTGGTGATATCAATGATATCGTCAATGCCCATAACCTGGCAATGGTGGCTCTGAATGCCCGTATGCAGCACGAGCGCAACAACACCGACGAGTGGCTGGCCAAGAAGGGCCTGCGCCGTCTGGACATCGACCCCAAGCGCGTGGAAATGGGCTGGGTCATGGACTTCTGCGCCCAGGGCCTGCGTAACATCATCATGGGCATCGGCGGCCGTCTGGATGGCTACATGATGGAATCCAAGTTCGGCATCGCTGTCGGCTCCGAGCTGATGGCCATCCTGGCTGTTGCCAAGGATCTGAAGGACCTGCGCGAGCGTATCGGCAAGATCGTTGTTGCCTACTCCAAGACCGGTGAGCCTGTCACCACCGAGGATCTGGATGTGGCCGGCGCCATGACCGCATGGATGCGCAACACCATCAACCCCACCATGTGCTACTCCGTCGAGCATCAGCCTGTTCTGATCCACGCCGGTCCCTTTGCGAACATCGCCATCGGCCAGTCCTCTGTCATTGCTGACCGCCTGGCTCTGAAGCTGTTTGATTACCATGTCACCGAGTCCGGCTTCGCAGCCGACATCGGTTTCGAGAAGTTCTGGAACGTCAAGACCCGCCTGTCCGGCCTGACTCCCAACGTTTCCGTTCTGGTTGCTACTGTCCGCGCGCTGAAGATGCACGGCGGCGGCCCCAAGGTCACCCCCGGCGCACCCCTGCCCAAGGAGTACACCGAGGAGAACCTGGAACTGCTGGAGAAGGGTACCTGCAACCTGTTCCACCACGTCAACACCATCAAGAAGTCCGGCATCAACCCCGTGGTCTGCATCAACCGGTTCTACACCGATACCGATGCTGAAATCGCTCTGCTGAAGAAGATGTGTGCTGAGCGCGGTGTCCGCTGCGCAGAGTCCAACCACTGGCGTTACGGCGGCGAAGGCGCTGCTGAACTGGCCCGTGTGGTTGTGGAGGCCTGTGAGGATCCCGTGGACATCAAGTTCCTGTACGATCTGGAGATGCCCCTGCGTCAGCGCGTTGAGCTGATCGCCAAGGAAGTCTACGGCGCCGACGGCGTTGACTGGGCTCCTCTGGCTGTGGAGAAGGCAAAGCGCTTCGAGACCGATCCCAAGTACGCTGACTACTGCACCATGATGGTCAAGACCCATCTGTCCCTGTCCGATGACCCCACCAAGAAGGGTACTCCCACCGGTTGGCGTCTGGCAGTCCGCGACATTCTGGAGTACGGCGGCGCAAAGTTCCTGTGCCCCATGGCCGGCACCATCTCCATGATGCCCGGCACCGCTGCTGACCCCGCTTACCGCCGCATCGATGTGGATGTGGAAACCGGCAAGGTCTCCGGACTGTTCTAATGATGTAATGAAAAACCGTGCTGATGAAAATCAGCACGGTTTTTGTTATTTGTGAAGAAGTGTTTTTATGTAATCTTTGCGTTCGTGCTTGGTCATAAAGTGGCGCTCCAGACCGGGAACCATCAGCAGGCAGACCAGCGCAGCGGTGAAACCGCCGTTGTACAGGCACATACCGCCGTGAAGCACCGGCACGGTGGTCACCATGCAGAAGTGCATAATGGCTGCCAGCATGCCGTAGAACCAGCCGTATTTGTCGGCGATGGGACTCAGGCCATTGGCGTAGCACAGGCCAACCACGATGGACTGGGAATGAAGGTGCTGGGTGAAGGTGGCACCGAAGATGGGGGAGAGGAACTGGAAGACATGGGAAGCCACCGCATAACCCAGCATGATGGGCCAGACATTGGCCGGATGGGTACCGGCATTGCAGGTGGAGAGCATACAGAAGATGACGCCGAAGGTGATACCGTTGAAGGGCGCTCCGATGATGTTGTAATACAGCAGAATCGTCAGACCGTAGCAGCCCAGGTTCATCAGAAAAGCGGCGTTGCTGAAGGCAGCGGCAAAATCTTCCGTCTGATCCGGATCCTTCAGCAGGATCCAGTAGTCCTTTGGGGTGCAGCCCATGAGAAACGCCAGAAGAATGCAGCTGCCAAAGAGGATGCCACAGAAGGTATTGACGATCATGGGAGATTCCATGCTCAAGCCGGTGACAGCAGTGGGGATCTCTACACCCATAGCCTTGTACAGACTTCCCTGGATCAGGAAGGCGGTCATACCGACGGGCAGTGCAGCGGAATACAGGGCGAAACCCTTGTGGACATTGCGGGAATTGTCCAGACCGGCGGGGACGAAGAATCCGGCAAAACCGCCCACCAGAACGGCCAGAGCGACACCCTGTGCGGAGAAACCGGTGACCATATCATTGGGATACCGGAGCATCAGTTCCGACATAAAGGGCGCCAGACCGGTGGAGAAGAGGAAGGCGTTGGTGTTGTCGCCGATCCGCTCTTTTTTCACCAGACAGTGCAGCAGTACACCCAGCATGGTGGGCCACATGTTGACGAGGTGGATACCCCAGGAACCAAATCCGGTGGTCAGGATGGTCACCAGGGTGGCGGCGTGCAGCGGTTTTTCGCCGGGGATCCAGAAGAAGGCGGTGCAGACGAAGCCGTTCAGGGCCATGTTCAGGAAGGTGGCGGAATAGCCGCCCACGTTGAAGAAACTGGTGCCGGACAGGGTGGGACCGGAGAAGATCTTCAGCAGACCGGGGATCATCTCCTGCCGGTCAGGCATGAAAAAGGCAGCGATCAGAAAGCTGCTGCTGAAAAACAGGAAAAAAATTCGCAGAAAGGAATATTCAGGAAGTGCATTCAGACGTTTCACTTTGGCACCTTCGTTCAAGTGTGATAACTTATATTAAAGCATATTCCGGGAGCGATGTCCAGTAATCCATTGCATTTCCTGATGAATATCGGGAGATTCTACAAAAAAGCCCATCTGCACTTGTGCAGATGGGCTGATGGTTTATTTTGCCTCGTCGGCCTTCAGCTTCTGGGCATGGATCAGGTACAGGGGAAGTCCCACAAATACCATGCCGCCCAGGATGTTGCCGATGGTGACAGGAACCAGGTTCTTTACCACAAAATTGACCCAGTTCAGGTTTGCCAGCTGTTCGGCAGAGAAGAGTGCGTTGTTGATGCCGCTGGTGACGTAAGCATCATTGGAGGCGGCGAAGATACCGGCGGGGATGTAATACATGTTGGCCACGCAGTGCTCATAGCCGCTGACCACAAAGGCCAGGATGGGGAAGAAGATGGCCCAGATCTTGCCGGAGATATCCTTGGCAGCCATGGCCATGAGAACAGCCATGCAGACAAAGATGTTGCACAGAATGCCGGAAGCCAGGGCAGCGCCGAAGGAGAGATTCACTTTGCCCAGAGCCACCTTGATGGTGAAGGCGCCCAACAGGCCGTTTGTATAATTGTACTGACCGGAGAGATTTACCAGTTCCGCGAAGAGAACAGAACCCGCGAGGTTGGCCAGGTAGACCACGATCAGGACTTTGATCATTTTTGCGGCGGAAAACTTGCCGTGGACACAGCCCATGATCATCAGGCAGTCGCCGGTAAAGAGCTCGCCGCCCACCAGAACGATCATCATCAGACCCACAGGGAAAATGGCGCCGGCAACCAGACGGGCCAGACCCACATTGCTGATGGCATGCATGGCCAGGCTGCTGGCAGAGGCGCCGCCGGCGATGAACATACCGGCGAAGATGCCCAGCAGGATCATGCGCAGCAGAGAAAGCTCGGTTTTGCCCTTGGCGGCGGCCATATTTGCAGCAACGATCTGGGGCGGGGTGGAGATGGCACTGTACTCAGAACTCATGGGAATGTCTCCTTTAACATAAAATCGGTATTTATTTATCGAGAAATATAGGGAAATGCCGGTAAAAACTGTATAAATTATAATAAATTGCGGGATGCATTGTCAATTGACAAAGATGCATAGTTGGGAAGGGTGATATATGATTTTTATGTTGCAAATACACAAATATTCTGCTACAATATCGATATAATTGTGTTTTTTGTGGATGTTTTTGCGCTCCATAGGAAATTCATATCCAATCCATTTGAGGAGAGTGACCGAATGAAGAAAAAGCATGCCCTTTCCGAACGGTATTTCCTGGAGATGTTCTTTGCCGCCTTTGCGGGTTTTTTTGTGGTGGCGGCAGTATTTATGCCTGACCGCAGCACCATGCTTTCCGGTCTGTGGAAGATCATGACCAGCACCTGCAAGGCACCCACCAGTTATTTCGCGGTGGGCGGTCTGTCGGCCACCTTCCTGAATATGGGCCTGGTGGGCTATATCTGCCTTGCCCTGCTGATGGGATTCAAGGCAAAGGTGAACAATGTGTCTACCCTGGCTTTCATCCTCACCACCAGCTTCGGCTCCTGGGGCATCAACCCCATGAATATGTGGCCGGGGATCCTGGGTGTTATCCTCTACGGCAAGGTACATAAGGAAAAACTGGGCGGCCTGGTGCATGCCATGCTGTTCTCCACCGGTCTGGCACCTCTGATGTCTGAGCTGCTGTTCCGGTATCCCCATGCGTCTGAGATCGGCTTTAACGGATTCGGACTGATCTTCACCCTGATTGTAGGCGGATTTATCGGATTTTCTCTGCCGGTGGGACTGGCTAATTCTCCCAAGATCCACAAGGGTTTTACCCTTTATTCCGCGGCGCTGCCCATGGGTATGACCGCCTTCTTCCTGAATGCTGCACTGTTCAAAACCACAGGCTTCGAGCTGCCGGAACTGGCGGATACCCTGACTGTCACGGCACCTGTGATCTGCAATGTGTTCTGTGTGCTGCTGTTCGGCAGCTGCATCGTGGTGGCCCGGCTGATGGGCTGTACCATGAAGGCCTACTGGCGTCTGCTGACCGATGACAAGACCATCTGGGACTTTTCCAGCTACTACGGCAAGCACGTGTTCCTGATGAACGTCGGTGTCTTCGGCCTGTTCATTCTGGGCTATTACAACATGATCGGCGCCCCTATGAACGGCGTTACCTTCGGCATCATCATCTGCATGCTGGCTACCTGTAACTCCGGTTCTCACCCCGGTAACGTCTGGCCCATCATGCTGGGCTATCTGCTGGCAAACATTCTCTTCGGTACATTCTCCTATCTGGTGGGCGGAAATTTTGTCTCTCCTCTGAATTCCCAGTCTATCATTGTGGGTCTGTGCTATGCCAACGGCCTCAGCCCGATCGCCGACAAGTACGGCTGGAAGCAGGGTGTTATCGCGGCATTCCTGCACTATCTGCTGGTAACTTCCGTGCCCAACCTCCACGGCGGCTTCTGCCTGTACAACGGCGGCTTCACCGCATCTCTGGTCTGTATTTTCCTGCTGCCCAAGCTGGAAAAGTACTGCCAGCTGAAGCAGCCTGCCAGACAGAGAAAGAGCGAGGATGGACACTACGACGGCAAGTTTAAGGGTCCCAATCCCGTACATATGGGTCCCATGCATGAGATCGCCCACGATGCCAGTGTTCTGGTGCACCAGGCAGGTGAGCTGATGCATCACGCCGGTGAGGTGTTCCACCATACCGTTGATCACAAGCATCACAGCGAGGAATCCAAACACCAGAACGAGGATCCCAAGCACAGCAAAACAAAGTAATGATTGATAAACCGCCTTTCTTCTGCTATGATAAGCGAAAGAAAGGCGGTACTTTTTTATGGTGAATGTATGTGATATCAATGTGATGAAGCCATTGCTTGCAGAGCACGGCTTCCATTTTTCCAAGGCAAAGGGTCAGAACTTTCTGATCGCTCCCTGGGTTCCGGAGTCCATTGCCGTGGAGTCCGGTGTGACAGAAAATGTGGGTGTTCTGGAGATCGGCCCCGGCATCGGCCCCCTGACCCAGCAGCTGTGCCTTCGTGCAGGCAAGGTCTGTGCGGTGGAACTGGATAATCGCCTAAAGCCCATCCTGGATATTACCGTGGGAGAATTCAACAACCTGGAAATCATCTGGAATGACGTTCTGAAGCTGGATGTACCTGCCCTGGTGAAGGAGAAGTTCGGAGAGCTTCGCCCCATGGCCTGTGCCAACCTGCCCTACTACATTACATCTCCCATTCTGACTGCCCTGCTGGAGGCAGAGTGCTTCGAGGCAGTCACCGTCATGGTGCAGAAGGAAGTTGCTCTGCGGATTGCAGCCAAGCCCGGCAGTGCCGACTACAGTGCCTTCACTGTGTTCTGTCAGTATTATGCTGAGCCGGAGCTGCTGTTCGATGTGCCTGCCCACTGCTTCC
Organism: Oscillospiraceae bacterium; assembly: GCA_017555395.1. Taxonomy (GTDB): domain Bacteria; phylum Bacillota; class Clostridia; order Oscillospirales; family Oscillospiraceae; genus Faecousia. Next base: position 2,264 of record JAFZGL010000032.1, on the reverse strand, counting down.
TGCCCCAGCCCAAGGTGACCTCCGCGGTCATCACCCTGCGCACCAGAGCGGAGAAGCCCTGGGACATCTTGGATGAGGAGATCTTCTTCCGGACTGTCCGGGCCAGCTTTGCCATGCGCCGCAAGAAGCTGAGCAACGGTCTGGCCTCCGGTTTCCCGGAACTGGGCAAAGCCGGTGCGACTGAAGTCATTGAAGCGGCCGGTTTTGACGCCAATGTCCGGGGTGAGACCCTGTCCATTCCGGAATTTGCCCGGATCGCCAATGAGATTGTCCGTCGGAGGGATGAAAAATGATCGAATACCTGTTCCTGGATCTGGATGACACCATCCTGGATTTTAAGAAAGCAGAGTACATTGCCATCGGAAAGACCATTTCCGATTTTGGTGTGGAGCCTACGGATGCGGTTCGCCACCGCTATCATGAGATCAATAAATGGCACTGGGAACAGCTGGAGCTGGGTAAACTGACCCGGGCAGAGGTGCTGGAAAACCGGTTCAAGGTGCTGTTTACGGAGTTGGGCGTAGAGGTGAACGCCACGGCGGTGGCAAGAACCTATGAGAAAAACCTCTCCCAGGGACATTGGTTTCTGCCCGGCGCGGAGGAGACAGTGGATCTCCTGAGCAAAAAATACCGCCTGTTTCTGGCCAGCAATGGTACAGCGTCCGTTCAGAAGGGACGCATGACCAGTGCCAATCTGTACCGGTTCTTTGAAACCGTTTTTGTTTCTCAGGAGATTGGCCACAACAAGCCTTCCAGGGAATACTTTGATGCCTGCTTTGCCACAATCCCCGGCTTTGACCGGGAGAAGGCCATGATCGTGGGTGACAGCCTCAGCTCTGATATCAAGGGCGGCATCAATGCCGGTATCAAAACGGTATGGGTAAATCCGGATCATAAGCCCTGCGGTGATATCAGGCCGGATTATGAAATCGAAGCTCTGCACCAGCTACCGGCTCTGCTGGAAACCTTATAACGAAAAAATCCGTCCTGGAATCCCAGGACGGATTATCTTTTACAGCAGATACAGGAAGTAGGCAACATAGCCAGCCAGCATCACAATGCCATGCCAGCGGACCAGTTTCTTCTGCTTCAGGGAGGCAACCCACATAAACAGGGAAGCTGCGACGGCCACAGACATGTCGATGCGGAAGTTGGGAGCAAAGGGAACATTGATGATCATGGAGGACAGACCCACCACGAAGAGAATGTTGAAGATGTTGGAACCCACAATGTTGCCGATGGCGATGTCGGCATTGCCCTTCCGGGCTGCGGTGACAGAGGTGAAGAGCTCCGGCAGGGAAGTGCCCAGGGCCACCACAGTCAGACCGATGAACCGTTCGCTCATGCCGAAGATGGTGGCGAGCTTGGTGGCGGCGTCAACAGCCACATCGGCGCCCAGAACCACCAGAGCCAGACCTCCCACAGTGGCCAGCAGCATTTGCCAGACTTTCATATCCTTGATCTCGTCGCCTTCCTCATCGGAACGGAGGGCTTCGAAAATCATGTAGCCGATATAGGCAGCGAAGAGACCCAGCAGAACGATGCCGTCCAGACGGGTGATGGTACCGTCCCAGCCCAGAGCCAGGAAAATGGCAGAGATGGCGATCATAAAGGGGGCGTCGATCTTCTGGGTGGATTTGCCCACGGCGATGGGAATAATGGCGGAAGCCAGACCCAGGATTACCAGAACATTGAGGATATTGGAGCCCACGATGTTGCCCACGGTGATGTCGGCGCTGCCACCCATGGCGGCGGTGATGGAAACAGCGGCTTCAGGGGCGCTGGTACCCATGGCAACGATGGTCAGACCGATGATGATCTGGGGGATGCGGAACTTGGCGGCAATGCCGGCGGCGCCGTCTACGAACCAGTCAGAGCCCTTGACCAGCATGACGAAGCCAACAGTCAGCAGCAGAAGCTGAAGGATGATGTTCATATTTAAGATTCCTCCGAAGATGAATATATTTTACGCAAAAAGAGGGAATTCTCTCTTGTTTCCGGAGGGAATTCTAGCATAAAACGGGAAAGATTGCAAGAAAATCTTTCCCGTTTTTTATTATTTAAAGCAGATACAGGAAATATGCGCCGTAGCACAGCAGCATGGCGATGCCGTGCCAGCGAACCAGCGTTTTCTGTTTCAGGGAACACAGAAGCAGTATCACACCGGCGGCGATGGCGACGATGGTGTCAACGCGGAAATTGGGGGTAAAGGGCACGGGGACAATCATGGCAGAAAGACCTACCACGAAGAGAATGTTGAAAAT
>JAFZGL010000031.1 GCA_017555395.1 Oscillospiraceae bacterium | reverse complement strand
TTTAAGCGGGAATTAAGCTTCTGCTTCGGCAGCAGGAGCGGAGCCGTCCTTCTGCATCCGGATCTGATCCAGGACGAAGGCCAGGCTGGAGATAGGTGCCAGGAAGGTACCCAGGACAGAAGCGACCAGAGCGTTCTTGCTGGGCAGCTCACCGAAGCCATTCAGCTGATCGGCGGACAGGACAGAGCCTTCGACGATACCGCCCTTGATGGACAGGGTCTTCAGCTTGTTCTTCTTGGCGAACTCGCAAACGATACGAGCAGGGGCGATGGGGTCGCCGGTGGTGGAAGCCATAGCGGTGGTACCGTTCAGAACCTCGGAGAAATCGTAACCTGCATTCTTAGCAGCGAAATTGGTCAGAGTGTTCTTAACGACGGTGTAGTCGACGCCTGCTTCGCGGAACTGCTTACGCAGCTCGGTATCCTGAGCAACAGTGATACCCTTGTAGTCGACGAAGACGACGGAAGTAGCTTCCTGGATCTTGCCGGTCAGGGTCTCAACGACTGCCTTCTTGCTCTCAAGAACCTTTGCGTTGGGCATAATTTTCACCTCCGAAAATAAAAAAAGTGTCTTCCTGCCAGAAGACAGAAAGACACGCAAACAATCAAACATTTGGCGCACCTCGGCAGGACTTACTCCTCGCGGAACCTGCTGTCTTTGGCAACTCCTATATGTTAGCACAGCATATTGAATTTGTCAAGAACTATTTTTGGAAAAATAAAAGAATTTCTTCTTTTTTATCCGATAATCGCGTCCACTTCATCGTTCAGATCCGGATTCAGAATTTTCAGGATCTCACCCAGCTTCCGGGCGTTCTCCTGCATCTGACCGTCGGAGCTTTCCAGGAAGGAACCCATCAGCTTCAGACCGTTGTCCTTGAGAAATGCCTTCACATTCTCACTTTTCAGGGCAGGGTATTTGTCTGTCATGGCGGTATATCCGTCCTGGGCATAGGCTTTCAGTTCCTGCCAGTCGATGGATTCCACAACGCCGGTGACAATGGCTTCCACATCGATCTGCTGGGCAATGGTTTCAACCTGAGCGCTTACTTCTTCGCAGCCGGAGAAAAGGGTCATGCACAGAATCATACAGATCAGCAAATAAATCTTTTTCATCGTATTCACCTCGACGATGCATTATGGCAGAAAAAAGGCCGGTTGTCAACATCCGTGACTAAAACTTAAAGAATTGTACATAAAAACACCCGCAGGTAATCTGCGGGTGTGAAATATCAGGGCTTTTTATAGGTTTTGCTGATGTTTCCTTTTTTGTAGACGCCCCAGCGCTCCAGCTGATCCTTCTTGGTATAGAGCTCACCGTGGCCGTCCCGGTAATCGTTGACGATCTCACCGCAGTAGCAGTATCCGGATTTCAGAATACCGATGCCGAAGCCCTGCCATTTTTTATCAATTTTCATGCCGTAATAGGTATTGTCCAGCCGTTTTTCCTTGTGAACAGTCTTCCATTTGAAGGATTCTTTTTCGCATTCCTTGATGGAACCGAGGGCGCGGTAGGTATAGATACCCCAGCCCTGGGGGCCATGTTCGAAGAATTCACCCTGATAGGTACCGCCGGAGGAAAAATCCACATAGCCGTAGCCGGAAAATTCTCCACACAGCATCATGCCGGTGTAGATCATTTCGGCACCTTTGCGGTCTACCCAGGAATCACTGATGGTTTCCCTCCAGCCCCAGCTGTCACCTTCCAGACAGGTGCCGTCTGCATAATAAAAGGTACCGCTGCCGCTGGGATAACCGTTTTTGAAAGAACCTGTGTAGCTGGAATATTCCCAGCAGACGGTGCCTTCGCCATGGGGCTTGCCCTGCTTCATGTCACCGGTGTAGCTGCCGCCCAGAAGATCCACCTGACCGGAAGATATATCAGAGGAATCTTTTCCCAGGGTGGAAGAGCCTACCATGGTCTCGAAATCCTTGTACAGCTTGTGGCTGTCATCACCGCTGAACAGATACAGGTGGAGCCAGCCGTTGCTGACAGCGAGCCAGTAGGTAGAGGTCAGGGTGACGGAAATACCGCCGGCAGTTTTCTTTTTGTCGACTTCAGCCCGGAAAAACTCCTTGCCGTTCAGGGTGACGATATTAACCCTGGAGCTTTTGGTGCCCACAAGTTCTGCGACATCTGCTTTGGACAGCTGGCCGTTATCAAATTCCTCCCGGGGCAGAGATTTCTGATCAGCAGCGGAAAGAGAAGCCCAAAGATCTGCGCTGCCGTACTGCATGGCAGGGGAGGACTTGTCAGGGGTGGTGAATTTGACCTTTACAAGAGAGTTTTTTACACTGACAGGCTTCCAGGTGCCGGGATAGGAAAATGTGTTTCCGCTGTCCGCATCGGTATAGTCATATGCTTTTACACTCATCAGCGCCGCCCGGGCGGGCAGGGCAGTGCCCAGGATTAACACAACAGTCAAAACGAAGGAAATCATACGTTTCATAAGTTTCATAAGAGGATACCTCCCTGAAATATGGTTGATTTCATTGTAAAATCAGGAAGAAAAAATGTCAAGAATACAAAAAACACCCACAGGAAAATTCCTGTGGGTGTAATTGCATATCGATTAGATATACTTGGTGGTGTTGACCTTGACGCCGGGGCCCATGGTGGAAGCGACGGTGCAGGAACGGATATACTGACCCTTGGCAGCTGCGGGCTTAGCCTTGACAACAG
>JAFZGL010000030.1 GCA_017555395.1 Oscillospiraceae bacterium | reverse complement strand
CCGCGTGGCTTCCTTGTTCATCAAGGTTCCCCGCGACAACTGGGATAAGGTCAAGACCATCTACACCCGCGCTGCCGCTGCCATCGGTGATGTTCCCCTGGTGGTTGCCAACGACGGTGACGTCTCCGCTCTGGCCGGCGCTATGGGCCTGGGCAAGGGCAAGATGATGGGTCTGGCTATGGGTACTTCTGAAGCTGTCGGCTATGTCGACGCCGACAAGAACGTTCTGGGCTGGATCAACGAGCTGGCATTCGCCCCCGTTGACCTGCAGGAAGGCGCTATGCAGGACGAGTGGTCCTTCGACTTCGGTGTCGGCTGCAAGTACTTCTCTCAGGACGCCGTTATCAAGCTGTGCCCCGCTGCCGGCATCGAACTGGATGAGAGCCTGTCCCTGGCTGAGAAGCTGAAGGCTGTCCAGAAGCTGATGGAGGCAGACGACCCCAGAGCTCAGGCAATCTTCGAGACCATCGGTGCCTACTTCGGCTACACCGTGGTTCTGTACTCCCAGTTCTATGATCTGGACTACATCATGCTGATGGGCCGCGTCATGTCCGGTAAGGGCGGCGACACCATCCTGAAGGTCACCAACGACATTCTGGCTGCCGAGTATCCCGAACTGGCTGCAAAGTGCTGTGTCACTCTGCCCGACGAGAAGATGCGCCGTGTTGGTCAGGCTGTTGCTGCTGCATCCCTGCCCCAGATCAAGTAATTTCTGATTTCTCAAAGCACCTGCCTTCGGGCAGGTGCTTTTTTTACAAAGATTTAACCATTAAACAGCGGGAAAATCGGGATTCTCGTTGCAAACCGGGAAAACCTGTGATATAATAACGCAAATTTTGGATCTAGGAGAGAGAAATGCTCAAAAAATATCTGTTAGTTTTTTTGGTTTCCATGGTTCCCCTGATTGAACTGCGCGGCGGCGTTCCCATTGCTGTTGGTATTGGGCTGCCTTATTTTAAAGCGCTTATTGTTTGCATCATCGGCAATATGCTGCCGGTGCCTATCATCTATTTTTTTGCCCGGAAGGTTCTTCTGTGGGGCTGCGATAAGAAATACATCGGCAAGTTCTTTACCTATTGCATCGAGAAGGGCGAGCGGGGCGGTCAGAAGCTGAAAGCCAGAGCGGGCCGGAATGGCCTGTTCATTGCGCTTCTGTTGTTTGTGGGCATTCCTCTGCCCGGTACCGGCGCCTGGACGGGAACTCTGGCGGCATCTTTCCTGAACATGGGTATCAAGTCCACATCTCTTGCGGTGTCTCTGGGTGTGGTTCTGGCGGGCATCATCATGGGTGTGGTCAGCATGACCGGCGTCCATGTGCTTGGATTATAATTTCTGGAGGTAAGTAAGATGGAAAATTGTCTGTTCTGTAAGATCATTGCCGGCAGCATCCCCTCTTCCAAGGTTTGGGAAGACGAGATCTGCTATGCCTTCCGGGACATCGCTCCCCAGGCACCCACCCATGTTCTGGTGGTGCCCAAGGCTCACATCGAAAGCTGCAACGGCATCACCGCTGCAAACAGCGCTGTGGTGGCGCACATCTTTGAGGTGATTCCTCAGATCGCCAAGGCAGAAGGTCTGGAGGGTGGCTACCGTGTGGTTTCCAACTGCGGCGCGGATGCCGGTCAGACCGTGCATCACCTGCACTTCCACATCCTGGGCGGCAAGACCCTGGCGCTGGAAATGGCTTAATATCTCAAAGGGAGAAGCCCGGCTTCTCCCTTTTTTCTTGACTTTCCTGCCGGGGCTGCATATAATACAGACAGTCGCAAAACAAATAAGTCTTCGGGGAGCCGGATGCATCCGGCTGAGAGTGGAATGCGTAGTCCAGACCCGTGAACCTGATACGGCTAGTACCGTCGGAGGGAAAGATGCATATATGGGATACTTTCGTGTCGCATTGCACCTGGACGGTTTGCAATGCGATATTTTTTATTTGGAGGTATCTCTATGCAGAACAAATCACACGTAAACGTCCGGGCGCTGACAGAAGGCGCTGTGCTTGTGGGACTGGGCTTCGTCCTCAGCTTTGTCAAGCTCTATGAACTGCCCAACGGCGGCAGCCTGACACCTGCCATGTTCCCCATTCTGCTCTACGGCCTGCGCTGGGGCGTGGGCAGAGGTCTGGGTGCAGGCTTTGTTTTTGGCCTGATGCAGCTGCTCTTCGACGGCGCTTATGCCTGGGGCTGGCAGTCCATGCTTCTGGACTACCTGCTGGCCTTTACCCCTCTGGGTCTGGCTGGCCTGTTTAAGGGAAAAGCCTGGGGTATTTTCCCCGGCACTGTCATCGGCTGCCTGGGCCGATTCATCGTCCACCACATTTCCGGTGTTACCATCTACCGGATTATTGAGCCCACGGAAGTGCCCGGCTTCGGCACCTTTGACAACGCGCACCTGTATTCCCTGGTCTACAACGGCAGCTACATGATCCCCAATATGATCCTGGCTCTGCTGCTGGCAGCGCTTCTGTACAAGCCCATGAAGTGGTATTTCGCAGGCAGCGATCTTCTGAAATAAGGAAAAGCGGCAGTCTCAGACTGCCGCTTTTTGCTATTCGGAAAAGACGGGGTATTCCTTCATCCGGACAGCCTGATACAGAAGCTTCGCTGTGTCGCCCCGGGTCAGAGGGACGGCGGCATCCAGTTCCATACCGCTGCCGGAGAGGGCGGCCAAAGAATGCTCCGCCCAGACGGGAACGGTGCCGTCTGTGGAAATGGAGTCAGAGGAAACACGGAGATCCAGGGCGCTCTGCAGCATCACAGCAGCTTCCGCGCCGGTGATGGGCTCTTCGGCACCGAAGGCATCCTGCTGAGGAAGACCGGCGGTGAGACCTGCCCGGACAGCTGCGGCCAGATAAGGCTGCAGCCAGGCTGGGATCTCGTCGGTGTAGCCTGTGAGCGCCAGGTCTTCCTCCGGCTTCAGGTCCAGGGCTTTTGCCAGCATGGCAGTGAATTCTCCCCGGGAAACCTGCCGGTCAGGGCTGAAGCAGGGATTGCCGGCAGTCTGTTCGCCCACAAAAATGCCGCTGTGGCGCATCCATTCCGCTGCGAAGCGGCAGTCCCGGCCGACGGTATCCGTGTACTGTGCCGCATCCGTGGGCTTCAGAATGGTGATGGTGACAGTGGCTTCCCGGCTTACTTTCCCGGCAGGATCTGCGGCGGTGAAGGTGAAGGAGTCTACGCCGATCTTATTCTTTTTGGGCGTATAGGTGAAGCTGCCGTCCTCCCGGATCTCCAGAGTGCCCCGCCGGGGCTGCCGGGTGACGGTATAGGTCATGGCCTGCCCCTCCGGATCGCTGACTTTCAGTTTACCGGTGGTGGGCAGATTTTTGTAGGTCTCCGCGGCAAGGTCTTCCGCAACGGGCGGCTTGTCTTCCTTACCCCGGACAGAGATGGTCATAACAGCGGACGGCGCCACCGTGTGTTCAAAAATGGGCAGGTAGCCCACTTCAGCAGTGCGGTCGGTTTCGGTGCGTAAAGGGCAGAAGGTCATCTGCGCGGCCTGACCGGCAGTGAGGATATCTCCGGGGCGGAGCACCCGGGTGCCCAGCAGGATGGTGCCGATGTTGGGGGAGGGCAGATCTGTGATGCAGATGCCCTGCAGATCTTCTGCGGATGAAAAATCCTCAGCGGAAAAACAGTAGATGCTGTCGCAGCTGACTTCCGCGGCGGCAGCCGGTAAAATGGCGGTGCCGAGACAGAACACAGCTGTCAGAGCAACCCAGAAACGGGAACGGAACATAAGTCATACCTCCAGAAATTGATGTCCGGTGGTATTGTTTGCCAGTGCAGGCAGAATTATTCACGAAATTCAGGATACAATGGAGATGGAATATCCGGCATGGCTTGCTTTTACTGCCGTTTCATTGTACGATACAGTTACTCCTGTCAGAAAAGAGGACGATACTATGATTTCCAGAGAGATCTGCTGCCGTGTGCTCCGAAAAGCCCTTTCCACCGGCGGCGATTATGCAGAGATTTTTGCGGAAAACACCGTGAATCATTCTATCCATATGATCTCAGATCGGGTGGATGCCATTAAGGATACCAATGTAGCCGGCGCGGCGGTCCGTGTGTACAAGGGCCTGCGCAGCGTCATGGCATCCACCGTGGATACCAGCGAAGAGGGTCTGCTGGCCTGTGCCGAAAAGGCGGCGGATGCCCTGGGAGAGGGCACAGCACCCATGGATATTGTGCTGAAGGAGCGCTCCTTCGGGGATATCCATCCGGTGAAGCTGTATCCGGTTTCTGTCTCCAACCGGGAGAAAGTGGCAATCCTGAAGGATGGCTATTTCGCGGCGAAGGAATACGCGCCCGCTGTCCGTCAGGTCAGCGGTACACTGGCCTGTGTGGATCACCGGATCTTCGTCGCCAACTCCGAAGGACTGCTGACGGCTGACCGTTCTGTCCGCACCCGGATCGCCATTGAAGCGGTGGCGGAGCTGGAAGGACAGACCCAGACCGGACGGTGCAGCCCCGGCCGGAAAATGGGACTTGAGATGTTTGAAACCGTGGATCCGAAGCAGGTGGGCCTGAAGGCGGCGCAGCAGGCGGTGACCATGGCCGGCGCGGGTTACTGCCCGGCGGGCGTCATGCCGGTGGCCATCGAGAACGGCTTCGGCGGTGTCATTTTCCATGAGGCCTGCGGCCACTCCCTGGAGGCATCCAGTGTTGCCTACGGAAGAAGCCAGTTTGCCGGAAAACTGGGAGAGCGGATCGCCAATCCCAAGGTGACCGCCATCGATGACGGCACTATTCCCAATGCCTGGGGATCCATCAACATCGATGATGAAGGTACACCCGCAGGAAAGAATGTGCTGATTGAAAAGGGTGTTCTGAAATCCTATATGATCGACAAGTTCAACGGCCGCCGGATGGGAATGGCCTCCACCGGCAATGCCCGCCGCCAGAGCTATGCCTATACCCCCACCTCCCGGATGACCAATACCTATATTGCTGCCGGTGAGGATCGGAATGAAGACATCATCGCCTCCATGGAATACGGCCTGTACGCCAGGGACATGGGCGGCGGCAGCGTCAATCCTGTGACCGGTGAGTTCAATTTCTCCGTCAATGAAGGTTATCTGGTGCGCAACGGCAAGATCTGTGAGCCTGTCCGGGGCGCCAGCCTGGTAGGCAAAGGCAGTGACATCATCCGCAACATTGATATGGTGGGCACCTGTATGGAGATGGGCCAGGGTATGTGCGGTTCCTCCAGCGGCAGTGTTCCCACCAATGTGGGCCAGCCTCTGATCCGGGTCAGCAGCATCACTGTGGGCGGCAGATAAGGAGGCAGCTATGACATTTCAGGAATTTAAAAACTGCATCATCGCCCGGTGTGAAGAACTGGGTGTGAAGGACTATGAACTTTACTATCAGACCGCGGAATCCACCTCGGTTTCCGCATTCAAAAGTGAGATCAACCAGTTTTCCGCATCCCTGGAGGGCGGTGCCTGTTTCCGCTGTATCTGTGACGGAAAGATGGGCTATGCGTCTGCTGAGCATTTAAGCGAAAAGACAGCAGCCAAGCTGGTGGAGCGGGCCATGGACAATGCGTCCAGCCTGGAGGCGGAAGAACCTGTGTTTCTGGGTGAGGGCGGAAAGACTTACCGGCAGATTCCGGTATCGGATGTCCGGATTCCCCAGACAGATGAACTGGTAAACAAGGTGCTGGATACCCAGAAGCAGCTTTATGCGGCGGACCCGGCGGTGATTGACGGCTGCACCACCCAGGGCGTGGCAGAAAAAAGTGAAATTGCCATCCACAATTCCCGTGGCCTGGATCTGCACGATGAGACAACCCTGGTTGGTCTGGTGGTGGCGGCTGTGGTGTCCGACGGCGGAGAAATGGCCAATGATTATCAGATCGAACTGGGAAATCTGGATGCCATCGATACCGGGGCGCTGACAAAGAAAGCAGCAAAAACAGCGCTGGGAAAGCTGGGCGGCGAACCTGCGCCCACGGGAAAATATCCCGTTATCTTTGATCCGGAGGCCATGAGTGACCTGCTGAGCACCTTTTCCTCCGTGTTTTCCTCGGAAAAAGCCAGAAAGGGTCTGAGCAGGATTGCAGGCAAGGAAGGCGAAATCATCGCATCTGCGGCAGTCACACTGGTGGATGATCCTGCCCGTCCCGGCAGTTTCCTGCAGCGGAGCTTCGACGCCGAAGGCAGTCCTGCCTTCCGGAAGAACATCATTGAACGGGGCAACCTGAACACCCTTCTGTATGACCTGAAAAACGCGGCGCTGGCAGGGAAGCAGACCACCGGCAATGCCTCCAAAGCTGCTTATGATTCTCCTGTGGGCATCAGTCCCTTTACCCTGTATCTGGCAGCCGGAGAACTGTCCGAAGAAGAACTGCTGAAAAAAGCAGGAACCGGTGTTTATATCAATTCCCTGGGCGGCCTTCATGCGGGTGCCAATCCGGTGACCGGTGATTTTTCCCTGCAGAGTGCCGGTTTTCTGATCGAAGGCGGAAAGAAAACTGCCAGGGTGAAATCCTTCACTGTGGCAGGTAATTTCTACGATTTGCTGAAGAATATTGTCTGCGCGGCGGACAATCTGGAATTTCCCGGCATGGGCACGGTGGGCAGCCCCAGCGTGCTGGTGGAAGGCCTTTCTGTGGCAGGCAAATAAAAAATCAGGCAGCCCCATAGGACTGCCTGTTCTTTTTATGCAAACATGGCGGTGGAGAGGTAGCGCTCGCCGGAGTCCGGCAGCAGGGCGACGATGGTCTTGCCTGCGTTTTCGGGGCGCTTTGCCAGCTCCATGGCGGCCCACAGGGCGCCGCCGGAGGAAATGCCGGCCAGGATGCCTTCCTCCCGGCCCAGACGGCGGCCGCATTCGTAGGCGCCCTCCAGAGGACAGGTCAGGATCTCATCGATGACAGACAGATCCAGAATTTCCGGAACGAAGTTGGCACCGATACCCTGGATGCCGTGGGGACCGGCCTTTCCCTGGGTCAGCAGGGGAGAATCGGCAGGTTCCATACCAACAATTTTAATAGCGGGGTTGCGTTCTTTGAGGTAACGGCCGACGCCGGTGATGGTACCGCCGGTGCCGATGCCTGCCACGAAAATGTCGATATTACCGTCGGTGTCCTTCCAGATCTCGGGACCGGTGGTGCGGTAATGGGCAGCGGGATTGGCGGGATTGACGAACTGTCCGGCAATGATGGAACCGGGGATCTGCGCCTTCAGCTCCTCGGCTTTGGCAATGGCAGCAGACATACCGCCGGCGCCGGGGGTCAGCACCAGTTCCGCACCGAAGGCGGTCATCAGCTTCTGACGTTCGATGCTCATGGAATCGGGCATGACGATGATGCAGTGATAGCCCCGGGCGGCAGCCACACAGCACAGACCGATGCCGGTGTTGCCGGAGGTGGGCTCGATGATGGTGCTGCCCTTCTGCAGAAGACCCTTAGCTTCCGCATCCTCGATCATGGCAAGTCCCACCCGGTCCTTGGCGCTGCCGGCGGGATTCATGCCCTCGACTTTTGCCAGAAGACGGACGGAGAGACCGTCGTTTTTCTCGATATTGGTCAGTTCCAGCAGCGGCGTGCCGCCGATGAGCTGGGAGACGGATGCATAGATGTTGGACATAGGATTACCTCCAATGGTGCTGAAAAGATATTTAGAATTATACATCGCCCTTCGACGGGTGTCAATTGACATTCCTTTCCTTCTGTGGTAAACTTATGTCCATCACGCAAGGAGGGATGCCTATGACTCCCATTGAACAGCAGATCGAAAGCATTGTTGACAACATTCTTCTGGACTACTGCCATGGACGGGACATCGATAAGATGGATCTGTTCCAGCATCCGGACAAAGCCGTCATCATCGACATGATCGGCAAGCTGATGCGCATTATCTACCCCGGCACCGCCCGGGATAAGACCTACCGCATCTATAATGCCCGGCACAATCTGTCCATGCTGATCGAAGATGTGATGTATAATCTGAACAAGCAGATCACCGTGGTTCTGAAGACCCGGATGAGCGAAGAGGAGGCCACGGAGCGGGCCCAGCAGATCAGCCTGGCTTTCTTCCGGTCCATTCCCGGTGTCCGTGCCGTTGCCCAGACCGATGTGGAGGCCTTCTATGCTGGTGACCCTGCTGCCTACAGTGTTGACGAGATTATCTTCAGTTATCCGGGCCTGTTTGCCATCACGGTGTACCGGCTGGCTCACATCCTCTATGAACTGAAGGTGCCCATGCTGCCCCGGATCATGTCTGAGCATGCCCACTCCATCACCGGTATTGACATCCATCCCGGTGCCACCATCGGCAAGTATTTCTTCATCGACCACGGTACCGGCATCGTCATCGGTGAGACCACCAACATTGGTGACCATGTGAAGATCTATCAGGGCGTCACTCTGGGCGCACTGACCACCCGGGGCGGCCAGAGCCTGAAGGGCAAGAAACGCCATCCCACCATTGAAGACCATGTGACCATCTATGCCGGTGCCTCCATTCTGGGCGGCACCACCGTCATCGGACGGGAATGCACCATCGGTTCCAACGTGTTTATCACCCATTCCATCCCCTGCTGCACCACTGTCACGGTGAAGAGCCAGGAACTGCAGATGAAATCCAGAAACTGCAGCGGCGACTGTGAAAAGTGCCAGGAAAAAGTGGAACCTTTCTGGGAAGATCAGAAATAACAAAGCGGGCGCATTTGCGCCCGTTTTTTCGGAGAGGATGATGTTGCGGTGTATCTCACAGGCCAGATCCTGGGGATCATTGCCACCGTTGTGACGGTGCTGATGCCCCTGTTTCAGAAAAAATGGCAGATGCTGGCGGCTACCATTGCCGGCAATCTGCTGATGGCGCTGAACTTTTTTATGATCGGCCAGATCGGCAGCGCTATTTTTATGTATTTTGTAGCCATTGTCCAGTCTGTGGTCTCCATGCATCACACCGTGAAGCGGACAAAGGTACAGGTGTGGGAGCAGATGCTGTTTTGCGGCCTGTATGTGGGACTGGGATTCTTTGGAATCCTTACCGCGCCGGGGTTTGTACCGGGGCTCAGCGGGAAGAATCTGCTGGAACTGCTGCCGATTGTGGGAAGCGCCATGCTGACCTTCTCCATCTTTGCCCGCAGCGAACAGACCACCCGTAAATTTCTGCTGGTGAACGCGTCCATCTGGGCGGTGTATACTGCCATCGTGGGTTCCACCACCTTTTTTGCAGAATTCTTTGCGGCGGTCACCACGGCAGCGGCGCTGTGGAAATACAGAAGAAATAAGAAACCGGCTCAGTAAGAGCCGGTTTCTTCTATATGGCGTCCGGAGCCATAGCTGCCCGGCGGAGTACATGCAGGTAGATATCCCCAAGGGAAAGACGTTCCACGCCTTCCGCGGCAACCAGCGGGATCTCCTTCAGAATCTGCGCTCCGGCTTTCACGGTCATGGTGCCGATGCGCTGCCCCTGGCTGACAGGGGCAGAAACAGCCTCCTCCAGACGGATATCCGTGGTGACGGTGTTTTTCTGCTCCCTGTCGATGAGCAGGCTGGATGATTCTCCGAGCTTAGGATGGACGAAGGGGATTTTTCCCAGAGTCACCGGCACATCCGGAGCATCGCACAGATCCGGGGCAATGAGGGCATAGCCGGCAAATCCGTGATCCAGCATGGACTTGCAGGACTGGAACCGGTCTTTGGAACTGGCAGCACCCATGACCACGGCGATGAGCTCCATGCCGTCGCGCAGGGCAGAGGCGGAAAGACAGTATCCGGCACCGGAAGTAAAGCCTGTTTTGAGCCCTGTTGACCCGTCATAGAACCGGATCATCTTGTTGGTGTTGGACAGCCCGAAGGCGCCGTCCCGGACAGAGTCCATCCAGATGGTGGTGAATTTTTTGATTTCCGGGTGATTTTTCAGAAGCTCCCGGGACATCAGGGCAATATCCCGGGCGGATGTCCGGTGCTCTTTGGCCTCTTCGCTGTCATCAAGACCTGTGCAGTTGACAAAGTGGGTGTCATTCATGCCCAGTTCCGCTGCCCTGCGGTTCATCAGCTCCACAAAGGCAGCTTCCGAACCGGCAATGAATTCTGCCATGGCGCAGGCACAGTCATTGGCGGAGGAGACGGCAATGGATTTGAGCATGTCCGTTACGGTCATGGTTTCGCCTACCTTCAGATAAACCTGGCTACCGCCTTTGGCAGCAGCGGTTTCCGAGGTGGTGACGGAATCATCCCAGCTGATTTTGCCGGATTCCAGAGCTTCCATGATCAGCAGCATGGTCATGACCTTGGTGACGCTGGCCGGCGCCAGAGGCTCGTGGGAGTTATGTTCGAACAGCACTCTGCCGGTGGATACCTCCATCAGCAGGGCGCTTTTTCCTGCCACCTCCGGCTGCGCGGCCAGGACGCGGCAGGGGAGTGTGCAGAAGAGTATCAGCAGCAGTGCGGTCACCTTTCTCATTGTGATCCCTCCAAAGATTTGTGCTACAGCTTATTCCGGTAAAGAATTTGTTATGCACCGGAAAAACTGTCAACTTACACAAAGAAGAAAAGTGAAAAACGGTAAAATGCACCATTGCACCCGCTTGCTATCTATGGTAAAATGTGCATATCCAGGTGGATTGGGTCTACTCCACAAAAATAGGCCTGATACCGCTAAAATAAAGGAGGATAAACCCGTCTGACGCACGGTACAGCAGTGTGGAGACCTGTTGTAATGCTCCCGGAATATTTTTCGTCCGGGTATGCGAGAACGCACGCGAAAATGGTAGGTGCGTTTAGCGTCGAAGAAAGTATGGCAAGCTTAACTCTGAAGAACATCACCAAGATCTACCCCCACAGCGACGACACCAAGAAGAAGAAGGCCAAGAAGGGCGAGCAGCCTGAGAAGAAGGTCAACCTGAAGATCACCGAAGAAGGCGTTATCGCAGTTCAGGAGTTCAACCTGGACATCGCTGATAAAGAATTCATCGTTCTGGTCGGTCCTTCCGGCTGTGGTAAGTCCACCACCCTGCGCATGGTTGCCGGTCTGGAAGAAATCTCCGGCGGCGATCTGTTCATCGGTGACAAGCGCGTCAACGATGTTGCTCCTAAGGACCGCGACATCGCAATGGTCTTCCAGAACTACGCTCTGTACCCCCACATGACCGTTTATGATAACATCGCTTTCGCTCTGAAGCTGCGCAAGATGCCCAAGGACGAAATCGACAAGAAGGTCAAGGAAGCTGCTGAGATCCTGGACATCACCCAGTACCTGGGCCGTAAGCCCAAGGCTCTGTCCGGCGGTCAGCGTCAGCGTGTTGCTATCGGCCGTGCTATCGTCCGTGAGCCCAAGGTTCTGCTGATGGACGAGCCTCTGTCCAACCTGGACGCCAAGCTGCGTAACCAGATGCGTGCTGAGATCATCAAGCTGCGCCAGAGAATCAACACCACCTTCATTTACGTTACCCACGACCAGACTGAGGCTATGACCCTGGGCGACCGCATCGTCATCATGAAGGACGGCGAAGTCCAGCAGATCGGCACTCCTCAGCAGGTCTTCAACCATCCCCACAACCTGTTCGTTGCTACCTTCATTGGCTCTCCCCAGATGAACCTGTTCGAGAACGCCAAGCTGGTTAAGGAGAACGGCAAGTACGCTGTCAAGCTGGACAACCTGACCGTCGAGCTGTCTGCTGAGAAGCAGGAGAAGCTGGCTGCCAACAATGTTGCTGAGCAGGACATCGTTCTGGGCGTCCGTCCCGAGCACATCACCCTGGAAGGCACCGGCATCGACGGCACCGTCGACGTTTCCGAGCTGATGGGTTCCTCCGTGCACCTGCACGTCACCTCCATGGGCCGCGACGTTGTCATGGTCGTTTCCACCATGAACATGTCCGCTGCTGAGGTCAACGCTCTGGCACACGGCAATGCTATCAAGTACAACTTCCCCGGTCATGTCTGCCATGTCTTCTCCAAGGAGACCGGCCTGAACCTGGAAGGCTAATTTCCAAAACCTCAAACAGACCTGCCTTATGGCAGGTCTGTTTTTTTATCGTTCGCGCTGCAGGGCGAAAGGTATACCGAGGGTTTCTTTTTCGCTTTTATGGTTAGAATGTTGATAATCTCGCGGGGAAACGGGATTCCTTTATGCGAAGTTCCAAATTTGTCCTGCAAATTGGATTTTACGGGCATTTTGCAAGGATATTTCTTGACAAAAATGGAAAAAAGTATTAATCTATTACAGTGCCGTGGAGTCGGAACATGGATGTTCCGGTGAAAATCCACCGGCCTGCCTGCCCAAAACGGACTGTTCCGGTGCCGGTAAGGCAGCGAAAAGAGGAGATAGAATCATGCGAAGCAGCGGTATTTTGATGCATATTACCAGCCTGCCCGGTCCCTACGGTGTCGGCACCATGGGTAAGCAGGCCTTTGCTTTTGTGGATTTTCTGAAAGATGCCGGCCAGCGTCTGTGGCAGATCCTGCCCCTGACGCCCACCGGTTTTGGAGATTCCCCCTATCAGTCCTGCAGCACATTTGCAGGCAACCACTATCTCATTGATCTGGATGTCCTGGTGGAAGACGGTCTTCTGGATCAGGAGGAAATCGCCGGCATCCGCTGGTGCCGGAAGGAAGAGAAGGCAGATTTCGGTCTTCTGTACAACAACAGGCTGAAGGTTCTTCGTCTGGCCTACAGCCGGTTTGACGGCGGTGAGGCATTTGATGCCTTCTGTGACCGCAGCAGCGCCTGGCTGCCGGATTTTGCTCTGTTCATGGCGCTGAAGGAGCGTTATGGCGGAAAGCCCTGGTATGAATGGCCGGAGGATCTGAAGCACCGCAGAGCGGATGCCATGGCACAGATTCGGGAAGAACTGGCACAGGAGATCCGGTTTTACAGCTTTGTGCAGTACCTCTTCTTCACACAGTGGGAAGCGCTGCATGGATATGCCAATGACTGCGGCATTCAGATCATCGGCGATGTGCCTATTTATGTTCCCCTGGACAGTGTGGAGGTCTGGAGTCAGCCCCAGCTGTTTGAACTGGACAGGAAACTGAATCCCATTGCGGTGGCAGGCTGCCCTCCCGATGGCTTTACGGAGGACGGTCAGCTCTGGGGCAATCCCCTGTACCGCTGGAGTGTCCATAAAAAGCAGGGCTATCAGTGGTGGCTGGAACGCCTGGCTGCAGCCGGAAGAATGTATGATGTGATCCGTCTGGATCATTTCCGGGGATTTGAAGCCTACTGGTCTGTGCCCTTCGGCCATAAGACAGCCCGCTACGGCAAGTGGGTAAAGGGCCCCGGCATGTCCTTTGTGAAGGCACTGAAGAAGGGACTTCCTGACCTGCCTCTGATTGCGGAGGATCTGGGCTTCCTGACCCAGGAAGTTCTGGATCTGCGGGATGCAGGCGGCTGGCCCGGCATGAAGGTGCTGCAGTTTGCCTTTGACCCCAAGGAACCTTCCGACTACCTGCCGCATACCTATGTGCATAACAGTGTGTGCTATACCGGCACCCACGACAATATGACCATGCGTCAGTGGTTTGAAACCGCTTCCAAAGAAGAAGTGGAATTTGCGGCGGCCTATATGAACCTCTCCAAAAAGGAAGGATACGTATGGGGCACCATCCGCACCGCACTGGCATCGGTGTCTGATCTGTGCGTCATTCAGCTGCAGGATTACCTGAATCTGGATGGCAAAGCCAGAATGAATTTCCCCGGAACCCTGTCCGATTCCAACTGGACATGGCGGGCGAAAGATGGTATAATCACCAAAGATTTGGCAAAGAAAATCCGGGAACTGACCCGGTTGTATGCCAGAATTTAAAGAAACAACAAACGCGGCACCGCCGCTTTGAAGATTGGAGACATAGTAAATGAATTATGATTGTCAGAACATTCTGAAGTGGACTGAAGCACAGCTGAAGTACAACTACGACGTCACCCTGCAGCAGGCTACCGCACAGGAACTGCATCAGGCTCTGGGCGTGGCTGTGATGATGGCCATTTCCGACAACTGGAGCAAGGCTAGAAAGGCCCGCAACACCCAGCGCAAGGCTTTCTACATCTCCGCAGAGTACCTGATTGGCCGTCTGGTGTATTCCAATATGTTCAATCTGGGCATCCTGGATGAGATGAAGAAGCTGTTCGCAGAGCAGGGTGTTGATCTGGCTGTTCTGGAAGACATCGAAGACGATGCACTGGGCAACGGCGGTCTGGGCCGTCTGGCTGCCTGCTTCCTGGATTCCGCTGCTTCCACCGACCTGCCCCTGTCCGGCTACGGCCTGCGCTACAAGTTCGGCCTGTTCAAGCAGCGCTTCGACGAGAAGGGCAACCAGGTTGAAAACGCCGACAACTGGACCAAGTTCGGTGATCCCTGGTCTTACCGCCGCTACAACCACCGCGTCAAGATCCAGTTCCCCGAGCACACCGTCATTGCAGTTCCCTACGATGTTCCCGTCATCGGCTACGGTACCAAGAACATCGGTACCCTGCGCCTGTGGCAGTGCGAGGCTGAGAGCGAGCTGGACTTCAACGCTTTCAACAACCAGGACTACCTGCGCGCTTTGGATTCCAAGAACAAGGCTGAGGACATCACCCGCGTTCTGTATCCCAACGACTCCACCTGGGACGGCAAGCGTCTGCGCATCAAGCAGCAGTACGTTCTGTCCTCTGCTTCCCTGCAGGATATTCTGCGCACCTTCAAGGAGACCCACGGCACCTCCAAGGATGATCTGTGGCGCTTCCCTGAGTTCTGCGCTGTGCAGCTGAACGACACCCATCCTGCCATGTCCATCCCCGAGCTGATCCGTCTGATGATGCTGGAAGGCTTTACCTTCGAAGAGGGCTTCCAGATTGCTCAGAAAACCTTCTCCTACACCAACCACACCGTCATGGGCGAAGCTCTGGAAAAGTGGCCTCAGGAGCTGCTGAAGTCTGTCGTTCCCGAGATCGAGCACATCATCTGCCTGATCGACTACAAGCTGCGTCATGATCCCGCACTGAACTACAACCCCAGCAACTTCATCATCAACAACAACATCATCCACATGGCTAACCTGTCCATTTATGTGGGCAGCTATGTCAACGGTGTTGCTGAGATCCACTCTCAGATCCTGAAGGACGACTGCTTCCGCAACTGGTTTGAAGTGTTCCCCGACCGCTTCCAGAACAAGACCAACGGCATCACTCCCCGCCGCTGGATCGGCCTGTGCAACCCTGAACTGACCGAAATGATCCGCGAGAAGGTCGGCGGCGACTTCCTGAAGGAGCTGTCCCTGATCGGCGGCATGAAGGATCACATGGATGACGAGACTGTTGCCCGCTTCAACGCCATCAAGCGCGCCAAGAAGGAACAGCTGTGTGCCGTTGTGGCCAAGCAGGAAGGCGTTCAGCTGAACCCCGACTTCATGTTCGATGTTCAGGTCAAGCGTCTGCATGAGTACAAGCGCCAGCTGATGAACATCCTGTCTGTTCTGGACATCTACTACCGCCTGAAGGACGGCCGTCTGCCCGACTTCCAGCCCACCGTTTACCTGTTCGGTGCAAAGTCCGCTCCCGGCTACGCCCGCGCCAAGGCAATCATCCGTTTCATCAACCGCGTTGCAAAGATGATCAACAGCGATATGTCCGTTTCCGACAAGCTGAAGGTGGTCTTCGTTCAGAACTATAACTGCTCCTACGCTGAGCACATCATGCCCGCAGCCGACATCTCCGAGCAGATCTCTCCTGCCGGCACTGAGGCTTCCGGCACCGGCAACATGAAGCTGATGCTGAACGGCGCTGTGACTCTGGGCACTCTGGACGGCGCAAACGTGGAGATCGCTCAGGAGGCAGGCCGCGAGAACGAGTATATCTTCGGCCATACCGTTCCCGAGATCAATGCCATGAAGGGTACCTACAACCCCCGCGACATCTACAACAACAATCCCGATCTGCGCCGTGCCCTGGACACCATGATCAACGGCACTGTGGAGACCGATACCGATCTGCATGCTCTGTACCGCAGCCTGCTGGACGAAGTCAACGGCGAAAAGCCCGACAAGTACTTCATCCTGGCCGACTACGCTTCCTACATCGAAGCCAAGCTGCAGGCAAACCGTGACTATGCTGACCGCATGGCCTTCGGCCGCAAGTGCCTGATGAACGTTGCTTCCGCAGCAAAGTTCTCCTCCGACCGTACTATCCGTCAGTACGCAGAAGAGATCTGGCACATCAATCCCGTGCTGTTCTAATCAAACGGAAATTGCCCCGCCTTCTTTGGAAGGCGGGGCGTTTTTTACGGCGTTTAGATAAAGTTAACAAATGCAGCACTTGTAAAATACATGGAGTTGTTATATATTGATAGTAGAAGAAACTCGTTTCGACTTTTGCGGAGGTGACAGATCATGAAGATACAATTCATCGGTGCGACTCATGAGGTGACCGGTTCCTGCACACTGCTGGAAGTGGGCGGCAGGTACTATCTGGTGGACTGCGGTATGGAGCAGGGAACGGATGTGTTCCAGAATGTTCCCCTGCCGGTGGCACCCAGTCAGATCGAGGCGGTATTTCTGACCCATGCCCATATCGATCATTCCGGCATGCTGCCCAAACTCTACAAGGACGGCTTCAAGGGCCAGATTTATGCCACGGAGGCCACCTGTAATCTGTGCGACATCATGCTGCGGGATTCTGCCCACATTCAGGAGTCGGAAGCGCAGTGGCGCAGCCGTAAGGCAGAACGTGCGGGCGAGGATCCGGTGGAGCCTACCTATACCCTGCAGGATGCCATCGGCACCATCAAACTGCTGCGTCCCTGCCGCTATCTGGAGCCTGTTCAGGTAGCGGAAGGTATCATCATCCGGATGAACGATATCGGCCATCTGCTGGGCAGCGCAGCCATCGAACTGTGGCTGACAGAGGGTGAGACTACCAAAAAGATCGTCTTCAGCGGTGACGTGGGCAATACCAACCAGCCTCTTCTGAATGACCCGAAAAAAATCGAAGAGACGGATTATCTGGTGATCGAATCCACCTACGGCAACCGGCACCATGATATGGAGCGGGTCTGGCCGGTGCAGGAACTGGCAGACTGCATCCAGCGGGCATTGGACCGGGGTGGCAATCTGGTGATTCCGTCCTTCGCGGTGGGCAGAACCCAGGAAATGCTGTATCTGATCCGGGAGATCAAACAGAACGGTATGGTGAAGGGCCACTACAATTTCCCGGTATACGTGGACTCCCCCCTGGCGGTGGAAGCCACCGGCATCTTCCTGCAGAGTCACGAGAGCAATTTTGACGAGGAAACTCTGGCAGTGCTGCGCCAGGGCATCAATCCCATCTGGTCCCAGGGTGTGCAGCTGTCTGTCACGGCGGAAGAATCCAAGCTGATCAACATGGATCCCCATCCCAAGGTGATCCTGTCTGCCAGCGGCATGTGCGAAGCCGGCCGTATCCGTCATCATCTGAAGCATAATCTGTGGCGCAGCGACAGCATTATTCTCTTTGTTGGTTATCAGGCGGAAGGTTCCATGGGCCGCAAGCTCCAGGACGGCGTCAAATCCGTGAAGCTCTTCGGTGAAGAGATTGCGGTCAACGCCGAGATCTGCACCCTGAAGGGCACCTCCGGCCATGCGGATAAGGCTGGCCTGCTGAACTGGCTGGCAGGTTTCCGGGAGAAGCCCCGGAAGGTGTTTGTCAACCACGGTGATGATGACCAGTGCCAGGCATTCCGGAAGTGCCTGGAGGAGATGGGCTACAACGCAGACGCACCCTACAGCGGCACAGAATACGATCTGCTGACCGGCAAGATGACGGTCTACACAGAGGGCAAACCCATCGACCGGGTTCAGGTCTTCAAGGGCTCTCAGAGAGCAAAACAGGTTTACGAGGAGCTGCTGGCAGCAGCGGAGGAACTGCTCCGTCTGGTCAAGAAGCGCCGCGGCATGACCAACAAGGAAAATGCCAAACTTACATCCCAGATCCGCAGCCTCATCGAAAAATGGCGGTAAGCATAAAAATATCCCGGCAGGTAATCCTGCCGGGATTTCTTTTTTGTAATTACTGCTTCAGGCTGTACTTGGCGGCGTAGGCCTTGTACTGCTCGCCGAAGTGCTCGTTCTCGATGCGGGCGGAACGGAGTGCCTCGTGCATGTTCATGTTGTTGTGGGCCATATCCACGATGCAGCCGGCGATGTTGGAGCAGTGGTCGCCGATGCGCTCCAGGGCGGTCAGCAGATCGGACCAGACAAAGCCGGTCTCGATGGAGCAGGTGCCCTGCTGCAGACGGAGAATGTGATGGATGCGCAGCTTTTCCTTCAGATCGTCAATGACCTGCTCCAGGGGTTCTACCTGGTAAGCGGCCTGCAGATCGTTGTTCCGGAAGGCGTTGAAGGACAGGGAGATGATCTCGTCGACAGCTTCCATCAGAACCTTCAGCTCATGCCATGCAGCCTTGGAGAAGGCCAGTTCCTTCTGCTGCAGTTCTTCGGCGGCTTCCAGAATGTTCAGGGAATGGTCGCCGATGCGCTCGAAGTCGTTCAGGGCTTTCAGCAGCATGGCGGCTTCAGCGCTGTCCTGAGCGCTGATGGGAAGGGCGCTGAGCTTTACCAGGTAGCTGCCCAGCAGATCTTCGTAATGGTCGGTCTTGTTTTCACCGTCCCGGACAGCCTGAGCAAGTTCGGGAGTCAGACCGCCGAAGGCCTTGGCGCTGCTGCGGAAGACCTTCTGAGCGCAGACGGCCATTTCACCGGTGAGCACATGGCAGCGCTCCAGAGCCACAGGGGGAGTGGCCAGCAGACGCTCGTCCAGTTCGGACACCACTTCGGGCTGCTTGGCATCGGGCACCAGCTTGCAGACCAGCTTTTCCAGCAGATTGCCGGAGGGCAGCAGGGCGGCGGTGCAGATGATGTTGAAGGCGGTGTGGCAGATGGAGATGCCCAGGTGGGTGGCACCGTCACCCAGAATGGCAGGCTTCCAGATCATGCTGACAGCCAGGAACAGGATCAGACCCAGGATGGTGCCGATGATGTTGAACAGCAGGTGCACATAGGCGGCCCGCTTTGCGTTCTTGGTGGCGCCCACGGAAGACAGCATAGCGGTGACGCAGGTACCGATGTTCTGGCCCATGATGATGGGAATGGCGGCGGCATAGCTGACGGCGCCGGTGGCAGACAGTGCCTGCAGGATACCGACGGAGGCGGAGGAGGACTGGATGATGGCGGTCAGAACAGCACCGGCCACAACACCCAGAATGGGATTGGTGAACAGCAGGAACAGGTCAGTGAACCAAGCTTCGTCCCGCAGTCCCTTGACAGCGCCGGACATGGTGTCCATGCCGAACATCAGAACGGCGAAGCCCAGCAGGATCATGCCGATGTCCTTCTTCTTGGCGTCCTTGATGAACATGTAGTACACAATGCCGATCAGGGCCAGAATGGGGGTGAAGGAGGTGGGCTTCAGCAGCTGAATGAACAGGCTGTCGCCTTCCACGCCGCTCAAAGACAGAATCCAGGCAGTGACGGTGGTACCGACGTTGGCACCCATGATGACGTTGATGGCCTGTCCCAGACTCAGCAGGCTGGAGTTGACGAAGCCGACCACCATGACGGTGGTTGCGGAGGAGGACTGGATAACGGCTGTGACGGCCATACCGGTCAGGAAGCCCATCATCCGGTTGGTGGTGAGTTTGCCCAGGAGGGAACGCAGGGAATTACCGGCAGCCCGTTCCAGGGATTCGCCCATGATGTTCATGCCGAACAGGAACAGACACAGGCCGCCGACCATGGTAAGAATATCAAAAATATCCATAGCAGTTTGCCTTTCTCGTTTATTGGACGATAATCATTTTAACACAGGAAAATCAAGTTTGCCATCCTGTTTATGTAAAATCTGCGTAAAAAAATCAGCAGCGGTTATGCCGCTGCTGATTTTGATCTTAGTCTTTGATTCTGCGGATGTCGGCACCCAGATCGGTGAGCTTGGAGACCAGGCTTTCATAGCCGCGCTCCACAAAGTGGATATGTTCCACATAGGTGGTGCCCTGTGCTGCAAGTCCGGCGATGACCAGCGCCGCGCCGGCGCGAAGGTCATGGGCACAGACAGTGGCGCCGCGGAGATGTTCCACACCGGTGACCGTAGCGGTTTTGCCGCTGATCTTGATGTTGGCACCCATGCTTTCCAGTTCGGTGCAGTAGCCGAAGAACCGGGTCTCGTAGACACTTTCCGTCAGTTTGCTGACGCCGTTGGCCAGTGCCATGCAGACACAGACCTGAGCCTGCATATCCGTGGGGAAGCCGGGATAGGGACGGGTCTTGACGGTGGCGCGGCGGAGCTTTCCGGTACGGATGACCCGGATGGAATCATCATAGGTGATGACCCGGGCACCCATTTCCTGGAGCTTGGAGGTGATGCACTCCATATGCTTCGGGATAACGTTCTGCACCAGTACGTTGCCACCCACGGCAGTAACGGCTGCCATGTATGTACCGGCTTCAATCTGGTCGGGGATGATGGTATAGGTGCCGCCCTGCAGGGCGCTGACGCCCTTGATCTTCACGGTATCGGTACCGGCACCGTAGATCCGGGCGCCCATGGTGTTCAGGAAGTTGGCCAGGTCCACGATGTGGGGCTCCTTGGCCGCGTTTTCGATGACGGTCTGGCCGGGAATCAGGCAGGCTGCCAGCATGATGTTGATGGTGGCACCCACGGAAGCCATATCCAGACTGATCCGGCCGCCCCGGAGACCTTCAGGACCGGGTTCCAGTGCCACATATTCATCGGTGTCATCCACATCGGCACCCAGCAGCAGGAAACCCTTGATGTGCTGGTCGATGGGGCGGGAAGCGAAGCTGCAGCCGCCGGGCAGGGCAACCTTTGCTTTGCCGAACCGGCCCAGCAGGGCGCCCATCAGGTAGTAGCTGGCGCGCATCTTGCGGACCAGATCCGCGTTGGGCTCGGTACACTGAACTTCGGAACAGTCGATCTCCAGAACGTGCTTTTCGGGGCAGGTGATTTTGGCGCCCATCTCGAAAAGAATGTTGGACATCGCGTCAATATCGGAAATATAGGGCACGTTCTCGATCCGGCATTTGCCCTTCACCAGCAGTGTTGCGGGCAGAATGGCAACTGCCGCGTTTTTTGCGCCGCTGATGGTGACGGTGCCGTTCAGAGGATTGCCGCCGTTGATTTCATATCTAGCCAAGGATGATCCTCTCCTTGTGTTGGATTCACATTAAGTGCGTATGCTAATGTAGTATATCACAAAATGAGGATTATGTAAAGGCTTACAAGGGAAATTTACCGCCGTAATCCTTTGGGATAATGATTTTTCAGGACAGTTTTATCACCTTTTCCCCATCCGATGGAGAAATCGCCGGCCTTGACCAGGCACCAGCCCTGCTTTTTGGAGGGGATCACATTGCCGTGGAGATAGCTGGAGATCTCCTGGGAATCAGGTTTGAAGGACTCCTCACAGCTGCATTCCGTCAGCCACAGCGCCAGGGCGTGGGCGGGTTCGAACCGGTCTTTTTTGACGGTGCCCAGTTCCAGACCGGGACGCATGACCTTCAGCCGGCGCAGGTCAGGCATTTCTTCCGGTGCCCAGAACAGGTTCTGACCGAAGGAGACCGCCTTGCCGGGAGGCAGACGGATGCCCAGCTCTTTGGCGAAGGAGATCCATTCTTTGGGCAGCTTTTCGCCGGTCAGAAGCGGGATATCCTCTTCTTCTCCGTCAGCTTTCTTCAGCACAGCGGCAAAATGACCTTCGCCCAGCAGCTTGTGGGGCCACATCCGGTGGCCGCCGTTCTCCACAGGAACGAACCAGGGGGTCTCGATGATCTCCGGGGTGAATTCGCTGTGGGCTTCCAGGAATGCGGCAACAGCCTGCTCATCCTCT